>JADGPP010000031.1 GCA_017882375.1 Solirubrobacteraceae bacterium | reverse complement strand
GAAGTGAGAGCCTGAAGGGCCGCGTTGGCCTCGTGTTTGCTGGGCTTTCCGCGTGGCGGGAAGGTTCTCGCAAGTTGCGCACGCGCTGAGCGACACGCAGCCGTCCTCTCCGGCAGGCTGCTGGCTGTTCTAAAGATCAGCGGCCAGCGAAGGAGGACGACGTGCGTGTCAGCACTGCATTCAACCGGATGCTCAGGCTCCCTGGAGCCTGGGTCCAGGATGTGGCGTTCAGCGGCGAGGGGGTGATCGTGACGGTCTCTCTGCGTCGGCGCGCGCCGGTGTGCTCGGGCTGCGGAACACGCGGCCTGGAGATCAAGGATCGGCGCGTCAAGCGCTGGCGCCATCTGGATCTCGGCTCTTGCCGGTGCTTCATCGAGTGCGAGCTGCGACGGCTGCGCTGCCCTGACTGCGGCGAGCGACCGGAGGCGGTGCAGTGGGCGCGCGCCGGCTCGCCGTATACGCGCGACTTCGAGGACCTCACGGCCTGGCTTGCGCAGCAGATGAACAAGACGCAGATCACCAGGCTGCTGCGCATCGCATGGTCCTCGATCGGCAAGATCGCCGAGCGGGTCGTGGCCGACCACCTCGATGAGGGTCGTCTCGACGGGCTCGTGAGGCTGGGGGTGGACGAGATCTCCTACGGCGCCGATCATCGCTTCCTGACGTGTGTCGCTGACCATGAGAAGGGCGGTGTGGTGTGGGCGGCGCCCGGCCGCAACGCCGCCACCTTGCAGGGGTTCTTCGATCAGCTCACCGAGCAGCGGAAGTCCTCGATCCGGGCGGTCTCGATCGACATGAGCGCCGGCTATGAGAAGGCGATCAAGGCATCGGTGCCCGACGCGCAGGTCGCGTTCGATCCGTTCCATGTGGTGCAGTTGGGCGGCCGGGCGACCGACCAGGTTCGCCGCGCCGAGTACAACGAGCACGGGCGCTCGGCGACCAAGCACGGCACGTGGATCAAGGGCGCGCGCTACTCGCTGATCAAGGACCCCTCAAACCAGACCGCCCGTCAGCTCGCCACCCTCGCCGAGGTGCAGCAGACCAACAAGCGCCTCTACCGCGCGTTCCTGCTGTTGCACGAGCTGCGATGGGTCTACCGCGTCCCCCGCCACCAGGCACGCGAGCAGCTCGACGCGTGGCTCTCCTGGGCATCCAGATCGAAGCTCACACCGTTCGTGAAGCTCGCCCGCACGATCCGCAAGCACAAGGCCGGCGTACTCGCCGCGATCGAACTCGGGCTCTCAAACGGGCGCCTGGAGGGCCTGAACAGCAAGATCCGCCTGCTCTCACACCGCGCCTACGGCTTTCACTCCGCAGACGCCCTGATCGCCATGATCTACCTCTGCTGCTCGGGCATCCAGATCAGCCTTCCTCACCGATGATTCACCCCCAGATGACGAGGGGAACCGAGGATTCCGAGAGCCGTAGCACTCGGGCGACGCCTGTTCTCGTCTGTCACCTGATCCCCTACTCCGTTGAGCGGTCCCATCTCCCGAGAGGACTTGTTTGATAGCTTTGACGCCGAGATGGGGTGGCGGACGGTTGAGTTCGTGGCCCTGCGCACGTCTCTCGCGCAAGCGCATGGCCGCGCCGCCGAGACAGCATCGAGGACGGCGGTGGCTCTCGCTTATGCGCATTGGGAGGGGTACGTCGTAGCGGCGAGTAGATCGCTACTGCGGTACGTTACCGGCCTACGATTGAAGTACGGTGAGCTTTCAGACGTCTATCTCGCCCTGTGTCTTGCAGGAGCTCTCTCACAGGCCGAAGGAAGCCGGCTGCGTATTCGTCGTCACATTGACGTCGTAACGCGATTGCGAAACGCGAATGCGGAGGCTGTCTTTCCGTCGCCAAACCGTGCGATACAAGCTGACGGTAATCTGAAGTCTGAGAAGTTCGACGACATCGCCACGCGTCTCGGGCTGAACGCGGAACCTTTCACGCTTCACTACAACTGGCTCGACAGCGAACTCCTGCGAAGGCGTAACAACATCGCACACGGGGCGCTTGGCTACGCGGACACACAATTTGGTCAGGACGCGCTTGAGACGGTGGCTGACCTTCTGAGTCGCTTTCGGACGGCGGCGCAGAACGGCGTCGCGCTGGACGTATTTAGGCGGCAATAGCCGACGAAGCCAAGCGGCGACGTCTGACTCACGTCCCGCATTGCAAGCGGTGCGTCAATAGCGTGGCTGGCCGTAGACTACGATAGCTTCGCGACCATGACTGCTGCCGAGATAGTCAATCGCGCTGGCCGCCTCTTGGCGGAGGCTGTGCCGAGCAACTCGAAGGTGATCCTCTTCGGATCCCACGGCCGCGGCGATGCGGGGGCCGACAGTGACTTCGACTTCCTCGTCGTCGAGCCATCTGTGGCGAGCAAGGCGCAGGAGATGGTGCGGCTGCGGGCCGTGCTCGACCCCCTCGGGATCGCGGCGGATGTCATGGTCGTCCCGCACGGCTACATGGAGGAATGGGGGGACGTTGCCGGCACGCTGCTCCACGAGGCGCTGACGGAGGGCCGTGTCCTCGCCGAAACGTGACGTCCGCGACCTCGCCGCTCGCTTCTCCGTGAAGGCTCGCAGCGACGAGATCGCGCTGGAGAAGCTCGCCGACGATCCGGATGTCCCCGACGACCTCATCGGCTTCCACGCGCAGCAGGCTGTCGAGAAGCTGCTCAAGGCCGCTCTCGCAAACGCCGGGGTCCCGCCCCCGCGCATCCACGACCTCGGACGACTGGTCGTCCTGCTCAACGAGGCCGGGTTGTCTCCGCCGCAAGCGGCGAGGGATGCCCGCCGCCTGGCGCCCTGGGCGGTTGAGTTCCGATACGAGGACATCCTCGATGAACGACTCGATCGCGCCGCGGCCCGCGAGACGGTGGTGCAGGTGCGCGCGTGGCTCGACGGGCTGCTCACCGAGCCCAAGACCTGAGCGGAGGCTGAAATGGCAGCCCTGCCAATATCGCCAACGATCGGCCGTAAATTGCGGACATTCTGCTGACCGGCTACTGGAGGCCCCGGGGACGTCGATCGTCAGCATCCATGCGCGATTCGAGCCACCCCGCCCGCTTTACCGGCCGTCCCTGATAAGGAAGAGGTCCCAGGTTCGAGTCCTGGATCGCCCATAGAGCAATCCACCGTCAGCACCACGCATCCGCGGCGTTACCTGCGCGGGCAGGGAACGCGGATCACGTTGGTGACGGTTTTGGGTGAAATGCCGAATTCGCGTTCGCGGCCGAACATGCCGCCGAAGGTGACTTCGGTCTTGCCGAAGAAGCCGCCCTTCGGGCATTCGCCCTTCTTGGGCACGGTGCCGTACGGGACCACTTTGCCGTGCGCCCTGAATGCGGCGCCCGCCTTCAGGTGGATCTTGCTCACCGATGCAAGCGGCGCGCCGGGCACGGTGGTGACCGGTGGCACGAGTGCCTCCAGCTCCCAGGAGTATTTGCCGGAGCTCCTTACGTACTTCCCCGTGGAGACAACTTCGAGGCTCACCGGGCTCGAGCCCTGCGTATAGAACAGCAGGCCGCCGCCGGGGGCGAAGAAGGCCTGAAGCGACGTGGGCTCGGGCACACGCTCGGAGCCGAATGTCACTTCGCCGAGCGCGCTCCCGAGCGCGCTCGCGATCGACTTCTTTGGACAGCCGCTCGGGCCGATGTTCTTGAGCGTCGCTTCAGTGCAGGAGGCGAAGCCGGACCGGTGGAGCCTGACGCCCCTGGGCAGGTAGACGTTGACCGCGGAGATCGGCGGCGGGCTCCCTTTCGGGTTCTGCGCCGTCGCGCCATACCCAGATCCTTCGATTTCGAGGGTGGCTTCCACGTCGGCGCCCTTGCCGTAGAAATTGCCCGTGCCGGGAAACCCGGGGATCGCGACCGCCGCCGCTTTGACCCTGACCGTCGGGGCCGGGATTTCTTCCGCCGAGGCTAGCGCCGGCGCTCCGAGGAACACCAGGCCAAGCAGGCCCAGACAGGTTGTGCGTGCCGATCTCATGTTCTTACGCCGTATCGATCTCATCTCCTTGTGCCCTATCAAACACGCCAGGGCGGCTGAAGTACCCACATCAACATCGCCGCCCCTAGAAACGTCGCGATCGGCTGGCTCAGAGCCCGCGCAGGAAATCCAGCAGCGCGGCGTTGACCGCCTCGGGCTCTTGCTGCTGCACCCAGTGTCCGGCGCCCGGGACGACGATCTCCGCGCGCAGATCGGTCACCCAGCCGTGCATCGCCTCGGCCGGCATGAAGCGGCGGACGGGATCGCGCTCGCCGGTGAGGAACAGCGCGGGCTGCTCGACGCGCCGCTCGGCGACGTCCGCCGTGAGCTCCCAGTTGCGGTCGATGTTGCGATACCAGTTCAGGCCCCCTGTGAAGCCCGTACGCTGGAACGCCTCGACGTATACCGCGAGCTCGTCCTCGGAAAGCCACGGCTGCGGCCGCGGCGGCGAGGCGTCCTCGTCGGCCCACTGCGCCGTCCATTGGCGACTTGTCGTCAGTGTCCGTCGCACGTCGCGCGCGAGCGCAGCGTCGGCGACGCCCGGCTGCTGAAACCACACGATGTAGAAGTCCTCGCCGAGGTGCCGGCGCATGATCGGGATCGGCGCAGCTGGCGCGTGCGGGACGAATGGCACGCTCAGGCCCGCCACCGCGCGCACCCGCTCGGGATGCAGAACGGCCAGTTGCCACGTCACGTTCGCGCCCCAATCGTGGCCGACGAAGATCGCCGAGTCCTGGCCGACCGCATCGAGCAGCCCGGTCATGTCGTCGCACAGGCTCACGACGTCGTAGGCCTCGACCTGCGGCGGCGCAGAGCTGTGTCCGTATCCGCGCATGTCCGGCGCCAGCACCCGGTACCCTGCCTGCGTCAGCGCCGGCACCTGCCGGCGCCACGAGTACGCCAGCTCGGGAAAGCCGTGGCAGAGCACGACGAGCGGGCCGTCGCCCTCGTCGAGCACGTTCAGCTCGATCCCGTTGGAAGCGATCATCCGCTCGGGCATCGCTGGACCATACGCCAGCCCCGCCCTCGGCGGCCGCGCTGCGTCGAGCGCGACGCAGTAGTACGCATCACCTTCCGGCGGACGCCCGTCGCACTACGCTCAGTAGCGCGATGCCCGCGCAAGCCGATCTCGCAGCAGTCGCCCCGGCTGAGCCGAGCTCGACTCCACCCCGGGCCGCACGACCTTCCGCTTGCGCCTGCCCTTCACGCAGAGCTGACAGAAAGGACACGACATGCCTGGCTGCACGCACCTCGATCACGTTCACGTCACCGAGCTGCCCGACGCCGTAGAGGGCTGTGAGGACTGTCTGCAAACCGGCGATCCCTGGTTGCACCTGCGCATCTGCCTGGAGTGCGGCCACGTCGGCTGCTGCGACGACTCGCCGAATCGACACGCCAGCGCGCACAGCCACTCCAGCGGCCATCCGATCATCCGCTCGATCGAGCCGCGCGAAGACTGGTCGTGGTGCTTTCTCGACGAGCTGATGATGCGCATCCCCGAGGTGCGCGGTGAGCCGCGCATCCCGCCCTCGCCGCTGGGCGGATAGCGCAACATTGGTCCAGCTAATCGGCTGTAAGTGACTCCGCGGCGCCGACGTAGAGGATCGCCTGTGCGCGCGCGATTGCGCCGACGGCCTCGTCCGGCGGCAGCAGCTCGGGGTGGTGCAGCGGTCGCGCGCTGAAGCCCGGCGCACCGTCGAGGCCGACGAAGGCCATCGCGACCGGTGCGATCTCGCCGTAGAAGGAGAAATCGTCCGAGCCGCACGAGCGCCACTCGCGAGCGGCCACGAAACCCGCCTGTGCCAGCAGCGCGCGCGTGCGCGCAACGATCCGCGGGTCGTTCTCCAGCGCAGGCTCGCCCGGCACGAGCTCAGCGCTACCGCGGCACCCGTGCGCGGCGGCCACGCCGACGACGACCTCCGCGACGAGCTCGCGCAGCGCCGCGCGATCCTGCGGACGGTGCGCGCGAATGGTCGCGCGAGCCCGCGCGTGCGGGGGGATCACGTTCTCGGCCCCGCCGCCTTCGAGCACGCCGACGTTGAGCACGGTCGGTGCGAGCGGGTCGATCCGCCGCGTCGCCAGCGCGTGCAGGGCGACGACGATCTGCGCGATCGCCAGGATCGGGTCGCGCCCGTGGTGCGGGTAGGCGCCATGGGAGGGCTCGCCCTCGACGACGATCTCCACCGAGTCGCTTGACGCGTTGACCGCCCCCACGTCGAGCGCGACGGCGCCCCACGGCAACTCCGGATGTACGTGCGCCGCGAGGACCGCCGCCGGCGCCCAGGCCGCAAGCTCCTCGCGCGCCAGCTGCTCGGCGCCCGACGGAAAAGCCTCCTCGCTGGGCTGGAAGATCGCCAGCAGCGGCGCCGGCAGGTCGCCGGCGAGCGTGTGTGCAGCGCGCGCCAGAGCCACCAGCGCCGCCATGTGCACGTCGTGTCCGCACGCATGCATCGTCTCGCCGCCGGCGCTGAAGGGCGCGTTTGTGCGCTCGTGGATCGGCAGTCCGTCGAGCTCGGCGCGGATCGCGAGCACGCTGCCCGAGTCCGGCCCGATCAGCGCGATCCGTCCCGTGCCGGCCACAGTGGTGCACGCAACCGGCAGCGCGTCGGCGACGATCGCCGCCGTGCGCAGCTCGTGGTGGGCCAGCTCGGGCTGCTCGTGCAGGCGATGGCGCAGCTGCACCGCTTGCGCGAGCTGTCCGTCGATCAGCTCCAGCAGCCTGGCCAGCAGCGGGTCAGTAGATCCCGGCATAGCGCCCGCACGTCTCGTGCAGCTCCTCGTCGGCTGCCGCGGCGATCTCCGCGCGCTTGACCGACACGTAGGCCTCGTACATCAGCGGCGTCATCCAGGCGCGCGCGTTCTCATCGCGCGCGAGCGCGTCCAGCGCATCTTGCAGCGAGGGCGGCAGTCCGCCGACGCGGTGGCGGGCGGCCGCGGCCTTGTCGAGCAAGGCGGGGTCGTCCTCGAGGATCGGCGGCGGTGGGAGCTCGCGGCGCAGGCCGTCGAGCCCCGCACGCACGATCGCGCCGAGCGCCAGGTACGGGTTCGCCGCAGCGTCGGCGCCGCGGTACTCCAGGCGCAGCTGTGGCCCCGGCTCGCCCAGCGACACGACCAGCGGCGGGATGCGCAGCAGGGCTTCCCGGTTGCGCAGCCCCAGGCACGCCGCCCCCGCGCTCCAGTGATGCGGAGACAGCCGCTGCGCCGAGGCGGGGCTCGGCGCACAGATCGCGCTGAGCGCGTCAGCGTGCGCCAGGACTCCGGCGGCGAAGCTGGCGCCCAGGTCGCTGAGGCAGGCCGGGCGAGAGGAGTCATACAGCGCCGCGCGCCCGTCGTCGTCGAGCAGGCTGAGGTGGATGTGCACGCCGTTGCCCGCCTGGGCGGGGTCCAGCAGTGGCGTGAATGTCGCACGTGCTCCGTTGCGGCGGGCGATCTCGCGGACGACCTCGCGCAGCACGACCGCACGGTCGGCAGCCGCGAGCCCGTCGGCTGGCGCGACGGGAATCTCGAACTGGTGGGCGGCGTACTCGGGCATGAAGCGCTCGGGCGCCGCCCCGGCCTCGCCCAGCGCGGCCATGACCTGCGAGGCAAACGGCTCGGCGCGCCGTTGCGCCTCCAGTGAGAACGGCAGCGCCAACGGCTCGTCGCCGAGCAGCTGAAACTCGTGCTCGAAGCTCGCCACGACGCGAAGGCCGGTCTGCGCCCGCAACTGCTGCAGGCCGTCGCGCAGGAAGCCCCGCGGGCAGCACTCCCACGTTTGCCCGTCGGTCTGCACGATGTCGCAGAGCACGAGCTCAAGCGCGCTCGCGTCGTTGGGCGCCGCCACGCGCACATGCGTATCCAGGTCGGGCAGCAGGCGCAGATCGCCGGTCGAGCCGAAGGGATTGGGCTCGGCCAGCGTTCCGATCGGCGTGAGCGCTTGGTTGGCCGGCACCCAGCCCACGCCGCAGTCTGCGTGCGCGGCGAGCTCGGAGGCGGGCAGCGAGCGACCGCGCACGATCGCGCCGAGGTCGCAGCAGACCAGCGCGACGAGCCCGCTCGCGCTCACGGCAGCGTCTCGGCCGTAACCGAGCCGTTGTCCCAGATGCCCTCGAGCAGGCCAAGCGACTGCGCGCCGCTGCGCACGGCCGGCGCGTCGGCGTCTGCGACTACGGCGATCATGCCGCCGGGCGCCATGCCGGGACGCTGCAACGCCCGCGCGAGGCGCTCGCGCGGCTGGACGTGGACGCCGCCACGCCCGAGCGACGGATACGTGTCGGCGATCGCGTACACGCTTCCCCCGGGCCCGCGCGTGCGCGCGACCACGCACACGAAGTGCCCGACGTTCCAGTCGGGCGGCGGGCCGTCGTCGGCGCCCTCGAGCAGGTAGTCGAGCAGCTGATCCGCGCGTGGGGCGCCGCCCCATAGATGCCTTGTGGCGACGTTTGCGATCAGCGCTGTCGCGTGGTCGAGCGCGGCCAGGAGATCGAACAGGCCGTCGAGCGCAGGCGCAGTCCACGGTCCGGCGTAGGGGATCGCCACGAGGCTCTTGCCGGAGAGCTCGCCGAGCGCCGCGACGACGCCGGCGCAGTTGGTTCCCGACACGGCCGCATCGTCGATAAGCGGGGGGGTGATGCGATAGTCGCGCCGGCCGCTCTCGCCGTTGGGCAGGGAGGCGAGATCGGGCACGCGCGAGACGACCGTGCCAGCGGCCCGCGCCACGGCGTCCTGGTCGACCGGCTCCTGGCGCCACCGTTCGACGCCGGCGGCGCGCAGCGCCAGCGCTGCGCAGAAGGCGCCACACAGATCGTCGCGCTGGGGGAGCTCGTGCGCATGTGCTCGCAGCAGCGCGCGCGACCCAGCCAGCAGCATCAGATCGAGCTGTGCGGTCCTGTCCATGGACCGCAATCTACTGCGCCGAGGGCGTCCCGCCGATCGCGTCGCTGAGCCATCGCCGCCGTTTTCGCATACGCGCAAAGCGCGAGCGCGACTCGGCCATTTTCCTGCCGTCGGGCGCGTAGCGTCGCCGCGCCCACGGCGACGTCGGCGAGGCCAGGCGGATGGCTCCGACCAGCGATACCGGCGGGACGAAGATCCCGATCAGGCCGAGCAGCGGCTTGCCCTTGAGGATCGCCAGGGCCGAGAGCACGATGTCGATCAGCACCGCCACGACGAGCGAGCCGATCGAGCCTCCTTGGCTGGACAGGTCGAACGGCGCAAGCCCGAGCACGATCATTCCCCCGAGCAGCGTCGCGACGACGACGGCGTCCAGCGAGATCCGCCCCTCCTGGGACCAGTAGACGTCTTCCAGGCGCACCCACAGCGCGAACTCGTCGAGCGTCAAACCGGCGCCGATGCCGAACGCCGCGGCGAGCACCTCCGACCACGGACTGCCCGGCTTGAGCACGAAGTTGAGAAAGCCGCTGCTCATCATCAGGCAGATTCCCCAGACGAGGTGATGCAGGTGCAGGCCGCTCTTGGTCTTCACGCTGCCCGGCCACCAGGCGAATTTGGGGCTGCGGATCATCCGCGCGCTCGTGCGGATGAACAGGAACGCGCCGAGGAAGCAGCCCAGCAGGATGAAGCCCGCGCGCTGCCCGCGATCGTCGAGGAAGTGCTGGGTGATTTCGAAGTTCAGGTCCTGCATCTGGCCGGGCACACTAGCTGCGCCAGGCGCCCTGCGCGTGTGACGCGACGACGCTTGCGCGCGTCGCCGAGCGCGGCTTCAGATGGGACACGAGCGCCTCCACGCACGCCGGGTCGAACTGCGTGCCGGCGTGCCCGCGCAGCTCCCGGCAGGCCTCGGCGCACGACAGCGGCGTGCGGTACGGGCGCCTGCTGGTGATTGCGTCGAAGGCGTCGGCTACGAGCAGAATGCGCGCGGCCTGGGGGATCGCCTCGCCGCTCAGCCCGTCGGGGTAGCCGGAGCCGTCAAAGCTCTCGTGCGAGTGCCTGATCCACGGGACGATCGTCTCCAGGCCCTCGATCTGCGCGACCATCTCCGCGCCCCTGTCGGTGTGTCCGCGGACCGTCGCCAGCTCCTCGGCCGCGAGCGGACCGGGCTTGCGCAGGATCTGCTCGGGAACCCCGATCATCCCCACGTCGTGCAGCATCGCCGCGATGCGCAGCATCCCCAGGCCGGCGGGCTCCCAGCCGAGGCGCTGCGCGATCGCCACGGCCCAGTCGCCGACCGCCCGCGAGTGCTCGTGCTCGGCGTCCATGCGCAGGTCGATCACGTGCGCGAGCGTCGCCGCCCAGCTGAGTCGCTCGGTCGGCGCCGTCGCGTCCGGGGCCTGGCGCCCGTCGCGCGAGGAGTACAGCCGCAGATCGGCCTGGCGCGCCAGCTCGTCGAGCGTCGCGCCGTCCAGCGGGAAGGTGGCGATGCCGATCGACGATGGCGCGCGCTCGCTCAGCGCGTGCTTGATCCGCTCCGCGCACTCCAGCGCATCCGCCGGCGCCATCTCGGCGAACAGCACGGCGAACTCGTCTCCTCCGAGGCGCCCGATCGAGTCGGCCGGGCGGACGACGCTGCGCAGCGTCTGCACGACCCAGCACAGCAGCTCGTCGCCGGCGGCGTGCCCGTAGCGGTCGTTGATCGGCTTGAAGTGATCGATGTCGAGCAGCAGCACCGCACCCTGGCTGCAGCGCCGCGCCGCCACGCTGATCTCCGCGACCGCGCGCTCCTCGAAGCCACGGCGATTGAGACAGCCCGTCAGCGGATCCACGCGTGAGATGTGCGAGAGGGCGATGCGCTGGCGGTCGTGGTTTCTCGCCTGAAAGGCGCTCATCGCTCCGGTGCACAGCAGCACGACGGCGAACAGCGCCTGATAGCTCCAGCTGGCGCTCCCGTCAAGCGCCGCCACGGCGAGATAGCCCGCAACCGTCAACCCTCCGAGCGCCGCCACGGACCCGAGCGGATACGACATGGCGGCGAAGACGACCGGCACGAAGAAGATCAGCGCGAGCGGGCTGCCCGTGCCTCCATCGGCGATCGTCAACATCCCGATCAGCAGCAGGTCGAGCACGCTCCAAGCGAAGAAGAACTCCTCGCGAAGGCGGCTGCGCACGATGCGTTCGCGTGGCAGAAGCGACACGGTGATGCTCGCCGCCACGCCGGCCGCGCACAGACCGGCGATCACCAAGCGGTGGGGCCGGTCCCAGGTCAGCGCCACGTACAGCGCGCCGGCTGCGCAGAGAACGTAGGAAAGCCACACGCCCGCGGCGATCGTCGCTTCGCGCACGCGCAGCGACGAAAGGTCGGCGATCCCCCGATCTGCGCGTCTCATTCGTGAAGTGTCGGGCGCCCGGAGTGTCGACTTGAGCCCCGGGAAATCGTCGCTCGTCCATCGGGGCTAAGGCATCGGCCGGGCCGTGCCGATGATGGGGTCGTGAGCACACGATCGCAGCTGTCCTCGACGCCGCCGGTGCGGCTCCTCTTCGGAAGCCTTCTGGCAGTCGTGCTTGGCGTGGTGCTGCTTGTCGCGTTCCGCCCGGCTCCGGCGGACGCGGCGCTGAGGACCGTCGAAGGCGTGACATACGGGGTGCAGCCGGAAGACCCCGCATCGCCGACCGAACCGACCACGCCGCTCTCCTATAACGGGGGCCCGGTCGTTCACAGCACAGCGCCGTACACGATCTTCTGGGATCCGAAAACAACGATGGGCGGATGGGAGGGCCTGATCGAGGGCTATCTGGAAGGGGCCGGACAGGAAAGCGGTGCCCTCACGAACGCCTTCGACGTTGCGTCTCAGTACGGGGATGCGTCCGGGAAAGCCGCGTACAGCATGAACTTTCGCGGGGGTTTCACCGACGTCGATTCGTTTCCCGAAACGCTCAACTGCTCGGAAGCCGCGCCCTGCGTGAGCGATGCGCAGATTCGCACGGAGTTGGCGAAATACATCAACGCACACGGCCTTCCCACCGGCCTGAATCCCGCCACCGGGGCTACCCCGATCTATTTCCTCTTCACCCCCCCCGCCGCGACGGTGTGCCTCGAGGGCGACAAAGCTAACGGGCATTGCTCAAAAGCGGGCGTCGGCGAATCCCTGTGCAGCTACCACTCATTCACCACGGTGAGCTCTGCGACCGTGCTCTACGCGGTCGTGCCCTGGACGCCTCGAACCGGCTGCCAGGACGGCAAAGGACTCGAGCTTCCGAACAAAACCCTCGCCGACGTGATCGTCAATGAGGTCGCGGCGGAGCAGGTCGCGACCGTAACTGACCCACTGTTGACGGGCTGGCACGACACCGGCGGGGAACTGAACGAGGCGCCGGACAAGTGTCGCAACAGCTTCACCGGCGGCCTGTTCCAACTTGCCCCGCCTGAAGACTTCAATCAGGTCATCGCCGGCGTCAAATACTATGTAAACAACGAGTTCGATCAGGCGGCGCTATATGATGGTTTCCCAGGTGAACCGTGTCTCAACGAGGTGAGGCAGGAACCGCGATTCACCTCTCCGAATCCGGTGCATTCGGGAGACCTCGTGACCTTCAATGCATCACAGTCCGTTGTAGATCTCGGAGTCGCCAAATACAACTGGAGCTTCGGCGATGGGACGAGCACGGAAGTGAACTGTGAAGGACGCGTACCGACGAGCGGCTTCATCCCGGCCAAATGCAACGGCAGCTCGGGCACTGGCAACCCCAACTCGGTCGCCAGCGTCGTTCACCACTACACCTACGGCGGCGTGTACGACGTGACGCTGACACTCATCGACGACGGCGGCAACCCGGCAAGTGTCACCCACGAAGTAACCGTCTCCGGCCCGGCGCCGCCCTCACCCTCTTCCGGCGCAGCGACATCGTCGAGCGGCACCGGCTCGTCCTCCTCGTCCTCCTCGAGTGGGAGCTCGAACAACACTGCGAAACCCCCGCCGGCCAAAGTCCTCGCCACCCAATCGATCGTCTCCCGGAGTCTCAGCTCCGTCGCCAAGGGCGGCCTCGTGATTCGCTACTCCGTCAGCGAACAGGTCGCAGGGCGCTTCGAGGTGCTGCTGGCGAGCTCGATCGCCCACAAACTCGGCCTCAAAGGGGCGTCCGCCGCGGGTCTTGCCGAAGGCACGCCCGCGCAGACGATCATCGCCAAAGCGATCCTGGTGACGACCAAAGGCGGCCGGGGCACCTACAAGATCAAATTCAGCAAGGCGACGGCCTCGCGCCTGCGCAAGCTGCCCAAGGTGTCGCTGATGATCCGCATGGTCGTGCACAACGCGGCCAGCCCGGCCGTCACGACGGTGCTCGACACCGTCAACCTCGCGCGCTGATCAGTGTTCGGGCGGTTCGCCGCGCTTCGCTTTGGCCTTGGCGCTGAACACGTAGCGCCACAGCGCGAACAGCAGCACGTAGCCGGCGGCGATCGAGACGACGGAGATCACCGCGATCGCCGTCGCGTTGCCGCCGCTTTCGCTGATCGCTTCGCCGTCGAGCGCCAGTGGGACGAGGTTCGCCGCGAGCACGCTCAGCGCGGCGATCATCCTGCGCTGGCCGCTCTCGTCTGAACCGTGAGCGCCTCGGTCGAGGCGCTCATCAGAGACCGGGCCAGTGTCGCGCCACGTAACCGCTGTTGTCGGTCGGACTGACCTGCCAGCGCGAGGCGTACACGCCGCTGCGCCCGGCCGTGTCGTAGAGCACGCCGTCGACGTACATGTAGGTGTGTCCCGCGTTTGCGTACACCGTGATGTAGCGGCCCGGCCCCGGGGCGCCCCAGCTCTCCAGTTCGCCCGAGGTCTGCGGAGCGCTGAGCAGGCCACCCGCGGCGAGCGCGTAGCTGACCGAGCCCGAGCAGTCATACGCGTTGTCGACGAACGACGCGTGGCCGCCACCGAACACGTAGGGGAAGTCGGTGATCGCGTTCGCGCCTGCGATCACCCGCTGAATCACTTCGGGGACGTTCGCTGGGATCGGGATCGCGCCGTTGCCGGCGACCGAGTTGCCGCCGGCGACCGGAGTCAGTCGCTGCTGCTGCGCCTGCTTGGCGCTGCGTTCGACGGCCTGCATCTGCGCGAGCTCGTGCTTGACTTCGGCGTCCGACGGCGCGCCGGCCGCGACGACCTGTTCGCCGGCCTTTGACGGCGTCGCTGCGGCCTTGTGCTGCACCGACGCCGGAGCGGGAAAGCTGTTGGCTTCCTGGGGGTCGGCGACCTCCGAGACGTTCGCGCGCTTGCCACCGGTCGCGCCGTGCGCGCCCGCTGCCGCCGGGCCGCGGGCGGCCGTGACAGTGGCCGGCGTCGCCGATGCCTGCGTCCGGTGGACGTTCGTCGTGGCGCGCGCCGCGCGACCGGCGGCGTGAGCGTGCGAGTCGCCGCCATTGAGCAACACAGCGATCGCCAGCGCGCTGACCGCGGCGACAAGCGCTGCCGCCAGCAACGGGAAGCGAGGAAACCTGCCGCCCAGCAGGCGAGCCGCCTGCGCTTGACTGGAGTCAGACATCCCTGCAAGGCTAGCGAGCGTCTCCCCTCCACGCGCCCGTCTGCTCGCGACCGCGCCCGCTACCCTTCCTCAGACCGGCGGTCTGCGATCAGCCCGCACGGAGTCCTTGCCAAGGTTTGGCGGACGCGCAACTGCGCTCAGCTAACCTTTCCAGATGCCAGACGAGGCCACAGTCCTAGACATTCACGCCCGCAAGATTCGCGCACCGGTCCAGCTGCAGCCGCACATGCGGCTGGTGCACGGCCTGCGCAAGCCGGCCAACTGGCTGCAACTCGTGCGCTTCGGCATCGTCGGCGGTGTCGGCTTCGTCGTCAACCTCGCCGTCTATGCGCTGTTCGTGCATCCGCTCGGGGTCGACTACCACGCGGCGGCGGTTGCCGCATGGTTGGTGGCCGTACTGAACAACTTCGTGCTCAACCGCCATTGGACGTTCGACGCGCGCGGCGGGCAGGCCCATGCCCAGGCGATGCGCTTCATCGTCGTCAGCCTCGTCGCGTTCGCCTTCAGCCTACTGCTGCTAACTCTGCTGGTCGAGACAGCCGGCCTTGCCAAGGTGCCCGCTCAGGCGCTGGCGGTGGCCGCCTCGATGCCCTTCAACTTCATCGGCAACAAGCTCTGGAGCTTTCGCTCGGAGGCCACCGGCCTCGCCGAGCCGACGCGCTGAGCGCACGATCCGGGCCGGTTGGACGGCCCTGACGGGTACCTATACTCTGGCCTTTCCCCCTCTCGGAGGACTTTTCGTGCAGGAGATGGTCATCTACGGCGTCAGCTTCGACATGGTTGGTAAGCAGCCGATCGTGCTTCTGAAGACGGTCGAGGGCAACAAGTTCCTGCCGATCTGGATCGGTCATCCGGAGGCCGCTTCGATCCTCATGAAGCTGCAGGGCGCGGGCACGCCGCGGCCGATGACCCACGACCTGCTGAGCGAGATCCTCGGTGAGCTGGACGCGAAATGCACGCAGGTGTCGGTCACCGAGCTGCGCGAGAACACGTTCTTCGCGTCGATCACGCTCAGCGTCGCCGGCCGTGAGCTGGAGATCGACTCGCGACCGAGCGATGCGATCGCGCTCGCCGTGCGCTGCGGCGCGCCGATCTACGCGGCCGAGGAGGTGATCGCCGAGTCGGCGATCGAGTTCGAGCACGACGTCGAGGAGTCCGAGGACGTCGTCGAGAAGTTCAAGGAGTTCCTCGATGAGGTCTCGCCCGAGGATTTTGCAGCGGGCGACTCCTAGCGCGTAAACGCGCTGTCCAGCAGCCGCGAGATCAACTCGTCGAAGCTGATGCCGGCGGCGTCTGCGGCCTGCGGCAGCAGGCTGGTCTCGGTCATGCCGGGGATGACGTTGGTCTCCAGCACCCACAGCTCGCCGCTTTGCTCGTCGAGCATCAGGTCGACACGCGCGACGCCGCGACAGCCGAGCAGCCGGTAGACGTCCAGCGCCAGCTCCTGCGCGCGTGCGGTCGTGTCGTCGGGCAGCTCGGCCGGACACACGAACGTCGTCATGCCGATCTCATAGCGCGATTCGTAGTCGTAGAAGTCCTCCTCGCGCGGGACGGCCTCGACGACGGGCAGCGGCAGTGGCCCGGTCGGGCCGTCGAGCACCGACACGGCCAGGTCGGCGCCCTTGACGTAGCGCTCGATCAGTACCTTGCGGTCATAGGAGAACGCGCCGACGAGCGCGCCGGGAAGCTCCTGGTCGTTGCGCGCGAACTTGACCCCGAGCGCCGAGCCCTGGCTTGCCGGCTTTACGACGAGCGGGAAGCCGAGCGCCGCCTCGACGTCGGGCACCGCGCCGGCTGCGCCGAGCTCCTTGATCGACGTCTCGCGCAGCGAGTGGAACGCGGGAGTGGGGATGCCGGCGTTGCGCATCAGGTGCTTGGCGAGCACCTTGTCGGTGGCGCACATGCACGCGGCCGGGCCCGAGCCGGTGTAGGGAATGGCGATCGCTTCGAGCAGGGCCTGCATCGTGCCGTCCTCGCCGTCTGGGCCGTGCAGCGCGATCAGCGCTGCGTCGGGCTTGGCCTCGCGCAGGCGGCTGACGAGCTGCGCGTCGACGTCGATCGCGACGACCTCGTGCCCGAGACGAGCAAGCGCCTCCTGCGCATGCGCGCCCGAGCGCAGCGAGACGTTGCGCTCCAGCGAGCGGCCGCCCTTGAGCACCGCCACCTTGCTGGCCGCGGTCATCGATCCTTGCGCTGGCGCGCCGGTCCTTCTTGCTCGCGACGCGGGAGAGCGACGACGTCGGCAAGCGAGGGAGCCTGCTCGGCCGCCGGCTCCGGCGCGCTTTCGGCAGGCGGCTTGGCTGCCGAGGAGGAGCCGGTGAGCGTTCCGTACAGACTCACCTGCTCGCGCACGACCTTGCCGATGCGCCGAATGCCCTCGCGGATGTCGTCGTCGGGAACGCCGGCGAAGTTCAGCCGCATCGAGGAGGAGCCGCGGTGCCCGTCCATGTACGCGGCGCGCCCGGGGACGAACGCGACGCCCTCCTGCTCGCGCGCCTGCGCGAGCAGGTCGGTCGTGTCGATGCGCTCGTCCAGCGTCGCCCACACGAACAGCCCGCCCTGCGGCTTGGTCCAGCGCGCCTGCTCGCCGAAGTGCTCGTCGAGCGCCGCCAGCATCACGTCGCGCCTGCGCCGGTACAGCTCCTTGAGCTGCTCCAGGTAGCCCAGCCAGTGCGGCTCGCCGTGACCCTCGTGCTGCTTGAAGTACTCGGCGACGAACAGCTGGGTCACCGGCGAGGAGCACAGGTCGGCGCCCTGCTTGCCGAGGTTCAGCTTCTCCAGCACCGGGCGCGGGGCGACGGCCCAGCCGAGCCGCAGGCCCGGCGAGAGGATCTTCGAGAACGTGCCGAGGTAGATCACCAGGTCGGCCGCGCCGCCCGCCTCGGCGTCGAGCGAGTACAGCGTCGGCAGCGGCTCGCCCTCGTAGCGCAGCAGCCCGTACGGGTTGTCCTCGAGGATCAGCAGCTCGCGCTCGTGCGCGACCTCCACCAGACGCCGCCGGCGGGCCAGCGACATGGTCACGCCGCCCGGGTTCTGGAAGTTGGGGATCGTGTAGATGAACTTCGGTCGGCGGCCCTCGGCCTGCAGACGGTCGAGCGTGCGCTCCAGCTCGTCGATCGGCATGCCGTCGGAGTCCATCTCGATCTGCTCGACCTCGGCCTGGTAGGCGCTGAACGTCGGCACCGCGCCCGGATACGTCGGCGCCTCGGCGACGATCACGTCGCCGGGATCGATCAGCGTCTTGCACACCAGGTCGATCACCTGCTGGCCGCCGGTCGTGACGATCACCTCGCCGGGGTCGACGAGCGTCCCCTCCGCGGCCATCACCTCGACGATGCACTGCACCGTCACGGCCATCCCTTCGGTCGGACCGTACTGCAGCGCGCGCGCCGTCTGCTCGGCGGCGACCTGCGACATCAGCTTTGCGTACAGCTCAGGCGCGAACGTCGTCGTGTCGGGCAGCCCGCCCGCCAGCGAGATCACGTCGGGGCGCTCGGTCAACGCCATCATCTCGCGCATTGCCGAGCTTTTCATCCCGCGCGTGCGCGCGGCGAACAGCGCCTCGTAGCGTGCGAGCTCGTGCGCCGCCGGGCGGGCCTTGCGTCCGCCGCCAGCTCCGCTGATCGATCGGTTCATCCGCTGTCGTCTCTATTCGCCATCGCGCCCGCCGGACCTCGCCCCGGCTCGGGCGAATTGCCGTGCGCGTCGTCTATCGTCCCTGACCGCTCGCTGCTGCACGCACGGTAGCGCACACCCGCACGCTGATCGCATGAACGGCACCTTCTTCGACATAGGGCTCGCCGCCGGCCTCGCGGCGGCCTGTGGGCTGCGCCCGTTTCTGCCGGTGCTGCTCGCCGGCGCGCTCGCGTCCGCCAAGGCGCTGGGCGTCAGCTTCGCCGCCGACCCCTTCCGTTTCGCTCAATCGGATTGGTGGCTGCTGGTCGTCGCGGTCGCGCTCGTGCTCGCCTACGCGCTGCAGCTGCTGCTCGGGCTCTCCGCGCTGGCCGATCCCGCCGCCGAGCGCTTGCGCCCGCAGCCGCTTGCGGCGACGCTGGCCAGCCTCGGCTACGGCGCGGGAGCGGTGCTGTTCGCCGGCACGCTCGCCGCGCACGGCGACGCTTGGTGGCCGGGGCTGATCGGCGGCCTGGCGGTCGTCGCCCTGGCACAGCGCGCGGTGCTCCCGGTGTTCGCGCGAGCGCGCGCCCGGCTCGCCGACGGCGCGGCAAGACAGGCGCTGACTGTCTATCTCGATGCCGCCTCGCTGCTGCTGGCGGTCCTCGTCGCGCTGCTTCACCCGCTCGGCTACGTCGCGCTCGCGCTGCTCGCCTGGTTCGCCCTGCGCGGACGCGCGCGCGGCGAGGAAAAGTACGCCGGACTGCGCATCCTGCGCCGCTGATGGCCGGGCCGGGCTCGCGACCGCCCAAGCTGGTGCTGTGCGTGATCGACGCGATGGCGCCGGAGATGCTCGAGCGCGCTGTCGCGTCCGGCGCCGCGCCGGTGCTTGCGACGCTGATGGAGCGTGGCCACTACGTGCCCGACTGCGTCGCCGCGTTTCCCTCCGTGACACCCGTCTGCGCGGCCTCGATCGTGACCGGTCTGGCGCAGGACCAGCACCGCGTGCCGGCGATGAACTGGTTTCACCGCGAGGAGAACCGTTACGTCGAATACGGCTCGAGCTTTCGCTCGGCTCAGCGCTTCGGGATCACTCGCCAGCTGACCGACACCGTCTACAACATGAACCGCGCGCACCTGTCGCAGGACACGCCGACCGTGTTCGAGACGCTCGACGACGCCGACGTGCGCACGGCCGGCACGACGTATCTGATGTACCGCGGGCGCTACCGTCACGAGCCCCAGCGCGACACCGCCCTGACGCGCGTCGCCTCCACGCTGATGCGCCACGCGGTGATGGGCCCGCGCGAGCTGTTCTACGCCGACATCTTCGCCTCGCGCCGCACCGGCTGCCGCTCGGGGCTGGGGATGCCCGGCGTGCGCGACCGCCACTCCGGGTGCGTCTCCAGCTACATGGTCGAGCACGACCTTTTCGACTTCCTGCTGCTCTCGCTGCCCGACAACGACTGGTACTCGCACAAGCGCGGGCCCGAGGCGCAGCTGCAGTCGCTCGCCCAGGCCGACCTGCAGCTTGCGCGCGTGTGCGAGGCGGCCGGCGGCGTCGACGAGTTCCTCTCAGAGCACGCGGTGATCGCGATGGCCGATCACTCCCAGGCGCCGGTGACCGACACGATTGCCCTGCAGGACGAGCTCGCCGACCTCGGCGTGCTCGGCCCTTCGCGCGCATCCGGCGAGGAGGAACCGCGGATCGCCGTCTGCCCCTCCCAGCGGGCGGCGATGGTCTATGCGCTGCACGAGCTCGAGCGCGATGCCATGCGCGCATCGGTCGTCACGCGCGCGCTGACGATCGAGGGCGTCGAGCACGTCATGTGGCTGGCGCGCGACGCGCACGAACGCCCGAGCGAGGGGGTCATATCCAGCCGCGCGCGCGGCGAGCTGCGCTTCAGCCCGGACGGCGTGCAGGGCGCTGCGCCGGAGGGCGAGGCGCTGTGCGACCCCCGCGGCGTCCGCTGGAACGTCGAGGGCCCGCTGCAGGTGATCGGCGGCTCGCTGGCCGATGGGCGCCTGCTCACGCCGGAGTATCCCGACGTGCTTGCGCGCGTGTGGGCCGCGCTGACCTGCCCCACCTCTGGTGAGGTGCTGCTGTCGGCTGCGCCCGGCTACGAGTTCCTCGACTGGGGTGGTCAGGCGCACGTCGGCGGCGGCAGCCACGGCTCGCTGCATGCTTCGGACTCGCTGGGCGCGCTGATCGCCTGCGGCGTCGAGCTGCCCGCCGAGGAGCCCGCGCAGTGGGCGATCCGCGACATCGCGCCGATCGTGCTTGCGCACTTCGGTCTCGCGCCCAGCGGCGCGCGGGCACTCGGGCCCGCTACCTGACGATCGTGAACGAGAGCGACTTGGGCGCGGAGCTGAGCCCTGCGTTCGTCGCTACCAGCGTGACCGTGTAGGAACCGGGCCCAAGCTTTATGCCGGGCACGACTCCCTGGAAGGAGATCTTGTCGGCGCCCGCATGGGCAGGGAAGGAGAGCGGCTTGGGCAGCGTCACCGTCCGTTTGCACGGCGGCTTGTGTCGGTTGCTCTTGCTCTGGGCCACGCAGCGGCCTTTGGCACGGCGCCCCGTCACGGCACGGGTGAACGTGAGCTCCACGCTCGCCGCCGTGTTGAGCGTGAACGAGAACGTCGTACCGAGCGGCGGGCGGCGCACTTTGGCCTTGGGCTTCGACTTGGCTGCGCTCGCCGTCCGGCTGCCCGCGCTCGCACTTAGGCGGGCCGCTGCGCTGCCCGTGCGCCAGCGGGCGTGGGATTGGGAGACGTTCGAGAGGATCGGGCGCACCGGGGGCGGCACCGTGCTCACCACCGGCGGGGAGGTGATCAGCGGAACCGCTTCGTGGCCGGGTTCGCCCGAGACAGGGTTCACGTAGACCCAGAATGCCCCCGCATCCGGAACAGCGCCCGTGCTGTCGATCGGGCCGCCGATCACCGCCAGCTGCGCGTCGGGCGTGAGCGCCACCGCCGCGCCGAATTCGCTTTCGCTTGTCGTCCCTACGATCTTGGCGCCTTGCTGCGACCACGAGCTGCCTGTCCGCTCGAACTGCCAGACGGCCCCCGAAGGCGTCGGCCCGGTTCCCCCGACCGGGCCGTCCGCGTCGACGGGTCCGCCGATCAGTGCCGTCGTCGCACCGGACGACAGGGCGACGGCCGTGCCGAATCCGGCGCCGCTCGTGGCGTCGCTCGGTTTCAGCTCGGCGCCCTGCTGAGCCCACGTCGCCCCCGTGCGTTGGTAGGCGCGCGCGCCGCCGGCTTCGCCGTCCGCAGGCGCACCGACGAGCGCAGTGTTGCCGTCGACCGAGAGCGCCACGCTCGTGCCCAGTTCGCCGGGTCCTTTGGCGGCGCCCGACGTCAGCTTCGGTCCTTGCTCGGCGTAGCCCGATCCGGAGTCCGTGAAGGCCCAGGCCGCGCCCGCCATCGGTTCTTTGGTCGAGCCTTCGTCGGCCGGACCGCCGATCATTGCCGTCTTGCCGTCGGAGGAGAGCGCCACGGACAGGCCGAACTGGCCCGGGCCTTCCTCACCCGCCCCCGTGATCTTTTTGCCGTAGGGGCTCCAGGTCGAGCTGGAGCGCCTGAACGCCCACGCCGCACCCGTGCTGCCTTTGTCGAAGTAGGCACCGACGAGCGCCATGTTGCCGTCGGCCGAGAGCGCCACGCTCTTGCCGAAGCGTCCGCTGCCCGTCTCTTCGCCTCCGCCCGTCAGCTTCAGGCCCTGCTGGGTCCATTTCCCGCCGGTGCGCGTGAACACCCACGCCGCGCCGACGTTGGCGTCGTTGATCCCGCCGATCAGCGCCGTGTTGCCGTCGGCCGACAGCGCCACGCTGATCCCGAACTGGCCTTCGCCTTCGCGGTCGGAGCCACGCAGCTTCGGCCCTTGCTGCACCCAGCTCGAGCCCGCGCGCGTGAACACCCACGCCGCGCCGACGAGCATTTCGCCTTTCCCCGGTTCTTCGTCGCTCGGGCCGCCGACGAGGATCGTGCTGCCGTCAGCCGAGATCGCGACGCTCTGGCCCAAGTTGCTGCCGCCGTTCTGTTCTTTGGCGGTCAGTTTGACCGGCTGCACGAACGGGTCCACGTGCAGCGGGTAGCGCGCGCCGCGCGCGTCGACGCCGATGCGCAACTCGCCGCGCGAAAGGGACAGGCGGCTGGGCAGACGCCGGCCGCCGGCGTCGGTCACGACGAGACCGTCGTAGCGCAGCCGGTTCGCGCCGCGGGCCAGCCCGAGGCTCTGGCCGTCGGCCGACAGCGAGAGGGCGGCGTTGCTCGAAAGCGCCATCGCGAGCGTGAGCCTGCCCTCGGCTTGGCTGCCCGTGGCCCGAGCGCCGGCGCGCCGTGCGACGGTGAAGCCCTGCTCGATCCCGAGCGGCCCGTTCGCGTACCACTCGCTCACGCCCGCGTGCGCGTAGGTGACACGGTTGGCGCTCGCGCTGGGCGCGACCTCGCCGAGCGGGCGCAGCGAGGCGCCGTAGCCGATCGCACGCAGGCGCAGCGACAGGCGTAGGCCGCGCGACAGGACCGTCGCGCCGGAGCGGGTGAAGCTCGCGCCCAGCTGCTGGCGGACGTTGCGCGCCGAGAAGCCCCCGTCGCCGATTGCGCGCACGGCGAACGCCCTCTGCCCCGCGCCGATGGCGGCCGACACGGGCCCCCGCGCGGCGAGCGGTAGCGATGTAAGCGGATCGGGCGCCGATGCGGTCTGGGTGGCGCCGCCCGAGCCCGCGCCGCCCAGCCCCCCGAGGACGCCGCCGATCAGCGCGCAGAGGACGGCGGCCAGCAGCAGCGCGCGCCACGGAAACAGAGCTCTGCCTAGGATGGCCACCGTGCGCCGTAACCTAGTCGCGCCCGTGCGGCCGGTCAAGGGGCGCGGCGCGTGTTACGAGCGCCGCTGCGAGCGCCGCCGGCGGATCGGCAGGCGGCCCTGGCACGCCAGCCCGACCGTTACGCTCGCACGATGCGACGCCTCGCGACAGCGATCGCTCTGCTGCTCTCGCTCGCGCTGCCCGTGACGGCGCACGCGGCCGGCGACGTGCTCGGCAGCGTGCCGCAGCCCGCGCAACTGACAGGCGCGCCACCGACCGTCACGCCAGGCGAGGCTACGTCCAACACGTTGACCCGGGGCGCGTCGCCGGGCGCCGAGAACACGGCGACGAGCGCGTCCTCGACGACGACCACCTCGACGACGCAGACCGATCCCAACGCCCCGGTCCCCGTGCCGCCGTCGGACACGCCGCCGGCCGGCCGGCGTCTGTCGCCCAACCAGGTGCTGGCGATCGCCGAACGCCTGCCGAAGATGAAGGCCGTGCGCGCGAAATACGCGGGCTCATACGGCGGCGCGTACCTGAAGGCCCCCTTTCACTGGCAGGTCAGCTACTTCTCCAAGAACGGCAAGAAGGAGATCGGGCAGGTCATCCTCGACGACCTCTCCGGGCGCGTGCTCGAACAGTGGACGGGCTTTCAGGTGCCGTGGACGATGGCGCGCGGCTACCCCGGCGCGTTCGGCAGGCACGTCAACGCGCTGTACATCTGGCTGCCTCTGTGCGTGCTGTTCCTGCTGGCGTTCTTCGACTTCCGCCGGCCGCTGAAGCTGCTGCACCTCGACCTGCTCGCGCTGCTGTCCTTCTCGGTGTCGCTGGCGTTCTTCAACCACGGGCGCATCTACCAGTCGGTGCCGCTGGTCTACCCGCCGCTGCTGTACCTGCTCGCGCGAATGCTCGCGCTGGCTCGGCCGAGTCGCCGCCGGCGCGAGCCGGGGCCGCTGCGCCTGCTGGTGCCCGCCCCATGGCTGGCCCTCGCCGTCGTCTTCTTGATCGGCTTTCGCGTCGCGCTGAACGTGACCGACGCCAACGTGATCGATGTCGGCTACGCCGGGGTGATCGGTGCGCAGCACGTCGTGCACGGCAAGCCGCTGTACGGGCACTGGCCGTCGGACAACGAGCATGGCGACACGTACGGCCCGGCCAACTACGAGGCCTACGTGCCGTTCGAGCAGCTGTTCGGCTGGAGCGGCAGGTGGGACGACCTGCCGGCGGCGCACGCCGCGTCGATCGCCTTCGACCTGCTCGCGATGGCGCTGCTGTTCCTGATCGGGCGGCGCGTGCGCGGGCCGAGCCTCGGCGTCGCGCTGGTGTACGCCTGGGCGGCGTTCCCATTCACGTTGTATTCGCTGCAGAGCAACTCCAACGACACGCTCGTCGCCGTGCTCGTGCTCGCGGCGGTGCTCGCGGCAACCTACCGATCGAAGCTTGGTCCACCGGCTCGCGGCGCGTTCGCCGTGCTGGCGGGGCTGACGAAGTTCGCCCCGCTGGCGATCGCGCCGTTGCTGGCGACGCACGGGCTGTGGGATCGCTCGGACGGTTGTCGTGGGCGAACCCGCGTGCGCGAACTGGCGAGCTTCGTCCTCGCCTTCGTGCTGATCGGCGCGGTGGCGAGCATCCCGGCGCTCAGCCACGACTCGCTGCACACGATCTACGAGCGGACGTTCGCCTACCAGGCCAACCGCGGCTCGCCGTTCTCGGTGTGGGGCCTGTACGCCGGCCTCCGCGGCTGGCAGGAGGCCGCGCAGATCGCCGCGGTCGTGCTGGCGGTGGCACTCGCGGTGATCCCGCGCAGAGCGGACGTGATCGGCCTGGCCGCGGCCTGCGCGGCGGTGATCGTCGCCGTGCAGCTGGGCATCGACCACTGGTTCTATCTGTACATCCCGTGGTTCTTCCCGCTGGTGATGCTCGCGCTGCTCGGGCGCTACGGCGCTCCGGTCAGGGCCCGGGCGGACGGGGCATCAGAATCTGCTCGATCGCATCCGCCTGTCGTGGCCGTGAGCAGCTGATCAGCACGCCCATCAGCCACGGGTCCTCGTCGGAGGTCTCGAAACGCACGGGCATCTGCGTCAGCAGCGACTGGATCGCCTGCTCGCGCTTGACGCCGATCACGCCGCCGCGCGGCCCGGTCATGCCGACGTCGGTGATGTAGGCGGTGCCCTGCGGGAGCACTCGCGCGTCGGCTGTGGGCACGTGCGTGTGCGTTCCCACGACGGCTGTCACGCGGCCGTCGAGGTGCCAGCCCATCGCGACCTTCTCCGACGTCGCCTCGGCGTGCATGTCGACGAGGATGTGGTCGACGGCGCCGAGCTCTCCCAGCGCCGCCTCGATCTCGGTGAACGCCGAGCGCCCGGCCCGCAGGTAGAGATTGCCGCTGAGGTTGACGACCCCCAGGCGCAGGCCGTCGTGCTCTACCACGCACGTGCCGTGCCCGGGCTGGCTGCGCAAGAAGTTGGCCGGGCGCAAGATGCGCGGCTGGGAATCCAGGTACGGGTAGATCTCGCGGCGGTGATAGGTGTGGTTGCCGAGCGTGATCGCGTCGACGCCGGCCGCGAGCAGCTCGTCGGCGATCTTCGGCGTGATCCCGAGTCCTCCGGCGATGTTCTCGGCGTTGACCACGACGAACGTCGGCGTGTGGCGCTCGCGCAGCACGGGCAGGGACTCCAGCAGCGTGCGCCGGCCGATGCCGCCGACGACGTCGCCGACGAACAGGATGCGCGCCGCAGCGCCGTCCGACGCGCCCGGCTGGGAGTCACCGTGTGCGGCCGATCGCCCCGCGGGCGCCGCCTGAGGCTCAGCCATACTCTGGCGATGGTGGGAGGCAGTTGACGGAGGGTCCAGAGAAAGGTCCGCCGAGCGGCGAGGAGGAGAAGCTCGTCGACGACTCGCCCGGTCGCGGGGCGTCCCACGACGAGCCGCCGCGCGCCGTCGTCCCGCGCTGGATCCAGCTCGTCGCGCTGCCGCTGGCGGTGCTGGCGGTGTGGTCGCTGGCCAAGGCAGCGGGGCCGGTGCTGTTGCTGTTCATCGTGGCGGGCCTCATCGCGTTGATCCTCAATCCGGCCGTCGCCTTCCTCCAGCGTCGCCACCTTCCGCGCGGGCTGGCGGTGCTGGCCGTGTTCCTTGGGTTCTTCTTGGCGCTGGGAGGGATCGGCTTCCTGGTCGCCAACCCTATCTCCAACCAGGTGCGCACGTTCTCCAACAACCTGCCCCACCTCGTTGACGAAGCCAACAAGCAGATCGCCTCACTGCAGAACAGCCTCGACAAAAGCGGCCTGCACGTGGAACTCGTCAAACAGGGCAAAACGGCGCTGCAGACCTTCCAGGACAAAATCGCCAAGAGCGCGAGCAAACTGGCGTCCTTCGGCGGCGGCCTGCTGACCGAAGCGGCGAGCGCGATCTTCGATCTCGTCCTCGTCTTCGTGCTGTCGGTGTACATGCTGTTGTACGGAGAGCGCATCGGCAAGCTCGCGCGGCGGCTGATGCCGGAGAGCGACGGCACGCCGGCCGACGACTATCCCCACCTGGTTCAGCGCGCGGTCTCGCGGTACGTGGGTGGCCAACTGCTGTTCAGCGTGATCATGGGCGCCTCGGCGGGCGTAAGCCTGTACGTCTTCGGCCTCGTCGGGCTGTTTCCCGACGGGGAGAAGTACGCGATCGCCTTCGCCGTGTTCTACGGCGTGATGGAGCTGGTTCCGTACATCGGCCCGATCCTCGGCGCCGCGCCGCCGGTGCTCGTCGCGCTGTTCACCAAACCGATCTCCGCCGTCTGGCTGGTGGCCCTGTTCATCGGCCTGCAGCAGCTGGAGGGCCACGTGGTCGCGCCGCAGGTGTTCGGCCACACGCTGCGGATCAACCCGATCCTGGTGATCTTCGCGCTGCTGCTCGGCCTGCACGTCGACGGCATCGTCGGTGCCCTCTTGGCGTTGCCGATCCTCTCGGTGTTGCGCGAGACGGTGCTGTATCTGAGCCGGCATCTCACGCTCGAATCCTGGGACCGCTCGCGCGAGAGCCTGCTGTAGTCGCGTGGAGGGTCCGCGCCCAACGGCGGTGGCCGAGCCGGTCCTGAGCGTCAGTGGCCTGGCCAAGCGCTACGGCGAGCGCGAGGCGCTGCGCGACGTGAGCTTCGACGTACACCCGGGTGAGCTGGTCGCGGTGGTCGGCCCCAACGGCGCCGGCAAGACGACGCTGCTGTCGATCATCGCCGGTGCGCAGAGTGCCAGCGCGGGTAGCGTGAGCGGGCCGGCGGTCGCCGGTGGCGCCGGCCAGATCGGCTGGGCACCCCAGCAGCCGGCGCTCTACTCCAAGCTCACCGTGCGCGAGAACCTGCGCCTGTTCGCGCGCCTGGAGGAGGTCCTCGATGCGGATGCGGCGGTCGCGCAGATGCTCGAGCAGACGGGTCTCGGCGAGCGCGCGGACGAGCGCGTGCAGAGCCTCTCAGGCGGCAATCGCCAGCGCGTGAACGTGGCGCTCGGGCTGCTCGCGGACCCGCACGTGCTCGCGCTCGACGAGCCGTCCTCGGCGCTTGATCCGGGACAGCGCGCGCGACTGTGGGACTTTGTCGGCGCGCTCGCCGCGCACGGCACGAGCGTGCTGTTCTCCACCCACCACCTGGGGGAGGTGCGACGGTATGCGACGCGGGCGATCGTGCTGGCCGACGGCGAGCTGCTGTTCGACGGGGCGCCGGCCGAGCTCGTCGCGCGCGGCGGCGCCACCGACGACGATTTCGAGGGAGCGTTCGTCGCGTTCCTCGGCGCGCGGGGCCATTGATGAAGGCGCTTCTGCTCAAGGACCTGTTGATCCTGCGCCGCTCGCGCCTGCTCGTCGGCGTGCTGGTCGTCTACCCGATCGCGATCGCGCTGCTGATCGGGCTGGCGATCTCGCGGGGGCCGGGCAAGCCGAAGGTGGCGATCGTGGACGAGACGCCGCCCGGGCAGACCGTGCAGGTGGGCAGCGAAAGAGTGCCGGTCAGTCGCTATGCCGAACAGCTCTTCGACCAGGTGCAGTCGGTCAAGGTGCCGACGCGCTCAAAGGCGTTCGGCGACGTCAAGTCGGGCAAGGTGCTGGCGGCGGTCGTGATCCCAGCGAACGTCGCCGCGCGCGTCGGGTCGGGCCTCAAACAGGCGCAGCTGGAAGTGCTGTACAACGGCAACGCGCTGGAGCAGTCGCTGGTGCAGTCGCAGATCGAAGCGGCGCTCGCGCAAGCCAACATCGGCTTCTCCGAACAGATCCAGCGCGCCGCGTCGCAGGCGATCGGCGCGCTGCTGAGTGGGCGCAACCTGGGCGTGCTCGGTGCGCCGGACCTGATCGGTCTGGGCCAGATACCCGGCGAGCTGCACGGCATCGTCGCGCGCATGGCGCCGGGTGGCGACCGTGCCGCGCTGGAACGGGTCGAGTCGTTCGCGCGCTTTGCCTCGCAGAACCTCAATCTTGCCAAGAACGTGCTGTCGACGATCGGCCAGCCGATCCACGTCAAGACGACGCTGATCAGCGGCCGTCGCACCCCGCTGAACACGTTCGCGGTGGTCGTGGCGGTGAGCGTGTCGCTGATGTTCGTATGCGTGCTGCTGGCGTCGGGCGGCGTTGCGCTGGAGCGCGAAGAGCACACGCTGGCGCGGTTGGTGCGCGGCCTGGTGTCGCGCTCGGCGCTGCTGGCCGAGAAGGCGCTGCTGGCGGCCGGCTGCTCGCTGGTGCTGGCGCTGGCGATGCTCGCAGGGATCGCCGCGTTCGTGGCGCTCGACTGGAGCCGCTTCGGGCTGTGGCTCGCCGCGCTCGCGCTCGGCGCCGCCGGCTTCGCCGCGCTCGGCGTGGCGATCGGAGCGCTCGCGCGCGAGGTGCGCGCCGCGTCGCTGCTGGCATTCCTGCTGTCGCTGCCGCTGGCATTCCTCGCGCTCGTGCCCAGCGGCGCCGTCGGCGGCGGGGTCTACGACGCAATCGGCGTGGTCTCGTTCGTGTTTCCGTTCAAGGCGGCGCTGCAGGCGCTTGACGCAGCCGTCAACGGCGCCTCGCCGTCGATCGGGCTGCCGCTCGTGCACCTGGCCGTCCTGACGCTCGTGTTCGGCGCGCTCGCGCGCGCGGGTCTGCGACAGGCCGACTGAGACAGGCCGACTGAAAACGGACGCCGACCGAGACGGGCCGGCTGAGACGAAGGCCGACGCAGACGGGCCGATCCAGCGCCGGACGCCGGGAAGGCTCTAACCTGAGATGTCTATGGCGTTTCCACAGACGCGTATGCGCAGGATGCGCGCATCGGCTTCGCTGCGCGGACTCGTGCGCGAGACCGCGCTGACGGCAGACCGCTTGGTGCTGCCGATGTTCGTCGCCGAGGCCGGTGACGCACGCGAGCCGATCGCGACGATGCCCGGCGTGCAGCGCCTGTCGGTCGCGGCGGCGGTGCAGGAGGCGCGTGAGGCGGCTGCGCTGGGCGTCTCCGCGGTGATGCTGTTCGGGGTGCCGGCGGAGAAGGATGAGCAGGGCTCGGGAGCGTGGGACGAGCAGGGCGTGGTGCAGCTGGCGACGGCGGCGATCAAGCAGGCGCAGCCGGACGTGCTCGTGATCACCGACGTGTGCCTGTGCGAGTACACCGACCACGGCCACTGTGGGGTGCTGCGCGAGGACGGGGCGGTCGACAACGACGCGAGCGTCGAGCTGCTCGCGCGCACGGCGGTCAGCCAGGCGCGCGCCGGCGCCGACCTGGTTGCGCCGTCGGACATGATGGACGGGCGTGTGCGCGAGATCCGCTGCGAGCTCGACGGCGAGGGATTCTCAGACACGCCGATCCTCGCCTACTCGGCGAAGTTCGCGTCGGCGTTCTACGGGCCGTTTCGCGAGGCGGCGGGCTCGACACCGTCGTTCGGCGACCGCCGCGGCTACCAGATGGACCCGGCCAACGGCGAGGAGGCGGTGCGCGAGGCGCTGCTGGACGTGCAGGAGGGTGCGGACATGGTGATGGTCAAGCCTGCGCTCGCCTACGGCGACGTGATCGCCTCGGTCAAGCGCGAGACGCGCCTGCCGGTGGCGGCGTACAACGTCAGCGGTGAGTACGCGATGGTCAAGGCGGCGGCGGCCGCCGGCTACGTAGATGAGCGTACGACGGTGCTGGAGATCCTCACATCGCTGCGCCGCGCCGGCGCGGACACGATCGTCAGCTACCACGCCAAGGACGCGGCGAGATGGTTGACGCAGGCATGATCGAGCCCGAGCCGACGACCGCCGAGGCCTCAGCTGGCGACGCGCTGCTGGCCGACGTGGCCGACGACACGCGCGCGACGACGGCGACGCCGAAGCTGCGCAGCCGCAAGGACGGCGCGGCGATCCCGCTGGACGACCTCGACCGCAAGCTGCTGAACCTGATGCAGGGGAGCTTCCCGATCGCCCCGCGGCCGTACGAGCACGTGGCGTCGCTGGCGAACGTGGCGGAGGCGGAGGTCATGGGCCGCGTGCAGCGCCTGCTGGACAAGCGGATCATCCGCCAGGTCACGCCGATCTTCGACACGCGCGCTCTCGGGTACTCCTCGATGCTGGTCGCGGCGAAGGTCGATCCCGAGCACCCGCATCGCGCGGCGCAGGTGATCAACGAGCACCCGGGCGTCTCGCACAACTACCTGCGCAACCACGAGTTCAACCTGTGGTTCACGATCGCCACCGAGCCCGACTCGCAGCTGGGCCTGGAGGGCACGCTGGAGGTGCTCGCGCGCGAAGCGGGCGCCGAATCGGTGCGCCAGCTGCCGACGCTGAAGCTGTTCAAGATCCGCATGGACTTGGAAATGGAGGGCGACACGAAGGCGCTTTCCAGCGCCGTCGAGGCGAAAGAGCCGCTCGAGCTCGACCCGCAGCCCTACGACGAGCTCGACATCGCGGTTATCCGCGCCCTGCAGGGCGACATGCCGGTCGTCTCAGAGCCCTACGCTCCTGCCGCCGCCGCGCTCGGCATGCCCGAAGCGGCCTTCCTCGACCACCTCTCGGGTATGCAGGAGCGCGGCATCCTGCGTCGCGTCGCGGCGATCCTCTACCACCGTCGCGCGGGCTTCTCGGCCAACGGCATGGGCGTGTGGCAGGTCCCGGACGAGCAGATTGCAGACATCGGCCGGCGCATGGCGGCGGTGCGCGGCATCTCCCACTGCTACCAGCGCCCGACGTACGCCGACTGGCCGTATTCGGTCTTCACGATGGCTCACGGACGCTCCAAGCAGGAGTGCGATGCGGTGCTCGATGCGATCGCCGAGCAGACGGGCATCTCAGAGCGCGCGACGCTGTACTCGTCGACGGAGTTCAAGAAGATCCGCCTGCTGTACTTCACAGACACGTTCAAGGACTGGGAGAGGAAACACGGATGAGGAGTGCCCGTGAGGCACTCCCCGCGGGCTTGCTTGGCGATCTGCTGATCGACTGATGGCATCGCTGCGTGACAGACGCTCGGCCGAGCTGTACCGGCGCGCCGTGGAGCTGCTTCCCGGCGGCGTGAACTCGCCCGTGCGCGCGATGCGCTCGATCGGGCGCGACCCGATCTTCATCGCGCGCGGCGAGGGCGCGGAACTGGTCGATGTCGACGGCAATCGCTTCATCGACTACGTGTGCTCGTGGGGACCGCTGATCCACGGGCATGCGCATCCGCAGGTGCTCGCGGCCGTGCAGGAGGCGGCCACCTTGGGCACGAGCTTCGGTGCGGCCACGCCGGGCGAGGTCGAGCTGGCCGCTGCGGTGGTCGCACGGATGGAGCGCGTGGAGATGCTGCGCATGACCTCCTCGGGCACGGAGGCGACGATGACGGCGATCCGCCTGGCGCGCGCGGCGACGGGGCGCGAGCACGTGCTGAAGTTCGCCGGCGCCTACCACGGCCACGTCGACGGGCTGCTCGCGCAGGCCGGCTCGGGGCTGGCGACGCAGGCGCTGCCGGCGAGTCCGGGCGTGCCGCAGGGCGCCGCCGCGGGGACGGTGGTCGTGCCGTGGAACGACCCAGAGGCGCTGCGGCAGGCGACGGAGCGCTACGAGCTGGCGGCGATCGTGGCCGAGCCGCTGCCGGCGAACATGGGCCTGGTTGCGGCGCGCGAGGGATTTCTCGAGCTGCTGCGCGAGCGCGCCGACGCGACGGGAGCGCTGCTGGTGCTCGATGAGGTGATCAGCGGCTTTCGCGTCGCGCGCGGCGGCGCGCAGGAGCTGACGGGCGTCGGCGCCGACCTGACGATCATGGGCAAGGTGATCGGCGGCGGGCTGCCGGCGGCGGCGCTGGGCGGGAGGACCGAGCTGATGCGAATGCTCGCGCCGGCCGGCGACGTCTACCAGGCGGGCACGCTGTCGGGCAATCCGCTCGCGGTGGCGGCCGGGCTGGCGACGCTGGCGCTGCTCGACGAAGGCGCCTACGCGCGGCTGGCGACGACGACCGAGCGGCTGGCCGCGGGGCTGCGCGATGCCGCCGGCGATTACCCCGTGCAGGTCGTCTCCGCGCCGGGCCTGCTGACGGTGTTCTTCAGCGAGCGGGCGCCGTCTGACTTTGCCGACGCTCAGGCGTGCGACCTGGATTCCTACGCGCGCTGGTGTCGCGCACTGCTCTCGCGCGGCGTCTACCCGCCGCCATCGCAGTTCGAGGCGTGGTTCCCCTCGCTGGCCCACTCGGCCGAGCAGATCGCCCGCACGGTGGAAGCGGCGACGGCGGCGTTTGCCAGCCTGCGTGGCGTGGGAGCGACCGTGTGAGCTCGCGTGGCGGTGTTGAAGACCTTGGCGTCACCGGCGCGCCTGTGGCGCTGGAGCGCCTGCGCGCGCTGCTGCGCAACGAGGGCGGTCTGATCGCGACGCTCGTCGGCGAGGACGACCTCGATCGCGGGCCGACCGGCGATCGTGCGGTCAGCCCGGCGAGCGTTGCCGCCCGGGGCCCGCGCGCGCAGGGCCGGCGCGAGGAGTACGAGCTGCTGGTCGAGGCGATCTACGAGGGCTACCTGCTGCACTACGGCTCGCCGCGCGTGGTGCGCACGCCGGAGGCGGATCTGCGCGTGCTCGCCGGCGACCGGCTGTATGCGATCGGCCTCGCGCGCCTGGTCGATATCGGCGACACCGTGGCGGTGGCCGAGCTGGCCGACACGATCACGCTGAGCGCGCTCGCCCAGGGCGCCGGAGACGAGCCTCTGGCCGAGGCCGTGTGGGCGGCCGGCGCGCGCGCCGTCGGCTGGGGGCCGAGCGAGGAACACAGCCGGGCCAAGGGGCTCGTGGCGGCCGGGTCCGGCGAAGCGATCGAGGCGATGCGCACAAGCATGCTCGTCATGCCGAGCACGCCCTGAATCGCGCCTCGATATTGTTCGCGGTCGGTGTCCGACAAGCACGCAAAGCACAAGTCCAAATACACCGCCGACCGCATGATCCCGGGCGCCTTCGAGGGCGAGACGGTGACGCGCCGGCGCTTCATGACGGGCACGGCACACACGGCGGGCGGGATCGCCGCAGCCGCGTTCGCGCTGCCGGCGCTCGGCTTCGCGCTCGGCCCGATCTTCAAGAAAACGCCGCACACCTGGCAGACCGTCGGCCCGGCCAGCTCTTTCAGCGAAGACAACTACGTGCCGGTGGTCGTCACGCTGACGCCGGGCATCGGCGAGGCGGGCACCTCGACGGCGTACGTGCGCAAGTTCAATCCGAAGATCGACACCGATCCGTACGACGCGTCGACGCCGTACATCGCGATCTCCAGCCGCTGCGCGCACCTGGGCTGCCCGGTGCGCTGGGTCGACGCCGCGGAGCGCTTCATCTGCCCGTGCCACGGCGGCGTGTATGACCTGCTCGGCAAGCGCGTCGGCGGCCCGCCGGTTCGCCCGCTGGACCGCTTCTACACGCGCGTCGAGGGCGAAAGCGTGCAGATCGGCCCACGCTTCAGCGTCAACAGCGAGCTGCGGCGCTTCTCACCGCGCGACCCCGGCGAGCCGCTGGACGGCATCGGCCAGTACCTCTACCCGTCGCGCCCGACCGAGCGCAAACTGTAGGCCGGAGGAGAACGCGTGCCCAGGCTGCCAAAGCTCCCCGCCCCGCCTCTTCCGGCTGCCCTGCAGGCGCCCCCTCCGCGCCCGGGCGAGGGCAACGGCAAGGCCGGGCCGCTGGAGCAGGGCAAGCAGGCCGGCATCACCGTCGTCGACTGGGTCGATGAGCGCACCTCGCTGAGCGGCGCCGGACGCTGGCTGCTGTTCCGCAAGGTGCCAAAGGGCACCAACTGGTTCTACACGCTCGGCTCGGCGACGATGTTCGCGTTCCTCTCGCAGGCCGTTACGGGTGTCTTCCTGGCGATGTACTATCGCCCGGACCCAGCCGGCGGGGCCTACGAATCGATTCGCCACGTCACCAACGAGGTCTTCCTCGGCCAGTTCGTGCGCGGCATGCACAAGTGGGGCTCGAGCGTGATGGTGATCCTGATCTTCCTGCACATGGGCCGCACGTTCTTCTTCGGCGCGTACAAGTACCCGCGCGAGCTCAACTGGGTGATCGGCGTGGTGCTGTTGATCTTGACGATGGTGATGTCGTTCACCGGCTACCTGCTGCCGTTTGACCAGCGCGCCTACTGGGCGACGATCGTCGGCGTGAACATCAACGGCACGGGCCCACTGGTCGGTCCGTATCTGAGCGACTTCCTGCGCGGCGGCGGGGAATTTGGCGCGACGACGCTGTCGCGCTTCTATGCGATCCACATGCTGCTGATACCGGGACTGCTGGCGGCGCTGATCGGCTTCCACCTGTACCTCGTCGCCAAGCTCGGCACGACGGCGCCGCCGTGGTCGAAAGCCAAAGAGCGCCCAGAGCTGCTCGAGGCGGAGGTCTAGCGCGCAATGAACCAGCGCGAGAAGGAGGAGTACCTCCGCGACTACTCGATCCTGAAGGCTCAGGGCAAGCCGTTCTTCCCCTACGCCGTGGCCAAGGACGGGGCGATGGCGTGCGTGGTGATGGTGGTCATCATCGCGATGTCGCTGGTCCTGGGCGCGGAGCTCGGGCCCAAGGCGAACCCGACGACGACGACGTACGTGCCGCGCCCGGAGTGGTACTTCTTCTTCTTGTTCGAGGTCCTGCGCGTGGTCAAGCCGCCGAGCCTCGTGCCGCTGGCGACGATCGGCGTGCCGACGCTGGGGATGATCCTGCTGTTCCTGCTGCCGTTCTATGACCGCAGCCCCGAGCGCCGTCCCGAGCGCCGCCCGATAGCGACGATCACTGGCATCGCGGTGATCGGCGCGATGGCCTTCCTGACGTACTCCGGCGCAAACGCCGGATCGCCGACGGCGATCGAACTGAAGACGCCGCAGACGGTGCTCAACGCTGGCGGGCAGACGCTTGCGGAATATGAAGCCGGCAAGAAGGTGGTCGCGCAGTCCGGTTGCCTGGCGTGTCACAAGATCGGCGAGAACGGCAACGACGGGCCGGGCCCGCAGCTGACGAACATCGGCGCGCGCCTGGAACGCCAGGGGATCGCCCGCACGCTGGTCAACCCGACGGCGCCGATGCCGTCGTTCAAGAACCTGCCGCCGAAGAAGTTCAACGCGGTCGTCGCCTTCCTGACGCAACTGAAGTAGCGTCGCGTCATGCCCGCTCAGCAAGGCGCCGGCGCTGCAACCGGACCGAGCGGCGAGAACGGGGCACGGCACGCCGTCGCTGCCTCGGGCGAGCCGCCGCCGGCCGGCTCACAGGCGGGCCGCCTGGAGGCCACGCAGGTGCGCGCGATGTTCGACGGCATCGCGGGCGTGTACGACCTGTTGAACACGGCGATGACGGCCGGTCTGCACCACCGCTGGCGCGCGCGCGCGGCCGACCTCGCTCGCGTAGGCCCGGGGTCGCACGTGCTCGACGTGGCGACCGGCACAGGCGATCTGGCGATCGAGCTCGCCGGGCGCGTGGCGCCGGACGGCGAGGTGGTGGGCAGCGACTTCGCCGAGGGGATGCTCGCGCGTGCGCGGGCAAAGGGCGCGGCGCGCCCAGCCACCGCCGCGAGCCTGCGCTTCGAGTGGGGCGACGCACTGGGCCTGCCCTATGACGACGACGCGTTCGACGCGGCGACCGTCGGCTTCGGCGCACGCAACTTCGCCGACCTCGGTCGCGGTCTGGAGGAGATGGTGCGCGTGGTGCGCCCGGGAGGGCGTGTGGTCGTGCTGGAGATCACCACGCCGACCAGACCGCCGCTGTCGGTCTTCTACGCGGTGTGGTTCGACCGCATCGTGCCGGTGCTCGGGCGCGCGACGCAGTGGGTCGGGCG
>JADGPP010000139.1 GCA_017882375.1 Solirubrobacteraceae bacterium | reverse complement strand
CGCCCGTAGCTCAGTGGTCAACGGTTCTCTTCGGGGAGCCAAAGAGCAGCGGTCTTTCAAGCCGCAGGCCGCGGGTTCGATTCCCGCCGGGCGCACTTTAGGAAGTACCTGCTAATGAGCGGGTCTTAGCTCGACGAGGCAGAGCGTGCCAACGGCATCTCGACCCTTGGGTAACACCTTTGGGTAACACGCGGGAGGCTCATTGCGCCCTCGGAGGCCCCGCCTCGCCGAGCAGCTTTGCCTCGATCCTCGGCCGGATGCAGAGCCTGCGCCGGCCAATCTTGACGCTCGGCACGATGTCGCGCCGTCCCCAATCGGCGACTGGCGAGACCGGAACGCTGTCGAGACCGGAACGCGCAGCAGGTCGGCGACCTCGGCCACGGTCATCACGTCGACCGCCGTGAAGCGCTGTTGAGCTGTCGAGCCGAGTCACGGGCTCTCGGCAAGTCTGTGCTCATCGTCTCGGTTCCCGCACATAACGGTCCGAATTAGCAAATACGTCCTAAGCAGTAGTGAGTTGGGCGTTCCCTGAGACGCTTGCGTCCCCGCGTGAAGCGCAAGCCGGCGGGTTCAAGCAAGAAGGCGCTTGGACGACAGGCTGGGGCTCGACGCCTGCTACGCCCAGGGCTGGCAGGGACCCAGCGGCGCACGCCGCAACCCGCCGCCCCCCACGCGCAAGGTGAGGCGGCGTCGGGCCGGGCGCAGTGGCCGTCAGACGGCCGCCGGAACGGGGACGACCTCGGCGAACTTCACCGTGTCGATGAACTGCCGGAAACGCGCAAGCTTGCCGTCACGGATATCCCAGATGTGGACGACGGGCAGGTCCAGCGCCTTCCCAGTCGCTTTGCCGGTCCCCGTATAGCGGACGACCGCGGCGACGGTTCCACCGGATCCCATGAACTCCTCGGGTACGATCGCGAAGCCTTCGACGTCCTCGGCGATCGGGCCAAAGACCTTCTGTGCGACGGCCTCGCCGCCGTGGTGCAGGCCCCCGTATGGCATGCCCTCAGCCTCGTACCATTCGATGTCGTCAGCGAATGCGCCGAGCACGGCGGGCACATCGCCTCGCGCGAACGCCCCGTAGATGCCCTTGACGAACTCGATGCTCTGCTCACTCATGGCTCCCCTTTGTTCGGCTGGTTGTGGTCTGAAGCTATCAGGCGGCGAGAGACTGAGTTCAGGCACGATGTCAACGCACGCGGTATCCGCAGCTCCGCCTCATCGCCGGATCCGCAGCTCCGGAAAATTGACAAAAAGTGGTCGGTACGCCCAGGCATGGCAGGGCCTGTACACGGTCGTGCTCGATGGTCAGCAGATCTCAAACCCCGCCGGCTGGCTGACGCTGGTCACGTTCCGCCGCGCGATCGAGGAGCACCGCGCGCACACGCGCCTGAGCCTCGGCCTCGTGGATGGACCGGACCTGGGCGGAGCGAACCCGAGCCGCCCGGCGCGCGCTGGCACGGCTCACGGGTGCTCCCAGATGCTGTGGATGCTGAAGGTGAAGTACTCCTCCAGCCCCGGCAGCTTGCTGAGCACGTTCAGCGCCTTGCCGACTGCGCGGTCGTTGCGGTTGGTCTCGAAGTACGTCGGTTCGAGCTTGGTCTGGTTCATGACCGAGCGGAACTTGGCGAGCGTCATCCGGTTGAGCCCGCCCTTGATCTCCTCGAAGCAGCTGGGATCCTCGTTCGGTCGGAAGCGCTTACGCTCTTGCAGGATGACCGATTCAGGGAACAGCAAGTGCGCCCAGGGGACTTTTGTCATATGCATCAGGTGGCCGCCGTATGGAGACTTCCAGAGTCCGCCGAAGCCGATCACAAGCTGGCCTCCCGGAGCGAGGAGCGCGGCCATGTCGCGCACGTAGACAACGGGGTCCGCGACGTGCTCGATCGCGTTCTTCGAGATGACGAGGTCAAACCGCTCCCCGCCGATCCCCTCGGCGCCATCTACCTGGCGGAACTCGACGGTCTTGCGGAACTGCGGGTACTCGTTGGCCAGATGGGACTGTGCGGCGGCAACGCTGTTGATATCCACTCCGAGGACACGGCGGGCGCCGCGCTCGGCTGCCGTAATGCTGGTGTGCCCCGCACCGCAGCCGTAGTCGAGCACCGAGCGCCCCTCGAAGTTAAGCTCCGGCAACCGGCTGAAGAAGCGCTCGTCACCCTCGAGGTGCTCGTCAAACCAGACGTTCTCGTGGTCGGGCTGCAGTTCGTGCGGCTCGGGCTCGGTACAGATGAGGTGAAAAAGCCTGCTGCGAATCGCGTAGCGCGGAGCGCTCGCCAACGTACTCCTCTCAATTTTGCTGTTGTTGCGTGTGACTGCCTCAGTGTAGGCGTTCACAGGGTCTGAGGGCTTTGGGCGTCGACGGCGTCGTTATGGAGCGTGGCGGGATCGCTGCGTGAGACTGAACTTGAGGTGGAGAACGTCGAGCTTCGGGTGGAGATCGCGGCGTTGCGTGAGCGGATCGAGGAGCTTGAGCGCCGACTGTCCCAGGACTCTCGCAACAGCTCGCGCCCGCCGTCTTCTGATCCGCCGATGACTCGCCAGCAGCGTCGTGCGTTGGCCAGGGAGAAGGCCAAGCGTTCTCTGGCTGCGGGCATGACTTTGATGGATGCGAGCAACGCGTGGGCGACCTGGTGATCCAACAGAAGTGGGAGCTGCCCCCGATCCGTCCGCTGATCTGCGAGTACCGGCTGTTGCGGTTGCGCTGCCCGGGCTGCGGCAAGCTTGTGCTGGTGGGGCTGCCGGCGGGCGTGTCGGGCTCGGCGTTCGGGCCGAAGCTCGAGGCGCACATCGCGACGCTGGCCGGCGTGTTTCGCCTCTCGCGCCGCCAGGTCGCAGAGGTCGTGCGCGAGATGTTCCAGATCGAGATCTCCACGGGCGCTGTGGACGCCACGATTATGCGGATGAGCGCCATCCTCGTGGACCCGTGGGAGCGTTTGCGCGAGGCGATCCGCCAGGCCGAAGTCATCCACGCTGACGAGACCAGCTGGTGTCTACGCGGCTGTGCTGCGAAGTGGAGCGCGGCGACGCTGAGCGGCTGGGATGTCCTTTGCGGACAGCCAGGAGGGCTGTCGAGTGCGGTGCATGCTGGAGCGCCTTTAGGCGTGTCGCGGGCTTGGGCCGAGAGCCAGATGGGCTCGGACGAGGCTCAGGGCTATCGGCGCGCGGAACAAGGACGGCGGCGTGCGCCCGCGGCACAGGCCGTGATCATCGTCAGGTCAGGTCAGCGGGACGCGACGAGCACCGACGCCCCCGCGTACACGTGCGCCCGGCCGTTTCTGACTGCCTTGCCGACGAGCTTCGGCTCCTGGCCCAAGGGCGCGATGTCGATCGCGAACTCAAGGCCAGTCGCCGCCGCGACCTTCACGAGCGTCTCGACCTCAGCGCATCACCTGCGGTCTTTCAAGCCGCAGGCCGCGGGTTCGATTCTCGCCGGGCGCATCCTCAGAGTCGGCTGCAGATGGCGAACCCCAGCGCCAACGCTGGGCAGCCTTCGGCCCAGGTCGAGCAATCTGTGGCCGCTTAGCTCTGCCCGTTGCGCCATCCGCTGATGCTGCCATCCGCTGATGCTGCCAGCAGTACCGGCGATGCCCCTCTGCCCTGACCCGAGTGCACTGCTGCCCGTCAGCCGTCGTCGCGACACACTTATCGCTATCGCCCGCCGGATCGTAACGCGGTTCTCCGCGCCTGCGTAGCGGGCGCGCCCGCAGCGCGCCCGCCTCAATCGCGATCGCCAGCGCCACCAATGCGGCCCCGAGCAGAACCACCCCTAACGTCGCCATCGTAGCCTCCTTGTCCATCCTTGAGGAGGAAAGAGTAGCTCTTTGCGCCAGAAGACGTCAGTCCGCGAGCCTCGTGGCGACTCGGCCGTCAGTGGGCGGTTGCGGTGAAGGAGGCGCTACCGCTGCACGGTTCTGCGATGGTCTTGATAGTCCCGCGCACGGTGCCGCGAGAGAAGCGGCCCGTTATCAGTTGCACGATCGCTGGTGCGCCAGGTCCGGCTTTGAACCGCTCGCTGACCGATGCTCGGAACGATCCTGAGCTCGAGATCCGGGCGGCCTTGGTCGACTGCACCTGCAGCGTCCCCGCCGTCCTGCAGTAGAGGACCGGGGACGAGGAGGAAAAACGCACCGTGACCGACTTGCCGCTCTTGGACACCCGGAGGATGATTCTGCCGCCGGCGCGCAACAGCACTCGATGGTGTCCTTCCTGCGTGACGCCGGTCGTGGGCGTGGTCCCTTCGTACGTCTTGCCCTTCAGGGGCCCCGCGAGCGCACTTGCCGCACTGGCGACGACGAGGCTCAGCGCAACTGCCACGGTGCAACGTACTCTCTTGGTCATCGGGCTCCTCCGTATCGCTTGTCCGTGCGGTATCGCTTGTCCTTGCGGCGGTCTGTGCGCGCATTATCACAGACGCCTGGCATCATCGCGCCGAACGCCCAGACATGAGCCGCCCGCATGGGATCGGCCAAGAGCTTGCAATTGTGCGGGATGCAGCTAGTATTGGCGCCCGCACGGGGGCCGATCGCTTCGATGCGACGCCTGGCTCAGTTGACGTGACGGCTGCGTGGGTTGAGAATTCCGACCTGGATGGATGGGATCATGGCGGCGAAAAGGCGACGGAGTGCGCCCGCAAGACTTATCGGGCTATGTTTCATAGCTTCTCTCGCGCTCGCTGCACCAGCGAGCGCATCACCGGTGCTGTCGCTGAAGGAACCAGCCTCCGGGAGCACGACAAACTCGACGCCCACGTTCGGCGGCGAAACCAACGACACGTCCGATCCGGTGATGGTTCTTGTCTACAAAGGCAAAGCCACCGAAGGCCAGCCACTGCTGACCTTGGAAGGCTTCCCGTCGCCCGGCGGCAGCTGGAGCAAGCAGGTCCCCACCGTTGAAAGGCTGGCGGGGGGAATCTATACCGCAGTCGCCGAACAGACCGAATCGTTGCCAGGGGGGGAACCGCCAGGCATCACCCCTCCGGTCACCTTCGAAGTCAACACCGAACCGCCTGTGGTCACGCTCGACCAGCCGACGAAACTCTCGAAGAACCAGACGCCGTCCTTCTCCGGCACCGCCAGCGAAGCCGGGGAAGTCGTCGTGCACATCCTGCAAGGCGGCACACAGATCGCCACGGCGACCGCGACGGCCAGCGGCGGCAGCTGGTCCTCGGGGGCA
>JADGPP010000138.1 GCA_017882375.1 Solirubrobacteraceae bacterium | reverse complement strand
GAAGCCTTCCCCGCCCACACCTCGATGCTGACACCCCCACTCACCCCCGACGACACGGCCGAAGTCACTCCGGCGGGCTTACTGCAAGATCTGGGCTAGGGGGAGCGCAAGCCCGAGTCCCGTGTAGATCACGGCGGCCAGCAGTAGCGCGTTGTACGGCCCGAGCCGGCCGAGACTTCGAGTCAAGACATCGTCGAGTGCCGTGACCGTGTGCCCGGCAGTGGTTTGATGATCTCCATTCTCTGATGTCTCCACTATGGGGCTCATCGACAACGGCGCTTGATGGCTGGAGCGTCGCGCGGCCTTGTGCAGCCTGCTTAAAGCCCCGCCAACCGAAGGCCAGACCGCTGCCCAGGTTCGACCAGGTCGCGGCTGCGAGGCTTGGCCGACCACGTCGCTTGGCGATTGAGATAGTCTCGCCGGTGCGATCTATCGGCCGTCACGCTCGTATAACGAGCGGCGGGGTGCGCACGGCAAGAGGATCGTCCAGCCATCCGCTCCAGATGGCCGCGACGCCAGCAAGCGACAACGGTCGCTCCGCCGTGATCGTGGAGGCAGCAGCAGGATCCGGAAGGGTCCGTTTGAATGCCTCAACGGCGATCATCGCGTCGTCGACGTGGCTGAGACCCTTGGCGCCCGCGGATACGAATGCCTCCCAGATGAGCAAGCCGCTGCGAGCCCGCGCAAACGCCTCCCAGACGAGGTGCAGGCGAGTGTCGCTGCAGCGCTGACGTATCGCATCCAGTACCCAGGCTGCTTGCACGAGGCCGGTGGCAAGGGCGCCCGTACCCGCCCCGGCTGACCAGGCTCGATTGCCCTCGCCCCCGCGTGCGGCTCCCAGCTCGCGGTCTGACTGCGGAACGGGAACGAACAGGGGACACTCAAACCCGAGTGCCACCGGTCGGTGCTCGAGGAGCCGCTCCGCGACCGCCCCGGCAAGCTCTGCTGGGCTGGAGGTGTCGCGGTCCTCAATGGCTCCTGCGCGCACGCTACACGCCCACCCAAAGTTTCCTGAGCGTACCGAGCCGACATCGGCGCAGAAGACGATCAGGTCTTTCATACAAGCACTCTGTCACGCGCTCCGGCTGCTCGACGGTGGCCTTTCATCGAGACAGGATGTACGCCGCGGCCGCTCTCGCGCGACTCACGAGCGGCTGACGAACATTCCGCGATGGTATGCGGCGTGCCCGAGATCAAGGACGTGCTGCGGATGCACCGTCAACGGCGCGAGGGTCGCCCCAGACTTGAGATCGATGAGGTTCCACGAGTCATCGATTCCGAGGGCTCCGCGGTCGATGAGCACATGGTCGTTCGGGCACAGGCACAGGACGTTGTCGACCGAATCTGGACCGTTATGCGGCCTGCCGAGAGGCCGGAGATGAGCACCCTCGGCATATGCGGCGGCGGCGGTCATGAGCCGCAGTCCGCAGACCTGACACGTACAGTCGTAGAGCTCCTTGACCCACTCCGTGACGGCCGTATTGTGCACTACGCGCTGAGTGCTCGAATAGGCTCGCGTCGCTGGTCCCGGCGGCGGAGCCGGTGGAGGATTGGTTGTGGGGTTCGTCGACGGCTCGGCGACTAGTCGGTAGCGCCAGACGAGAAAACCGGACTTCCCTCGTTCTTGCCAGTAGCGCTCCACGTAGTAGAGGCCGTCATATCGATAGCCAGTGGACGGCGAGTGCGAACGGTCACCACGCGAACCGCGCACAACTCGGATGGGAAGGCCGTGGTCCGCGCTGATCGCAAGCGCAAGGTTACCTTCCGTAAATGCCTGGTCGGCTATTTGTTTGCCGCTGGCGGGATCGTTTCCACCGTGGCCGGTGTAGATGATCGTCTCGCCGTCATCCTCGTCGTCCTCGTAGCCGCCGCTGACCACGATCGAGTCCGCTCCCTGGGCTTGTGACCCCGAGATCCCGCGCTGCAGTTGCTTGTGAACTCCAGCGTCAGCAGCTGCCCTACGGGTGGGGAAGACACTCCCTGGCGGGGATCCAGGCAACTCTCCGAACACTCGAGCCACTGCACGAACCTAGGGCGCGTCCCGGACGGCGCCCGCGCGCCTCTATGGAGCGAGTGCCTACGTCGACCCGGCCCGTCAACCCCTTCGGGGTCGCGGCTGCGCCGCTTGACTGGCCGGCCCGACTCCGGCCCTTGAGCAATCAGGTCGGCTAGGCCGACCTCAGACAGATAGTCTCAGGCGATGGCCGACGGCGCCGGCATCCCCTGCGTGATCTACGCGGCCAAGAGCACCGAGGATCGCCGCGGGTCGATCCCCGAGCAGCTGCGCGAATGTCGTGAGGCGATCGACGCCGACCCGCTGCGCGACCTCGTCGCCGAATACTCAGACGAGGCCTTTTCCGCCTATCGCCGCGACCGCGGGCCCGGCCTGCGCGACGCCACCCAACATGCCGAGGATCTCGCCGTCGAGCACGGGATCGCCGAGCTCTGGGCGCAGCACTCCGATCGCCTGGCGCGCGGCGACGGCCGCAATGCCCGCCACACCGTCGAGATCGCCCTGTGGGCGCTCAAGCACGACGTTCGCGTGCGCACGCTGCAGGATCCCGAGACCTTCCGCGACCTGCTCTACGCCGTGGTCACCGGCCAGCGAAACAACGAGGACTCCCTGCGACGCGGACTGGCCTCCCAGGCTGGGATGAGACGGGCCGCGCAGCGCGGTGAATACATCGGCCACTTGCCAGACGGCTATCGCTTGCACACGTGGGTCGACGAGCGTCAGCAGGTACATAGGGAAATGGTCATCGACGTCCAGCGCCAGCCGTTGATCGCGCTGATCTTTCGCTCGGCGCTTCGCGGGCGAAGCTGTGGCCAAATCGCCACGAGGGTCAACAAAGCCGGCTGGATGACCAAACCGGTGCGACGAGGCGCCTCGCCGCGCCCGTTTGATGTGGGCCGGGTCTACGCGATCGTCAAAAACCCCCGCTATGCGGGTCTGTCGGTCTATGCAGGAGAGGTGCTGGCGCGCGACTGCTGGCCGGCGTACATCTCTGAGCGCCAGCACGAGCGAGTCCTCACAGAGCTGGGCAAGCGACGGCTGGGCATCGATAGCCAGCGGCGCCTACGCGAGACGTACTTGCTGGCGCGCCTTGCCTGTTGCGGACGCTGCGGAAGCCCTCTGCACGCCTACAGCGGCCGCTGTCGGCGCAACGACGGCAGCCTCGCGCGGGCGTATCTGTGCTCGAGCCATAGAGGCCAGCGCGGTCAGCACCGCTGCGACGCACCGCCGATCGAGGCGCACGCAACTGAGGCGATGGTGGTCGCCAGCGTCAGCGCCCTGCTCGCGCGTGACCCCTTGCAGACGCGCAGCGCACAGCCCGGTGCATTGCCGAGCGCCGCTGCTGCGCATGAGGAGCTTCGCGCCGCCGCGATCACAGGCGACGAGCGGCGCTTGGGGCGTGCGATGGAGGTCGAGTTTGCACGCATGCAGCCTCATGCTGCGCTGATTCGCGAAGTGGCGATCTCCCAGCGCCAAGCACGCGAGCTCGCCGAGGCTGAGCGGCTGCGCGCTTGGATTGACCAGGAGCGCATCGGTCGTACCGAAGCGAGCAGAGCGCAGTGCTCTGAGTTCAACGAGCTCCTGCGTAGCTGGTTTTCTGCGATCTCGATCGAGGTGCGCGCGCGCACGGTCGTGCTTACGGCCACTCGTCGTAAAGGAAGCGGGCCGCCGCAGCCGCCCGCAAAGCTCGTCCTCGACCGTGCGTCCTGGGCACGGTCCTCGGCTCGCGCGAGCAGCCAAGCACCCCGCTACGTCACCTGGGAGAAGGCGGAGCTCATCGGCGCCCTGCAGGGCTGGGCAGATGTCAACGGTCATCGCCCACGCAGGGCGACTGGCGCTACAGCGGCGCCGGTCATCCGTGCACCCTGACCGTTCGTCGCAAGCTCGGACCGTGGGAGCAAGCACTGAGGCGGGCGGGGCCTCCAACCGGCCGAGCAAACGCCACGCCACGACCCGTGGAAGCCGGCTGGGGTGATCTAGCGCTTCAGGCGTGGGCGGGCCGACACGGGCGCGCGCCCGCCAGCGCGGAGTGGGTACATGCAGCGCCGAAGCACCCATGCGCCGACACGGTGCGCAAAGAGTTCGGCTGCTGGGAGGACGCAGTCCGAGCCGCGGGCTTGGCGGTCCCACCGCGTGCGCCGCAAGTCGCGAGGCCGTGGCGACGCGAGGAGATCGTTGACGCTCTGCGGGCGTGGGCGGCGAGCAACAACGGGCGCGCGCCGTCTGGGTCGGACTGGATTCGCGCGGCTTCGGGGCGGCCGTGCACGGGCACCGTATACAAGTACTTCGGGAGTTGGGGGGCGGCTTTGGAGGCGGCGGCGCTAGCCACGAGCAGCGCAGCGCCGCTCGTGAGGGTGAAAGGACTGCTCCCGGGACGCGGATTATGATCCTGAATCAGCAGGTGTCGCTGGGTGCTCGTGAGTGCCGCTGAGTCCGCCTTTGCTCAGATCGGCCGAGCGCGGAACTCAGCGGAACGGTTGGCACCAAGCGGTTATTGCCGCGGCGTTGCCAGGCCGGCTTGGGCGGTAACGTCTGCACCATGGAGCAAGATACTGCTTTCAACGTCTGGGCGCGCCTCCTTGACGCCGCCGACATCACGGGTATGCCGAACCGCGAACGGGCGAGCAAACAACTCGACCTACTCACGCCCGTGCTGCCAGAGCCGGAGTCTTGGGTTGCTGAGGGCATGCCGCCCAAGGAGGAGCCTCGTGCCGAAGCCACGGCGCTTCCGCTGAGCGGCAAGGTGGTGTTCTCGGTCAAGCTCAAGGTCGAGCCCGGCCAGCAGCGACTCACCGTTCGTAGTTGGCCGGTCGTGCCCTTGCAGACTCGCGTGGAGCGACGCCAGGATGCGGCGACGCACAAGGACCTAGCGGGCGTGAGAGCACGAGCTCGTGATCAGACGGTGGCGCCCCGCTCGCTCGGGGACCCCTCGCGCTGGCTCGAGGTCAGCAGGACCCAGAGCCCAAGCCCCCTCCCCTCCCCCTACCCCTTCTTCCCCCCGCCCTTCTTAGCCTTCTTCTTAGCCTTGGCCCCAAACCTCTTGCGCGCCTGAGCTTCGCAAGCGCGCCGCCTGCCCTTGTCGTGCTTCTTCTTGCATTGCTTCAGAGCTTTGAGCAGCTTCTGATGGCGCGTGAGCGGTTTGGCACAGCCCGTGACCTTGATCGGCGTGGACTGCGTCAGGACCGCGCCGTTCTGGGCGGTGAATTCGCTGGGCATCGCCAGTTTGGATTTGCATAGGTTGGCGTTGGCG
>JADGPP010000137.1 GCA_017882375.1 Solirubrobacteraceae bacterium | reverse complement strand
CGTCGGGCGCATCTCCGACGACCAGCTCTTCTACATGGGCTCGCGCGGCTTCACCGAGGACGAGGCCGCGGCGATGATCGTCAACGGCTTCATCGAGCCGGTGACCAAGGAGCTGCCGATGGAGTACGCGGTCGAGCTCAACCGTTTGATTCAGTTGGAGATGGTCGGCTCCATCGGCTGACCTGGCGTCGACGGCCTGCGGCTGGCGGCGTTGCCATCCTTGACCCTCGACGCCAGGTCGGCGCGTCCGTGTGACCTGCGTTGCGCGCGCCTATCGACACGATCGCCGCTCCACTGTTCCCCACGAAGCTGCCGTGGGTGAACGCGGCGGGCGGACAGGCGAGCACGATCCAACGGGGAAGGCCGATGCTGGTGGAGTTCTGGGACTTCTGCCGGCCGAACTCGATGCGCACGCTGCCGTATGTCAAGCAGTGGCACGAGCACTACGCGGATGACGGGCTGCGCGTGATCGGCGTGCACTGCCCCGGCTTCGACGCGTCGCGCGACGAGGATGCCGTGCGCGCGGCGGTGCAGCGGCTGGAGATCCGCCACGCGGTGCTGATCGATAGCGAGCTGGCGCTGTGGCGCGAGTACGAGAACGAGGGCTGGCCGGCGCGCTACCTGTTCGACGGGCACGCGCGGCTGTTCGAGTACCACTACGGCGAGGGCGCCTATCAGGAGACCGAGCGCGCGATCCAGCAGCTGCTCGGCGTCGAGCGCGAGCCGCTGGCGCCGCTACGTCCCGAGGACGCGCCTGGGGCGATGCTGGCGGCGCCGACGGCCGAGCAGCCCGGCGCCTACAGCGGAGCGTACGAAGCCGGTGGCGTGTGGGCCGTGCTCGACGGCTCGGGGACGGTGCGGGCGAGCGATCCGGTGACGGGCGCCGCGGCCGAGCTGCAGATCGCCGCGCCGGGCGCCTACCCGCTGCTGGAGCACGAACGCCACACCGCCGGAGAGCTGGTGCTGCAGCTGACCGGCGGTCTGCGCTGCCTGGCGACCTGCTTCACGCCCGGGCTGGCCTGACGCGCACAGCCTGCGGCGCGCTCACGCCGGGATCGGCTTGTGCCGGGCGGGCGCGAGCTCGGCATTGGAGCGATCGAGCAGCAGCCGCTGCAGAGCCGGCGCTCCGGAGTCCTCGACGAGTACGCACGTGCCCGGCCAGTAGGGGCTCTCGCCGGGCTTGTCGGTGAGGAAGATCGCGTCGTAGGTCCAGCAGCCGGTGTTCACGAGCCTGGCGCCGGGCGTTGCACCGGGCGCCGCCGGCGGCCGGTTCCACTCGCTGGCGTGATCGCCTGGCAGCGGCCCGGAGCGATGGGTGTGGCCGAAGACCAAGTAGGCGTCGCCGAGCCCCAAGCGCTTGGCCACCTCTCCCATCGCCCGCAGGCCCGCCCCGCGCAGCTCTCCGGAGGAGATCTCCGATCGCAGGGGCCCGAGCCCGGCGCGATTGAGCGCGGCGACCGCCAGTGGAAAGCCGTGGACCAGCGCGCGCGTGCGCAGCTTCGCGCCGACCTTCGCGCGCAGCGAACACCCTCGGCGCTCTCCATCGCGCCCGCCGCCATCGCCGTCGCCACCACCGCCGAGCGTGCGCCAGGCATGAACGGTCGCGATGCCGTTGAGCGCGTTGCCAGTACGCGCATCGCGGGCTACGGCGTGGCGCCATGCGTACATCGGCGCGGTCACCGCCTCGTAGTCGGCGACCTGCCCGAACTCATGGGCCGGGCGGCCAAGCAGGCGGCTCATCGCACCGACGCTCAGACGCTCGATCGTGGGCACGGTCAGGTGACAGTCGAGGTAGTGGCCGTGCGTCGCATAGACGTCGTGACGCAGCCACAGGCCGGGGTAGGCGAAGCGCACGCGGGCCGGAGCTGCCCAATCGGCCAGCCGCTTGACCATCGGCGAGGCCTCGGCCGGCTCCAGCAGCTGCTCCAAACCGAGCGGTTCCTGCGCGGGGAGCTCAGCGCGCAGCGCCAGCCACGGCTCGATCAGGGCGTGATCGTGGTTTCCAGCGACGAGCACCAGCTCTCTGCCGTCCAGCGCGCGGCCGAGATCCTCGAAGAACGGCTGTGCGACCGCGAGCGCTTCGCGCGGCGGGCCGTGGCGCAGCTCGAGCACGTCGCCGAGCAGCACCACGCGATCGACGTCGGCGATCGCGCGCAGCAGCGGCTCGCGCAGCTCGGCTCGGCGCAGCAGATCCGAGCGTGAGACGCCGCCGAGGTGCAGGTCGGAGAGGATCAGCGTGCGCATGGTCGCTGCTGAATGTGACCTGCCGCGACCGCCCCGGCCGGGCGCCGCGGCGCCAGCGGCGCGGCGCTCAGCGGGCCTCGCCGACGGTGGCGGCCTCGCGAATCGTCTTCGGCAGCATGAAGCGGACGTCCTCGCGAATCACATGGAACTCGGATACGTCGGTGACGCCGCGATCGCGGAATAACTGGACGAGGTCCTGCACGAGGTTCTCCGGCGCGCTGGCCCCAGAGGAGATGCCGACGACGTGCGCATCCTGCAGCCACTCCTCGCGAATCTCGTCGGCCGTGTCGATCAGATGCGACTCGGTGCCGCAGTCGCGAGCGACCTCGACGAGGCGCACCGAGTTGGAGGAGTTGCGCGAGCCGATCACCAGCAGCAGATCGCAGTCCTCGGACATCTGCTTGACAGCCGCCTGACGGTTTGTCGTGGCGTAGCAGATGTCATCTGTGCGCGGGCCGACGATCTTCGGGAAGCGCTCGCGCAGGCGCGCGAGGATCGCGGTCGTTTCGTCGACGGCAAGCGTCGTCTGCGTGATGTAGGCGACGCGCTCGGGATCGGCGATCTGCAGCTCCTGCACATCGTGCTCGTTCTGCACGAGCACGATGCGGTCGGGCGCCTCGCCCATCGTGCCTTCGACCTCCTCGTGACCGTCGTGACCGACGAGCACCACCGTGTAGCCGTCCTGTGCGAAGCGGACGGCCTCGCGGTGAACCTTCGTCACCAGCGGGCACGTTGCGTCGATCGTCTGCAACTTCCGCGCGATCGCGCCTTCGCGCACGCTCGGCGCGACGCCGTGAGCGGAGAACACGCAGACGGCGCCCTCGGGCACCTCGGTCTCCTCCTCGACGAAGATCGCCCCGCGCTCGCGCAGCTGCTCGACGACGTGCTTGTTATGCACGATCTCCTTGCGCACGTAGACCGGCGCGCCGTGGATCTCCAGCGCGCGTTCGACTGTCTGCACAGCGCGGTCGACGCCCGCGCAGTAACCGCGCGGCGCCGCGAGCAGCAGCTTCTGTACGTTGTTCGCCACGATTGCCATTGTAGGGCGCGCCCAGGTACCCTAAGCGCTCGTGCCCCAGCGACACCTCGACAGGCTCACGCCGGTAGACGCCTCGTTCCTGCACCAAGAGGGCGCAGACTCACACATGCACATCGGCGGGCTGACGATCGTCGAGGGTCCGCCGCCGAGGATGGACGAGTTCCTGGAACAGATCCGCCGGCGCCTTCACCTGGTCCCACGCTACCGCCACAAGCTCGCCTCCACGGCCCTGGACAGCGGTCGCCCGGTATGGGTCGACGACCCGAGCTTTAACCTCGAGTACCACATCCGCCACACCGCACTTCCGACCCCGGGTGGATGGGAGCAGCTGTGCGGTCTGACCGCGCGGATCTTCTCCCAGCAGCTGGACCGCTCCAAGCCATTGTGGGAGATGTGGCTGATCGAGGGCTTGCAGGACGACCGCTTCGCGCTGATCACCAAGACGCACCATTCGTTGATCGACGGCATCGCCGGCGTGGACTTGGCGACGGTGCTGTTCGACCTCTCGCCCGATCCGCCGGTGGTCAGGCACACCGGCCGGCCGTGGCAGCCGCACTCAGAACCGAGCGCGGCGGAGCTCGTCGCCGCCGGGATTCGCGGCGCCGTGCGCACGGGCCTCGAGCTGGCCGAGGGCGCGATCGATGCGTTCGCGCATCCCGAGCGCGCGCTCTCTCGCGCACGCGAGGCCGCCGAGGGCGTCGGCGAGATCGTCTGGGCCGGCCTGAACCCGGCGCCGGAGACGCCGCTGAACGTGCCGATCGGGCCACACCGGCGCTTCTACGGCATCGCCAGCAGCCTGGACGACTTCAAGACCGTCAAGAATGCGTTCGGCGGCACGGTCAACGACGTGGTGCTGGCGGTCGTGACGGGGGCCCTGCGAACCTTCCTGATCTCACGCGGCCGACGCACCGAGGGCGTGGAGATGCGCGCGCTCGTGCCGGTCTCGGTGAGAGTCGAGGACGAGCACGGTCAGGGCGGCAACAGGATCGTCGTGATGCGCGGTCCGCTGCCCGTCTACATCGCCGATCCAGTCCAGCGACTGCGTTTCGTCTCGCAGGCGATGGACGGCCTGAAGGAGTCAAAGCAGGCACTCGGTGCCGAGGTGATCGCAGGCGCACAGAACTTCGCGCCGCCGACGATCCTCGCGCAGGCCTCGCGCCTGAACTTCTCCACCCGCCTGTTCAACCTGATCGTCACCAACGTTCCGGGTCCGCAGTTCCCCCTGTACGTGCTCGGTCGCGAGATGCTCGCGGCCTATCCGGTGGCCTTCCTGCCCGAAAACCACGCGCTGGCGATCGCCATCATGTCCTACAACGGGCAGATGAACTTCGGCCTGCTCGGCGACTACGACGCGCTGCCGGACATCGGCGCGATCAGCGACAGCATCGCCAAAGAACTCGCGACGCTGGTGTCGCTGGCGCGCGAGTCGGTCGCCGCGCCGGCCTAGAGCGCTCGAGCGGCGCTGCGCGTCAGTAGCCGAGCGCGAACTTGGCGTCCTCGCTCATCTTCTCCGGCGACCACGGCGGCGTGAAGACCATCTCCGAGTCGACCGTCTTGACGCCCTCCAGTTCACCGACGAACTCATCAATCTGCTCGGTGACCTGCGGCCCGATCGGACATCCGGGCGTTGTCAGCGTGAACGTGACGTTGACGTTGCCGGCGTTGACCTCCACCCCGTAGATCAGGCCGAGCTCGACGAAGTCGAGCCCGAGCTCAGGATCAATCACGTTCGCCAACGCATCCATCACGTCGTCGACGGTCGGCGTGGCGACAACCTCGGACATGCCCCGAGTCTAGCTGGCGGCTAGCCACGCGCCCGACAGCGATCGAAATGCCACTAGAGGCTTGATGGGGGCTGGAGTCTCCGGGTCTCTGATCTGTTCTGGAGCAGATCGCCAGAGGGACAGTGGGCTGTGTCCTCTTTACGCGAACTGCGATAGCAATCGTATATACGATGTAAATACTATGGCTATCGCCAGCGCTA
>JADGPP010000136.1 GCA_017882375.1 Solirubrobacteraceae bacterium | reverse complement strand
TGCCCGAGATCTCCTCCGCCCGAGCTCTACCCGACGCCGACATACCCGCCCAGACGGCGCCAGCCCCATGAGCTGATCGCCACTCCGGCAACGGCACCGACCCCTGGTCCGCGCCGGGACTTTTCCTGCCGGTGGTCCTCACGGGCCAGATCTACAACTCCGTGAGCAGCGCAAACGCTCACGACCGAGCCCTCATGTGCCTCTGATCTTCGGAAGTCCGGTCTGGGGCCAAGCCCCTCGTGCCTACGGAGGCAACCCGCGCAGCAAAGTGTCGCCCAGGGCCCGCGGCAGGAGCCGCCCGCGAACAATCTGATTCACGGCGGCGCGGGCGCCATCAGGACCGCCTTCGCGACAACCCTCCTCGACCTGGAGCCGCAATTGGGCCCATGCCCGGCCACCCGTGATGATGTCCGCCGCTTGGAACGCCAAAGCGTCTGACATGCGCACCCAACGTTCGGTGTTCACGCTGTGTCGCTGCCGATCACGCTGCACCAATTCCTCGGAGACCCGTACACCATCTAGCCCGCTGCTCCGGTGGAAGGCGTTGGAAATCATCATGCTTGCGAGCGCTGCGGGTATGGCAAAAAAAACCTCCTCCTGGTAATCCCATATGCCCTTGGCCGCCTCTGTGGCATGCTTCAGTCGCTTGGCGGCATCATCCGCCAACGCATCCACGAGTTCAAGCACGCGCACATCGCCATTCCCAATGAGCAGCAGTGGCGCAACGGCGAAGTCTAAGGGTTCGCTTCGGAGGGCATCCTGAAGCCCGGTGGGTTGCAGTCCCAGTGCTGACCTAATCCCTTCAACCATTCGATGCGGGCCGTCTCCTGGCGGCTCGTTCGCCGAGGCATTGCGGACTAGCTCTGCCGGCCATAACCCTAGAAGGGTCGCGCCGGCTACTAGATACGCAGCCTGTCTGGCGTTGATCGCGAACAGCTCATAGAGAACCTTGGTGGCAGTAATCAACTCCTCAATGGCGGTATTGCTTCCCTTCGTCGAGAACCTATCTAGGACGTCCTGTGCCGCTCCCTCGGCACCACTAAGGGTGATGGCCGAGGCGCGTATTCGCTGCTCTTCCGCCTCGGTCGGATCCCGGGGGAGCAAACCGGCGGAAAGAATGGACAGCATCTCCATGTAGGTGTGTGTGGCCGGTTTAGCATTCTGATTCACGGTCAAGTCGCATATTTCCTCCGCAGGAGGAGTGGCCTGTGAGCGTCCTGCTTGCTTGTCGACTTTCACGTACCTGCTAGAACCCTCGTCCAAGCTGACTCTGATCCAAGGCGTTGATTTCGCATTTCCGAATGCCGCCTGGCCTGCGCTGATAGATTCCAAGTGCAGGTCCAGGTTGATTGACCCAATTAAACAGCGCCCCAGGGCGACGATGCGCTCGATATCGTCCATCCTCATGGTCGGACTAATCTTGGGCACCTCTTCTTCGGGACTAAGCGCTTGTGTCATCCGGCACAGCCAGGAGTCGCGTCGTTGCCGCACCGAGTTTCTTGGCAATTGCCACTGCGGCCCCTTCCGAGAGGCCTTCATCGATCAAGGCCCCTTGGAAGTCCAGCTGGACCTTGGCGGTTAAGGACTCCAGCTGTGAAGTGGTCCGATGCCTTTCTAGCTCACGAAGATCATTGGAGACGTTGAGTCGAACCTCGTTGGCGTCGGCGTCGACCATCGAGTGCGGTCTGTCCAAGGTCCCTGCCAATCTTTTGCGAAGCGATTGCATGATGCGCTTATAGCCGACCCGTATTCCATCGGCGGACGCATCGGCGATCACGGTCTTGATCCCCTCCAAGAAGGCCTGCAGGAGGAAACCGGCTACCGCCGCTAGAGCGGCTTCAAGGAGGAGGTAGCTCTGCTCCTGTGGAGCAAGGACGTAAATGTCCTCATCCAAGTCCTGGGCTATGTCTTGAACGACGTCTCCGACACGGATCTCAAGCTGATCGGTCACCCGAAGCTCCCTCTGGCCGAGGTGCTGGACGGCCATCGTCTCTCCGAAACCCTGCTCACGGCAACAAGCTCCTTTACCTCGTCGCGGTCCCGTGGGTAGACGTCCAGAAGTCGCCGTTGGGCGAGAGACGGCGGTCTGGTCCCCTGTAACAACGTGGCGAAGGCGACGAGATGCTTCTGTCAGCCGCGTCAGCGTCGCGATCGCACGCGGTCGACGAGGTCGCTGCCTTGCCATCGAGCAATCGACCAGCAAGCTCGTGGGTCCGCAGGAGGCCCATTCTGCGCAGACGACGGTCGCGGCAAGGCCGCAGAAGGGACGGCCCTGAACGCACGTGATGCGGAACGCAGGCCCCGCAGCGGGTCGACTGACGTGTCTCTTAAGCCGCCTTCCGGGCGGTTCGATCGCGATGAGCTGGAAGGAGGCGGCCAAGGTCAGCCGAGAGGCCTTCTTCTCGTTGCCGTCACGGAGCGTGTCCACCTTGGTGACGTCGACGGCTGCCAGATCTTGACGAGCGGCGGCGGGAGTCGCCCACCAGTGAGCGTCGTCCGTCATAAGTCTGAGACTGCGAACGTCGGCGACGTCGTCGTAATCCCGAAGTGCGGTCGCCAGCAACGCAGTCAACGCGGCCAGGATGAATGCCCCCAGGGCGACCGCAGTCAAGACGGTGGTCACGCCGTCCTCTACCGCGGAGGCGCATCCTCGCCGCCATCCTTACTTGGCTACGCGAATCGGGAGACGCGTCCTAGTCGACCGGATAGCACCCACACCCGTCTGGGCCGTCACCGCACTGATGCTCTCCTCCGGGGCAGTCGCCTCCCAGCCCGCAGCCGGCGTCGAAGCAGCCCTCCGCCAGGGCAGGGGACGGGAATGGATCTGGTATCGGCTCTGGCTCCTTGGTAGTGCAGCCGTTCCCCCATCCGTCGCCGGGTGGGGCTTGGGCGGTGAAACGCGGCGTCCAGGCAACCCTCAGCGTCTCACCGAATGAGGTGTCTTAAACGACCCGGCGCGTGACCGCGTGTCCCGCTGCTAGGTCGCCAAAGCGGAAGCCTGGCACAGGACCCAGCGTTCGAGAATGCGCACGGGCACGCGCGGTTCATCTCGCGGGTTAACAGGGTGGTCGCGCTCGGCGCGGGCCTACTGGTGGCGGCCATTCGCCACGACGACGCCAGCCCTAAACACTCATCTGCTGCTCACCGACAGTGATGGAGTGTTGGAAATGCAATGATGGGACAAATGGGAGCTGATGCGCTATCGAGTTCGTCAGTCGGAAGAGGTAGTAGAACGGATGGTTGCCGCGGCGCTTAAATCCGCTTTCCGATATCGCAGTCAAAACTAGCTTGTCTGGATCTCGGGCGAAGAGGAAGTCCAGACAGTCCGGTAGCTCAGGCACATCCGGGCTGTCGTTGTCGAGCCCAACATCAAGCTTGAAACCCACGTCCTCTGCTCCGAGTGCCACCGACGGACCGCCGAAGCTGTTAGGGCCAACGCCGTGATGCAACGCCGGAATATCGTCGCCGGCACGAAGAACACTCTCAGAAACGACCATGAAGTCGGCTCGGCCACGTTCGTCGCCGACGGGGAAGGCGCGGAGACGCTCGCCGGTAAGTAGATAAAAGCGCTCGGCAACAGGTCCGCGGAAGAACTCCAAGGCGCGTATGTCGCATGCAATTGCAATCATGTGCAGAACTACTTTGGGGGGAGCGACCCATGGGTTGCGCTAGTCGGGACGGACAGCGCCGGTCAATAGCGCCGGCAGGCCAAGGGCTTCGGAGAAGCGAGAGCGTGCCGACACCCGGGCCGCCAGGTAGGGAATTACGTGACGGTCGACAGACCTCGGTGTCATCAACTCCCGGGGGTATCAGCTACCCCTGTGAATCCGACTCAGGCCGAGCTTCACACCGGCCACCGCACTGACCTTGAGATGGCGGTAGGCGTACGTCGAGTCTGCGCGCAGCCGCTTCCACCACGTGATTTCGTACTCAATAAGCTCGGACGGCATCACCGTCGGCTTGATCCCCTCACGCGCGAGCGTGGCTAGGACTCGCTCCGCGATCGCGATCTGACCCAGCGCCGTCGGATGCACATGGTCCGCCATGACGACGTTCCGACCGCGGAAGTCCCGCAAGTCGGTGACAAGGGCGCCGACTTCTCCGGCGACCCGCTCAACCGCCGCGTTGAGCTCAGCCACCCTTGTACCCGCGCGCGGGCACCCGAGGTCGAGCGGCGACGTGAGGGTCAGCGTCCGATCGGAGCGCGAGGCGATGAACTCGAGCGCTCGACGAAACTTCGACTCGAACCCCGCCGCATCCCAGTCGAGCGCGCGCGCATCGTTGGTGCCAATGTAGATGCAGCCGAGCTCATACCGGGCCTGGGGATGCGCAGATCGTCGCTGGAAGGCCGGGATCTGCTCCTCGACCACTCCGGTTATCTGTGCCCCGTCAACCGCGTAGGAGGTGAAGGGGAATCCGAGCGCCCGTGCCACCCACCATGCCCACGACTGCAGTGCGACACCCCATTGCAGTTCGCCGCCCCCGTTCGTGATGGAGTCGCCGAAGGCGAGTACACCGAGACGCGCTGCGGTGGGCGCCAGGCTACCCAATGGGAGCATCTCCCGCGGTTCCGATCCCGGTCGCGCCAACTCAACCCTGCCCGTCCGCGTCACCTGTCCGCTCGAAGAGCGCAGCCTGCGCGTTGTAGGCGTTCGCCTCCGCGTCATCGCCGCGCTCCAGCGCCAGCACGGCGAGCCCCCGAAGACACCCGGCCTCGCCGCGCACCTCGCCCACGTGATGAAACAGCGACCTCGCCTTCATGTAGTGCTTTCGCGCGGCGCCCGTGTCACCGCGGTCGTGCGCCAGCTCGCCCAACCCCAACAGCGCGTTAGCCTCGCCGAGCGAGCTTTGGACTCGGCGATAAAGCTTAAGAGCCTCGTTGTAGCTCCTAAGGGCGGCAGCAGGATCAGCGTCCTCGCGCGCGAGCTCCCCGAACGCCCAAAAGCAGTTGCCCTCGCCGGGCGCGTCGCTCACCTGCCGAAACAGCGGCCCCGCCTTCTCATAGAAGTGTCGCGCGGCCTCCGTATCGCCGCATTTGCGCGCCAGCACACCCAACCCCCAGAGGCAGTTGGCCTCGCCGAGCACGTATCCAAAGCGCCGATACACCTCCGAGGCTCGCTGGTAGAGGTCGCGGGCTGCCTCTGGATCGGAGCCTCTGTGGAGCGCCAGCTCGCCCAGGCCCCACAGGCAGTTGGCCTCGCCGAGCCCGCTCCCAACGCTCCGGTGCAGCTCCGCAGCTCGCTCATCGGCGTACTCCCGCTACGTTGGCAATGGGCACGGCCGCAAGTCGTTGACGTTGCTACTGGTTCAGATTGGAGGCGTTATGTCTGAGGCCG
>JADGPP010000007.1 GCA_017882375.1 Solirubrobacteraceae bacterium | reverse complement strand
CGGGTAGATGTAGTTGCCGCGCGCGATGTACTCCTTGAGCACGTCGTTCTGCGTGGTCCCGCGCAGCTGCTCTGACGGCACGCCCTGCTCCTCGCCGACCAGCTCATACAGCAGCAGCAGGCAGGCGGCGGGGGCGTTGATGGTCATCGACGTCGAGACCTTGTCGAGCGGGATGCCGTCGAAGGCGGTGCGCATGTCGTCGATCGTGTCGATCGCCACGCCCGTGCGCCCGACCTCGCCGAGGCAGCGCGGGTTGTCTGAGTCCAGGCCGAGCTGCGTGGGCAGGTCAAAGGCCATCGACAGCCCGGTGGAGCCCTTGGACAGCAGGTAGCGGTAGCGCTCGTTTGACTCCTTGGCGGAGGCGTAGCCGGCGTACTGGCGCATCGTCCACGTCTGCTTGCGGTACATCTCGCGGTGCACGCCGCGCGTGTAGGGAAACTCGCCGGGCTCGCCGAGGTCGAGATCGGCCGGCAGGTCGGCCTCGGTGTACAGCTCGCCGATCTCGATGCCCGAGTCGGTGAAGCGCCGCGGGTCGTCGGGCCCGACGATCGGCGCGACCGTCAGGTGCTCCTCGGTTGAGTCCGTTGAGGACATGCAGCAGATGATAAGGACCCGCGGCGAGTCGGCGGCGGGCCGGCAGGGGTGACAGCCGCGTTTCACCGCGCCGGGTGGACACGGGTATTCTGCGAGGCCATGACCACGTGCCTTGTCACCGGCGGCGCCGGCTTTCTCGGATCGCACCTGTGCGACGAGCTGCTCGCGCGCGGGCACCGGGTGATCTGCGCGGACAACTTCGAGACGGGGTCGCTGGCGAACATCGAGCACATCCGCGACCGGGAGAAGTTCCTGCACGTGGGCGTGGACATCATCGAGCCGTACTTCATCGACGAGCCGATCGACTTCGTCTACCACCTGGCCTCGCCGGCTTCGCCGATCGACTATCTGCGCCTGCCGCTGCACACGTTGAAGGTGGGCTCCTACGGCACGCATCACACGCTCGGCCTGGCCAAGGCCAAGCGCGCGCGCTTTCTGATCGCGTCGACGAGCGAGGTGTACGGCGACCCGAAGGAGCACCCGCAGTCGGAGAGCTACTGGGGGCACGTCAACCCGATCGGCCCGCGCGGCGTGTACGACGAGGCCAAGCGCTATGCGGAGGCGCTGACGATGGCCTACCACCGCCAGCAGGGCGTGGACACGGCGATCGTGCGGATCTTCAACACGTACGGCAGTCGCATGCGCCCGCACGACGGCCGGGCGATCCCGACGTTCCTGCGCCAGGGGCTCGCCAACCGCCCGCTGACGGTGTTCGGCGACGGCAGCCAGACGCGCTCGTTCTGCTACGTCTCAGACCTGATCCGCGGGATCATCGCGCTGGCGGAGTCCGGCTATCACGACCCGGTGAACATCGGCAACCCCGACGAGTTCACGCTGCTGGAACTGGCCGAGACGGTCAAGGAGCTGACCGGCTCGACCTCGGAGATCGTCTACGAGGCGCTGCCGGAGGACGATCCGAAGCAGCGCAAGCCGAACATCGCCCTCGCGCAGGAGCTGCTCGGATGGTCGCCGGAGGTGTCGCTGCGCGAAGGGCTGGCGCGCACGATCGAGCAGTCGGGCGTCGAGCTGCTGATCGGCGGGGGCTCGGGCTGAGCCGCTCGCCGAGCCTCGCGCGGGAGTGCCGTCAGGCAGTCACACGACCGCTACATCTGCCAGGCTGAAGCGTTGTGAGCAGTGAGATGGGACCTCGTTCCAGCCCAACGCCCGCTCCGCCCATTCCGCGCAAGCCGTCGGCGCCGGGGACCGGCGCACCGGCAAGCAGTCCGCCCAGGCTCGGCCGATCGACGTCGCTCGGGCGTTCCGCGACGCCCGAGGCGGTGCTCTCGGAGGTGACGGCGCGCAAGGAGACGAGCGATCGCGACATGCGCCGCAAGCGCCCGCCGGCGCTGTCGTTTTTGCTGCGCATGTCCACGGCGCGGCGCCTGGCGCGCATCGTGTCGCTGCTCGGCCTTGACTTCGTGGCGGTGGCGCTGGCGATCTTCACGGCGCTGATTCTCAAGGCGGTGGTGTTCGATCGCGTGCAGTTTCACCCGGCGCTGCGCGAAACCGAACGCATCCTGCCGTTCGTGTATCTGCTGACGGCGCTGCTGTTCGCACGCTCGGGCCTGTACGCCGCACGCTCGCTGCGCCCGGGACTCTCGCGGATCGTCGGCTCGCTGTTCCAGGTGGCGTTCGTGGCGCTGCTGTTCGCTGTGGTCAGCGGCGAACACTTCACCAGCTACTACCTCTTTTATGGATCGCTGGCGTTCGCGCTGCTCTACGTATCGTCGTTCCGCGCCGGCTACGAGTGGCTGACCGGAGCGATCCTGCACGCCGCCGGCTACCGCCGCCGCGCGGTGCTGGTGGGCACGGGCAAGCACGTCGCCGACGTCGCGCATGCGCTCAGCGACGTGCCGCACTCGCCGATCGAGGTCGTCGGCTTTCTCTCGCCGAAGGCGCTGCCGGGCAACGGCCTGCGCGCGCTCGGCTCGCTGGAGGACCTCGACAAGGTGCTCGCCAGCGAGCGCATCGACGAGGTGATCATCACCGACCCGGACTTCCCCCAGGTCGAGGCAGTGGAGCTTGTCGACCAGTGCCACCAGCGTGGCGTGCGCGTGCGCTTGGCGCCGTCGACGATGGAGATCCTGATCCACCGCGCCGAGTTCGTGCCCGGCCAGTCGGTGCCGCTGTTCGAGCTCGGTCCGCCGGTGTTCGAGGGCGTCGACTTCGCGCTCAAGCGCGCATTCGACCTGATCGGCGCGACGATCATGCTGGCGCTGCTGAGCCCGCTGCTGTTGGCGCTGGCAATCGCCGTGCGCGTCTCCTCGCGCGGGCCGATCCTGTACCACTCAACGCGCCGCGGCATCGGCCAGCGGCCCTTCCCGTGCTTGAAGTTCCGCACGATGCACACCGACGCCGAGGAGCAGCAGGCCGATCTGGAAGAGCTCAACGAGGCCACCGGGGCGCTGTTCAAGATCCGCGAGGATCCGCGCCTGACGCGCGTCGGGACGTTCCTGCGGCGCTTCTCGCTGGACGAGCTGCCGCAGCTGATCAACGTGCTGCGCGGCGAGATGTCGCTCGTCGGCCCCCGTCCGCTGCCCCAGCGCGACTACGACATGCTCGAGGACTGGCACCGCAAGCGCTACCTCGTGCTGCCGGGGATCACCGGGCTGTGGCAGGTCTCGGGGCGCTCGGAGCTCGACTTCGACGACCTCGTGCACCTGGACTTCATCTACCTCGAGCACTGGTCGCTGGCGCTCGACCTGACGATCCTGCTGAAGACGATCCCCGCCGTCATCTCACGGCGCGGCGCCTACTGAGCGCCCGCCGCGGCCGGCGTCGTGTCGCGTGGCGCTACTGGGAGCCGGTGAGCGCCTGCTCGGGCCCGGTGGACGGGCGGCGGCGCAGGCGGCGACCGGCCGTGCGCGGACGGTCGGCCTGCGCGAGCGCGCGCGCGTAGACGCGCCAGGTCGCGCGCGCGGCGTCCTGCCACGACCACGCGGGCGGCGGCGGCGCCGGACGGTCGATCGCTTCGGCAGCGGCGATCAGCGCGGGCAGGTCGCCGGCCGGCACGAAGGTTGCGCGCTGGTCGAGCACCTCGCGCAGGGCGGGAACCTCGCAGGCGACGACGGGCGTGCCGCAGGCGAGCGCCTCGACGGCCGGCAGGCCGAAGCCCTCGTCCTGGGAGGCGACGACGAGCGCGCGCGCGCCGGTGTACAGCGCGGCGAGGTCGTCGTCTGTCACGTGGCCGGTGAGGATCACGTCTCTGAGCTGGTGCGCCCAGGCGCTGGTCTGGCCGACGAGCACGAGCGGCAGCTTGCGCGGGGTGGCGGCGAGCTTGGCGATGTGCTTGCCGGGGTCGGGGTGCTGCAGCTGGCCGACCCAGATCAGGTAGCGCTCGGGCAGCGCAAAGCGCGCCCGCACCTCGGCGACCTCGTGCGCGCTGCGCGGGTACATGCACGTCGCCGGCGCCTCGTGGATCACGTCGATCTGCTCGGGCTCGATGCCCAGGCGTTCCAGCGCGTCCTGCGCGAGCGCCTCGGTCGGCACGATCACGCGCACGGCGCGCTGCACGGCAAGCTCGCGCAAGTGCATTCGCGCGCCCGTACGCAGGAGCTCGCTGCGCCGCTTCAACGCGGTGAGGTCGTGCAGCGTGACGACCATCGGGCACGGGCTGTGCAGCAGCGCGCCTCTCATCCACGGCGCGTGAAAGACGTCGGCGCGGCGGGGATGGGCGGTCTCGACGATCTGCGCGTCGCCGTCAGCCGTCTCGCGCAGGGCCGCCAGCAGGCAGCGCGAGTAGCGTCCGACGCCCTGGGGATCGCTCACGGGACGGCTGTCGAAAGCTACGTTCACGACTCGCCGTTCTCCCTCTCCCAAAGCACGCCGTCAAGATATTCTCTTCGCGTAGCTTTGTGCAGCGATGACGGCTAACTTGCGCAGCCACGCGCGCTCGCGGCCTTGTGCGCCGGTGTCGGTCTAGATTGCCTGTTCAGATGGCCTCGCGCAGCTACTACGAAAGCGTGTGGGAGGCGGTGCCGCCGGGCTCGCAGCCGCCCGACCTGCAGCTGCGCCGTGCGTTCATGCTCGACGGTCTGCGCGCGGCGGCTGCGCGGGCGGGCGCGCACGAGCCGTTGCGCGTGCTCGATGTCGGCTGCGGCGAAGGACAGCTCACCGCCGAGGCGGCGCGCGCGGGCTTTGCCGTGGTCGGCGTCGACGTTGCGGAGGAGCCGCTGCGGCGCGCACGCGAGCGCGACGACGGCCTGGACCTGCGCCTGGTCGGCGTGCAGGAGCGATGGCCGCTGGACGACGCGAGCTTCGACGCGGTGTGGGCGGGCGAGACGATCGAGCACGTCGCCGACACCGCTGCGTGGCTCTCGCAGGTGCGCCGCGTGCTGCGCTCGGGCGCCAGCCTGCTGCTGAGCACGCCCGCGCACGGACGGCTGACGATGCTCGCGCTGGCGCTGTCGGCGCGACGCACCGACGAGCACTTCGACCCGCGCGCCGACCACCTGCGCTTCTACACGCGCCGCACACTCGCGCGCCTGCTCGAGGACTTCGGCTTCGAGCGCATCGACGTGCGCGCGGCCGCCGGGCCGCCGGGCGCGCGCCGGGTGCTGCTCGCGTCGGCGCTGCGCTCGCGCTTCTAGATGACGTGCCGTGCAGCGCCACGTGCTCTGAGGCGCGGCCGGGCCGTGCTGCGCCCGCGTTGCTAGTGCTTGCCCGCGGCCGCACGGCGCGTTCGCACGCGTTGCGCACGCCGGCTCTTCGTTCGATGCGCGGGCGCCGCGCGTCGCAGCGCTCTCGCCTTTGCCGTTGCGGCGCTTTGCTGCGCGCTGGCGGTGCGCAGCGCCTGCACGTAGTCGTTCTGCACCGCGATCGCTTCCGGGTTGCCGGCGGCGATCGCCTCGGGCGCCACCGACTCGGGGTTCAGGTAGATCGCCGCTTCCAGCGCTCCCACGGCGGCGCGCGGGTTGCGCGTGAGGTCGTACTCGCCGAGCGTCAGCCACGTCTGCGGGTTCGACGGCTGCAGGCGCACTGCCCGCTCCAGCGTCGCGCGCGCGAGCGCCGGCGAGCCGGTTGCCTGCTGCACGGCCGACAGCGTGAACAGCGCCTGCGCGGACAGCGGGTCGCGTGAGACGGCCGCCTGCGCGGAGTCGAGCGCGCCGCGCGGATTGCGCGCCAGCATCGCGAGCGCCTGCTGTGAGGCGTCGGCCGAGCGCTGTGGCTGCCACTGCGCCCATGCGGCGAGCAGCGCTCCGACGACGATGGCCGCCGCGACGCCCGCGCGCAGCGGACCGAGCGCGCTCGGGGTCAGGCGCTCACGTAGGTCCGACAGGCGCGTCGCCGGTCGCGCGCGGTCGCTGCCGTTCTGAGCGACAGCTCCGGCCGGCGACGCCGCGAGCGCCCCGCCGCTGACCGTCAGGTCGGCGGCGGCGACTGTGGCGGCGCCTGCTTCGGTTGCGCGCAGGGGCCCGCGGCCGACCAGCCAGCCGGCGCACAGCAGAGCCACGCACGCGTTTCCGGGCACGTACCACGTCCAGTCGGCGAGCGAGTGGATGCCGAAGACGACGACGAGGCAGAGCATGCTGAGCATGCCCACGCGCTCGGCCGTGTACGGCGCCGGGCGCCCGGCGATCATCAGCCGCCTCCACGCCGGATATCCGCCGCTGCCGGCGCGATCGAGCCAGCCGCGCAACGCCGCCCAGCTCGTCCAGCGACGGTTGAACGGATGCGTGCTGCGCCCGGCCGCAGCCATCCACGTGAGCAACAGCACGAGCGTCAGCGCGAGCCCGATGACGCCGAGGTCGGCGAGCGTCTGCACGATGTAGCCGTGCGCGTGGCGGACGTCGAGCGTCTCTGTGCGGTAGCGCAGGCGCGCCGTCGCGTAGCCTTCCGCGCCGGTGCCGAGCGCCGGGTGCGCCTGGAACACCTTCAGCGCCTCGTTCCAGTAGCGCGCGCGCACGCTGCCGACGGCGGTCAGACGCCCTGGCGTGTTCGGCGGGACCGCGGCGTGCGGGTCGGTCAGCGAGTGCACGCCGTGGGAGATTGCGCCGCTGAAGCCGCGCTGGCTGGCCGCCAGCGCGCCGGCAAACGCCAGGATCACGACGGCCAGCAGGCTCAACAGCAGCACGCCGGCCCGCCGGCGGCTGACGATCGACGGAGCGTTGCGTCCGGTCCAGAAGCCGAAGGCCAGCCCGGCGAGCGTCTGCAGCACGAGCATCACGACGATCAGCGCGCCGAGCTGGTGCCCTGCGCTGGTGCGCGCGGCCAGTTCCACGCTGTCGGTGTTCAGCGCGTGCGTGGAGAAGTCCCAGGCGACGACGGCGCCTGCCAGCACGGCGCCGCTGATCAGGATCGCGGCGCCGCGCAGGCGCAGCGGCACAACGCAGAACCACAGCGCCAGGCCGAGCACGAGCGCGACGAGCGCGCCGCGGGAGTACGCGAGCATCAGCGTCAGCAGCATCAGCCCCATCGCCGGGTAGGCCAGCGCCGTGAGCAGCGCGTGCCCGGCGCGGCGCGCACCCAGCCACATGCAGCCGATCGCTCCCATCGCCGCCGTCAGGCCGATCGCGTTCCAGTAGCTGTACGGGGCGCGCAGGCGCGAGTAGATGTCGCCGGCGTCCAGCTGGTCGGGGAAGACCTTGGTCAACAGCGCGTAGCCGCAGACGACGACCGCCGCCAGCACGACGCCGCCGAGCACGGCCGGCCAGCGGTCCGGGACGGTGCGCGCGAGCACGATCGCCGCGCCGAACACGCCGCAGTAGGCGAGCATGCGTCCGGCGTCCTTGAAGCTGTCGTCGGGCTGCACCGACCAGACGGCCGACAGCGCCGTCAGCGCGGCGAAGGCGATCAGCAGCCCAAGCGGCCACGCGCCGTAGGCGCGGATGCCGGACGGGCCGAGCAGCACCGCGGCCGCAGCGATCAGGCCCGAGCCGAGCGTCAGCGCGATCTCGACGGTCGTCATGTCGCCGAGGTTCAATCCGCCACCGGCGACGAACGCGACGAAGCAGAGGATCCCGGCGATCAGCAGCGTCGGCCACCACGCGTCGGCGCGGGCAAGCCAGCGCTCGCGCGGGGCGCTCGAACCGGCGCGTGCACCGCCATCGCCGCGCCCGTGCAGCCATCGCCGTGGCGCGGGCTCGCCGGTGCTCACGCCGGCGCCTGGCGGCGGTGCGGGGCCCGTCGCAGCAGCGGGGGGCTCAGCCGGAGCGGTGGGCACGCACGCTCCTTCCGATCGCCCGCCCGCCCAGCGCCAGCGCGCAGGCGAGCAGGAAGGCGAGCACGGCCAGCAGCGGGTCGGGCAGCGAGCTGAACGCCGAGGCGATGTCAGCGTGCACGACGCCCGGGTGCACTACCTGGCCGCCGACGCGCAGCGGCGCGGCGCCCGACTTCGGCACGTTGTTCAGCGCGCCGCGCTCCGCCGCCGAGAGGGGGGTGGCGACGGCCGCCGCGCCGCCTGCGCCGCCTGCGCCGCCCGCGCCTGCACCGCCACCAGCCGCCGCGAGCTGCGCGCGGCGGATCAGGTTGGCGCAGTCCGAATACTCTTCGACTTCCGTCGGCAGCTCCTGCAGGGCACGGCGGTAGTCCTGCTGGCTGAAGCCACCGAGGCTCTGGCCGTGGGTGCAGCGTTCGATGATCTTCGTGCCGGTGTCGGCGCTTGCTGCCGGCGCGAGTCCGGCGGGCGAGACCAGCGCGACAAGCACGGCCAGGCGGACCGCGCGGCTCTTAGAGAGGGCGATTCTCATAGTGGGCGACGCAACGCTACCAACGCCCGCGGGCGAGGCCGAGGCTTGCCAGGGCTTCGCCGAAGCCCAGCGCCCAGGCCTCGTGGCTGTACCTGCGCACGTCCTGCGCCGCCTGCTCGCCGAGCCTCGCGCGCAGCCCGGCGTCGTCGGCCAGGCGCCGGATCGCCGCCGCCAGCGCCCCGCTGTCGCCGGCCGGCACGACCAAGCCGTTGGCGCCGTCGCGCACGAGCCCGCCGGCAGTGGCTCCGACCGCGTCTGAGGCGATCACCGCCAGCCCGCGGTTCATCGCCTCGTTGACGACCAGGCCCCAGGGCTCGCGAAAGGTGCGCGTGGGGATCGACGGCACCACGAGCACGTCGCACGCGGCGTAGATGTCGCGCAGCTGCGCCGGCGCGACGGCGTCCAGCGAGACAACTCCCGCATCCCCCTCGCGCCGTAAGCCCGCCGGCGCGAAGGCCGCCCCGCCGGAGCCGGTGCCGACGAGCACGAGCGCATTGGCCGGGGCCGCCAGCTCGGCCAGCCGCCACGCCTCGATCAGCACCGCCACGCCCTTCTCGCGCGCGTCGCGCCCCACGAACAAGAAACGCGTTTCGGCGCTCGCCGGCCACGTGCGCGCGCTCGGCGCCGCGGTTGCCGGTTTGCTCCAGAACTCGTTGTCGACCGACTGCGCTGCCACGAACACGTTGTGCGCGCCGTGTGCGCTCACGTACTCGCTGACGTGAGGCCCGTACGTGACCACGGCATCGGCCGAGCGATAAAGCCGTCGCAGCGGCAGGTAGCTGAGCGCGTGCGCGGCGCTGCGCGGGTGCCCCCACAGCGACGCCCAGAGGATCAGCGGCACACGCGCGCGCCGCGCGCCCGCCCACGTCGCCAGCGGTGCGAGGCGCCCGCCGGTCGGGCAGACGACCGCGCGGTAGTCGCCACTGGCGGCCAGCGCGAACAGCTCGAGCGGGTGCACGTACCGGTGGGGAAACGGCATCTCCCCCTCAAACCCCGCGCCGCCGTGCTTGTAGCGCCCGCCGAACAGCGCCAGCTCGATCTGCTCGCGCTCGTGCAGGCGCGCCAGCGCCCCCACGCGGTAGGCGGGCGCGTGGCCGGTGACGAACAGCAGCGGCTTCACCGCAGCGCGTGCTCGTAGGCGGCCAGCGTCTGCTCGCCGCAGCGCTCCCATGTGAAGTTCGCGAGCACGGTCGCGCGCGCCCGCTGGCGCGCCTCGCGCAGCCGCTGCGGATCGGACAGCAGCTCGTCGATGCGTTGCGTCAGGCGCTCGATGTCGCCCGGCGGCACCAGCACCATGCCGTCGCCCGCCGCGGCGATCTCCTCCGGTCCGGGCTCGCCGCGGCAGCCGATTGCGGGAACGCCCCCGGCCATCGCCTCGACGTACGCCACGCCGAACGCCTCCTCCGTCGACGGCATCACGAACAGCGTGCACTCGCGTGCCCGCTCGACCGCCTCCTCCGGCGCGAGCTGGCCGTGGAAGTCGACCCGCTCGCTGACGCCGAGTCGCTGCGCCAGGCGCTGCAGCGTCGTGCGCTCGGGGCCGTCGCCGACGATCGCGTAGCGCAGCGTCGGATGGCGCGGCGTCAGCACGGCGAGCGCGCGCAGCACGTCGGCCTGGCGCTTGCGCGCGACCAGATGCGCGACCGTCACCAGCGTCGGCGCCACGCCGCGCGCCGCCGGTCGGGCCGCTGTGGGGATGTCGGTCCCGAGATGCACCACGCGCGTCTCGCGCGCGCCGTGCGCGAGCGACAGCTCGGCGATACCGGCGCTGTTGGCGAGCACCAGCCGCGCGTGCGCCAGCGTGCGGCGGACGGTCTCGTCGCCTGCACGCACGCGCCCCGCGGTGTACAGCACGTCGCCGCCGTGCACCGAGACCACCAGCGGCGCGCGCGCGCCGCGCAAGGCGGGCACGCGGCGCACGGCGTCGCCGGCCGGGACGGCGTTGTGCGCGTGCACGAGGTCGAACGCGAAGGAGCGGCGCACGCGCGCCATCGCCAGCGCCAGCGGCGCGGCGGCCCAGGCCCCCCACGAGGCGTACGAGCGCTGACGCTCGGGCGAGACGTAGGGCACGTAGGCGATCGACAGACCGTCGCGCGTCTGCGCGCGCGGCTCGCGCGCGCGCTGCGCCAGCGCGCGCGCAGCGGCGACGGGGCCGGCCGCCAGCGACGCGCGCGGCGGGACCAGGCGGTGCAGCACGAGCACGCGCACCTCCGCGCCGGCGTCGCGCGCGGCGAGCGCCTGGCGGTGAGCCCAGACTCCCATCACCGGGTCGCGGCGGCTCGGGTAGAACTCGGCTACGACGAGGACCTTCACCAGTGGCGGTGCGTCGTCACGGTGCGTCGCGCGTCCTGCGCGGTCACGTACGGACGCTCTGCGAGGAACGCCCGCGCCTCGGCGATCGCCGCCTCGCGCGAGTAGGCGTCCGCGGCCGGCGCGGCGCGATGGCGGATCGCCACGGCGTCGGTCACGCCGCAGCGCCAGCCGTGCTCCTGCGCCAGCGCCGCCCAGTGCGCGTCAAGCCCCCAGCCCATGCGCAGCTGAGGAAACGGCAGCAGCGTGGCGAACGTCGAGCCGGCAAAGGCCGTCACCGGGCCGATCTCCACGAAGCGCGTCTCGCGCACGACGCTGCCCGGCCGCCGCCGCGTCTGCGGCCACGCCGCGTGCGAGTTCAGGCGGTGCGCCGGCTGCGCGAGCGCCAGGCCGAAGCGCTCGCACAGGAACAGGAAGCGGTCGAGAAAGCCGTGCGGCAGCTGCACGTCGTCGTCCAGCACGATCAGCCAGTCGTGCCCGGCCGCCGGATGGTCGTCGAGCAGCCGATTGAGGTTCTCGAACTTGCCCTCGCCGCCCGGTGCGCGCGTGTGCAGCTCGACCTCGTGGCGCGAGCGCGCCAGCTCGGCCTGCGCGCGCGCTGCCAGCGTGCGGTGCTCGGCGCGCTCGATCCCCAGCACCAGCACGCGCCGCCGGGGCGGCTCGCGGCGCGCGGCAAGCGCCAGGCGCAGCCGCCGCCCGGTGGCGAGCTCGCCCAGGTCCACCGCCTCGTCGCGCACGACGCGCAGGACGGCGTCAAGGCCGCCGACCGTCCCACTGGTCCCCGACAGGAAGTCGTCGCTGCCACCGTTCGCGGCGCCGGCAAGCGCCGGCTCGCGCCCGCCGATGCGTTCGCGCAGGCCCTCGTGCAGCCGCCCGGCGCTGTGCGCGACCATCGTCACGCCCGCCGGGCAGCGCCGGCGCACGACGTGTCCGGCGCACGCCGCCAGCGTCAGCGACTCGCGCGCCAGCGTCGGCGCTCTGCCCTGACGCGCGTCGAAGCGCCGCGCCGCGCGACCGCGCACGGCCGCCGCGCGCGACAGCGCGCCCAGGCGCGCGTCGCGACCGGCGCGGCGATGCTCCACGCAGGCGCCGGCTACGTACAGCACGCGACCCGCTCCGCCGGAGGCGGCCCTAGAACGATCCTGCCACTCCTGCTCATCGCCGCCGTCCTTCAGCGACTCGTCGAATCGACCCACGCGTACAAGCGCCGTTCGCCGGATCGCCATGTTCGCGCCCCACGCGTAGCGCGCATCGGTGTCCTGCGGGCCGAGATCAAGCGACGTCATCGGCGGCCCCTCGCGCCCGCACGAGCGCCAGCGATGACCCTCCAGGCTCGGGCGGATCGGTCCCGTGAAGACGTCCACGTCGCCGTGCTCGCGCGCGGCTGCAAGCAGCGCCGCGAGCCAGCCGGGGCTCGCGCGGACGTCGTCGTCGACGAACGCCACCAGCTCGCCCGACGAGCGCTCCACGCCGGTGTTGCGCGCCACGTTCAGCCCCAGCGGCGCGTCGTGCGGCTCATAGCGCGCGCCGAATCGCTCGGCGAGCGCGCGCGCCCGCTCGGAGGGGCCGGCGTCGTCGACGACGAGCACCTCCGCGCCCGCCTGCGCGGCCTGCGCGGCGATCGACGCCAGCGCCACCTCCAGGTAGGACAGGCGTGCGCGTGTGGGAATCACGATCGAGGCGGGGATCATCGTCGGGACAGTCTAGGTTTGCAGCCGGTTTGCGCCGTTTGGCGCGCGCGCCTGGCAATAGGCTCTCGCGCAGATGGTCTTGTTCCTGCACAACCGCTACCGCACCACCGGCGGAGAGGAGCGGGTCGTCGAGGATCTCATGTGGCTCGTGCGCGAGCAGCTGCGCGAGCCCGCCGAGCTGCTCTCGCGCTCGTCTGCCGATCTCGGCCGAGGGGGCGCCGCGCTCGGATTGCTGCGCGGCGGCCTGGAGTCGCAGGAGGTGGCGCGCGCGGTCGCTGCCGGCGGCGCGCGCGTCGTGCATGCGCACAACCTCCAGCCGGCGCTCGGCTGGCGCGCGCTTGCCGCCGCGCGCTCGGCCGGCGCGCGCGTGGTGCTGCATCTGCACCAGTACCGGCTCGTCTGCGCGATCGGCGTGTGCTTCACGCGCGGCGCCGAATGCACGCGCTGTCATGGGCGAGACACGCTCCCGGGCGTCCGCTTGAACTGCCGCGGCAGCGTGCCCGAGGCCGCCGCCTACGCCGCCTCGCTCGCCATCTGGCAGCGGCGCATGGTCGAGCAGGCCGACGCCTTCGTCGTCCCCAGCGAGTTCGCGCGCGAGCGCCTGCGCGCGCTCGGCGCGCCGCTGCCGTGGGATCGCGTGCACGTGATCGCGCCGCCCATTCGCGCGCTCGCAAAGCAGGACCCGCCGGACGTTGAGCGCCGATCGGGAGCAGCGCCGATCCCGGGACACGGCGCCGGATCGGCGGTTGGGCCTGCGCCGGGGCCTGCGCCGGGCGCCGGCGCCTACGCGCTGGTCGTCTCGCGCCTGGCGCCCGAGAAGGGCGTCGACGTGGCGATCGACGCCTGTCGCGCCGCCGGCATGCCGCTGGTGATCGCCGGTGACGGGCCGCAGCGGGCGCAGCTGCAAGCGCGCGCGGCGCGCTCGAACGCCGCCGTGACATTCGCCGGGTACGTCGAGGACGCCGAGCTCGCGCGCCTGCGCGCCGGTGCGTCGATCGCGCTCGTGCCGTCGCGCTCGGCCGAGACCTTCGGCCTGGCGGCCGCCGAGGCGATGGCCGCCGGCGTGCCGGTGGCGGCGAGCCGAGTCGGCGCGCTGCCGGAGCTGCTCGACGAGCGCGCGCTGGTGGCGCCCGGTGAGTCGGGCGCGCTGGCGCAGGCGATCGGCCGGCTGGCTGGCGATCGCGTGGCCGCGATGCAGGGCCGCGAGCGCGTTCGCTTGCTGTGCTCGCCCGAAGTCGTGGCGGGTGAGCTCGCGCGGCTGTACGACGGAGGCGACTAGCTTTCGCGCGCGCGTGCGAGCGTGAGGTGGGAGAGTCGATCTCGGCGACTCCGTGCGATCCAGTGTGTCCCGCCGCGCCTGGCAGGGCAAGCTCGCCGAGGGCGGGTCTGTGAACCGCAGACTTTGTGCGCCAACGTATATACAGACGCCGCCCGTAGGAGCCGAAACGAGCGTTTGCGCGCCAGACTGTAGATACGATCGCGCACCAACTCCACAAAGAGCAGATCGCCACGCGCGCGTCTAAGCTGCGCCCGTGTCCCCCGAGCCCAGCGCGCTGATAACCGGCCTGACCGGCCAGGACGGCTCGTTCTTGGCCGAGCTGCTGCTCGAGAAGCACTACCGCGTCATCGGGCTCGTCCGCGACGAGCGCGCGCCGTCGCTCGGCTGCTCAGAGCACCTGCGCGAGCGCGTCGAGCTCGTGTCCGGGGACCTGCGCGAGCCGGCCACGCTTCGCGCGGCGATCGAGCGCACGAGCGCGAGCGAGATCTATCACCTCGCCGCGCCCTCGTTCGTACCCGCATCGTGGCAGCGACCGGGGGAGACGCTCGGCGCGATCGCCGGGTCGACCGCCGCGATCCTCGAGACGGTGCGTGACCTGGACAGCGACGCGCGCGTATTCGTGGCATCTTCCGGCGCGATCTTCGGCGATGCGCGCGAGAGTCCGCAGAACGAGGACACGCCATGCTGGCCGCAGACGCCCTACGCGATCGCCAAGCTCGCCGCGCACCAGCTCGTCGGCGCGCTGCGCGAGCATGACGGCCTGCACGTCAGCTCGGGCATCGCCTTCAACCACGAGTCCGAGCGCCGGCCCGAGCACTTCGTGACACGCCGCATCACCCGGGCCGTCGCCGCGATCGCGCTGAAGCGCGAGCAGGAGCTCGCGCTCGGGGCGCTCGACGCCGTGCGCGACTGGTCGTTCGCCGGCGACGTCATGCACGGCGCCTGGCTGATGCTCCAGCAGGACCGCCCCGGCGACTACGTGCTCGCCAGCGGCGTGCCGCACACCGTCGCCGACCTCGCACGAACGGCCTTCGCGTGCGTCGACCTCGACGCCGAGCGCTACCTGCGCGTCGACTCCTCGCTCGTGCGTGCGCCCGAGAGCACGCCGAGCGTGGGCGACCCGGGCAAGGCGCGCGAGCGCCTCGGCTGGCAGCCGAGCCTGTCCTTCGAGCAGCTCGTCGAGCGAATGGTGCGCGCCGACCTGCGCGCCCTGCAAGGCGCCGCTGCAAACTGAGGGCCCGCATTCGCGGCCGGGCAGCCGCTAAAGGCATTGGTTCGCAGGGCCGATTCGGTCCAATGCGAGGCACCCCCTACACTGGCCCCGAATGACGACAGTCGGGATCATCGGGCTGGGCTACGTCGGCCTGCCGCTCGCTGTGGCGTTCGCACAGGAGGGCTGCGACGTGATCGCCGTCGACGTCGACCCGCGCAAGATCGAGGCGATCGAGGCGGGCGACTCCTACATCGAGGACGTGCCCTCGCAGCTGCTCACGCAGTTCAAAGACCGCATCCAGGCGACGACGCGCTACGCGCGCCTGGCAAAAGCCGACGCCGTGCTGATCTGCGTGCCGACGCCGCTGACGCGAAACCGCGAGCCAGATCTCGGACCGCTGATCGATACCGCGCAGTCGCTCGCCGAGGTGCTGCAGCCCAACCAGCTCGTGGTGCTCGAGTCGACCACCTACCCCGGCACGACGCGCGAGCGCGTGGCGCCGCTGCTCGAGGAGTCCGGCTTGGCGGCTGGGCGCGACTTCCACCTGGCGTTCTCGCCCGAGCGAGTCGACCCCGGGCGCACCGACTTCACGCTGCGCAACACGCCGAAGGTGCTCGGCGGGCTGACCGAGGCGTGCGTGCAGCGCGCCGAGGAGATCTACGGCCTGGTCTGCGAAGAGCTCGTACGCGTCTCCAGCCCCGAGGCCGCCGAGCTGACCAAGCTCCTGGAGAACATCTTCCGCTCGGTCAACATCGCGCTGGTCAACGAGCTGGCGATGCTCACCGACCGCATGGGCATCGACATCTGGGAGGTCGTCGATGCGGCATCGACCAAGCCCTACGGGTTCATGCCCTTCTCACCGGGACCGGGCATGGGCGGCCACTGCCTGCCCGTCGACCCCTTCTACCTCAGCTGGCGCGCGCGCGAGTTCGACATGTCCACGGAGTTCATCGAGCTCGCCGGCAAGGTCAACCAGCAGATGCCCTATCACTGCGTCGAGAAGGCCCAGCGTGCGCTCAACAGCGCCGGGCTGTCGGTCAAAGGAGCACGCGTGGCGGTGCTCGGCGTCAGCTACAAGCCCGGCGTCGGCGACATCCGCGAGTCGCCTGCGCTGAAGATCATCTCGCTGCTCAAAGAGCTCGGCGCGGACGTCTGCTACCACGACCCGCACGTGCCGACGCTCACGGAGTTCGGCCTCAGCAGCCGGCCACTCGACGAGGCGGTCAACGACGCCGATCTGACCTTGATCGTGACCGCCCATCCGAGCGTCGACCACGACCAGATCGCCCAGCGCGCGCGGTTGGTCGTCGACCTGCGCGGCGTCACGCGCTCCTCCGGTGTCGCCAGCGTCGTCCGGCTCTAGCGTGCCCCTGCGACGGTCGCGCCGCCGGAGCCGAGCGTCGTGCTGAATCCCGACTCGCGCGCCCCCGGGCTGCTGCTCGGCGAGGACGTCCAGATCGCCGACGACGTGTCGTTCGGCGCGGGCGTCATCGTGCACGCCGGAACGATCGTCGGCGCGGGCTGCACGATCGAGGACCGCGCGCTGCTGGGCAAGCGCCCGCGCTTGGCCCGCAGCTCGGCCGCTCACGGAGACGTCGGCCGGCTACAGATCGCAGAGGGCGTCACCGTGTGCTCGGGCGCGGTCGTGTTCGCCGGCGCGACGCTCGGCGAGCAGGCGATCGTCGGCGACCAGTCCTTCGTCCGCGAGCGCTCGTCCGTCGGCGCCGGCTCGGTGATCGGGCGCGGCAGCGTCGTCGACAACGACGTCACCGTCGGCGCACGTGTGCGCGTGCAGAGCAACGTCTACCTGACGGCTTTCACGATCGTCGAGGACGACGTGTTCGTCGGTCCGGGCGTTGTCACCACCAACGACGACACGATGGCCCGCCACCCACCGGGCGCGCCGCTGCTCGGCGCGACGTTGCGCCGTGCCTGTCGCATCGGCGGCGGCGCCGTGCTGACCCCCGGCGTGGAGATCGGCGAGGAGGCGTTCGTCGCCGCCGGCGCCCTCGTCACCAGCGATGTGCCGGCGCGAGCGGTCGTCATGGGCGCCCCGGCGCGCGTCGTGCGCGACGTCCCCGACGAGGACTTGCTCGAGAACTGGCGCTAGGCCGTGCACGCCGCGGCGACGACCTCGTCGGCCTGCTCGCGCGTGAGCACCGGGCTCATCGGTATCGCCAGGTGGCGCGCTGCCGCCTCCTCGGTGCCCGGCAGCTCGAGCCCGGCGGCCCACTGGCGCATCGGCGGCTGGCGGTGGACCGGCGTGCGGTAGTAGGGCTTGTAGCCGATGTTCGCCGCCGCCAGTGCCTGCTCCAGGCGTCCGACCTGAGGATGCCCGACCACGTACAGGTGCCACGCCGGCGACGCACCGGTCACGGGCACGGGGAGCGTGACCAGCTCGCCGAGCCCCGCCTGCTCGTAGTGTCGTGCGGTCTCGCGGCGCCCGGCGGCCCAGTCGTCCAGGTGCGGCAGCTGCACGCGCATGATCGCCGCCTGCAGCTCGTCCAGGCGCGAGTTGTAGCCGAGCTGCTCGTAGTCCACCTTGTCGCGCGATCCGTGGAAGCGCAGGATGCGCGCCTGTTCGGCGATCCGCTCGTCGGAGCTGAGGATCATCCCGCCGTCGCCGAAGCAGCCGAGGTTCTTCGACGGGTAGAAGGAGATCGTCGACGCCGTTGCCAGCGCTCCCGCGCGCCCGTCGGCCGAGTCCGAGCCGACGGCCTGCGCGGCGTCCTCCAGCACCGGCACGCCCAGCGCCTCGATCTGCGCCACCGGCGCGACGTTGCCGAACAGATGCACGACGACCACCGCCTTGGTGCGCGGCGTCAGCGCGGCGCGGACCGTCTCGGCGGTCACGCAATACGTCGCCGGGTCGATGTCGCAGAACACCGGCGTGGCACCGGTCGGCGGGATAGCCTCGGCGGAGGCGTAGAAGGTGAACGACGGCACGACGACCTCGTCACCCGGGCCGACGCCCATCGCGCGCAGAGCAATCGTGATCGCGTCGGTTCCGTTTGCCACACCCACGCCGTGCGCGGCACCCGTGTAGGCGGCGAGCTCGCTCTCGAACGCCTGCACCTCGGGGCCGAGGATGAAGCGTTCGGAGTCCAGCACCCGGTCGATCGCCGCGCGCAGCTCGTCGCGCAGCGGAGCGAGCGTCGCCGCGGTTTCGAACAGCGGGACCGCCATCGCGCTCAGCGCGGCTTGAGCAGCTTGAGGTCAGAGCGGGTCATCAGGCGGATCAGCTCCTCGAACGAGGTCTGCGGCTTCCAGCCGAGGTCGCGCTCGGCCTTCGAGGAATCGCCGATCAGGTGGTCGACCTCAGCCGGCCTCACGAACGCGGGGTCTATCGTCACGTATTGCTCGAAGTCGCCCAGACCGGCCTCGTCGAAGGCCACCTGACAACACTCGCGCACGGAGTGCGCCTCGCCGGTGGCGATCACGTAGTCCTCAGGTTTGTCCTGCTGCAGCATCAGCCACATCGCCTCGACGTAGTCCTTCGCGTAGCCCCAGTCGCGTTCGGCGTCGAGGTTGCCCAGCCGCAGCTCCTTGGTTAGACCATGCTTGATCGCCGCCGCAGTCCAGGTGATCTTGCGGGTGACGAATTCGCGGCCTCGGCGCTCGGACTCGTGGTTGAAGAGTATTCCCGACGTCGCGTGCAGGTCGTAGGACTCGCGGTAGTTGACCGTGATGAAGTGGCCGTAGACCTTGGCCACGCCGTATGGCGAGCGCGGGTAGAAGGGCGTCGTCTCGGTCTGCGGGACCTCGAGCACCTTGCCGAACATCTCGCTGGAGGAGGCCTGGTAGAAGCGCGCCTGCGGGCAGACTTCGCGCATCGCCTCGAGCATCCGCGTTACGCCCACCCCGGTGAACTCGGCCGTGAGCGTCGGCTGGATCCAGGAGACGGCGACGAACGACATCGCCGCGAGGTTGTAGATCTCCGTCGGATCCGACGCGCGCAGCGCGTCCACGAGCGAGCGCTGGTCGAGCAGGTCGCCCTGGTGCAGCGTGATGCGGTCGCGAATCTGCTCGATCCGGTCGAACTTCTCCGTCGAGGCGCGACGGACCATGCCGTGAACCTCATAGCCCTTCTCCAGCAGCAGCTCGGCCAGGTAGGAGCCGTCCTGGCCGGTGATGCCCGTGATGAGCGCCGAGCGGCGTGTCGACATGCGCCCAGCCTATAGAGCGCTGCCGATATGCCTGTCGGCCATCGCCCGCTCGCGCAGCGATCGGACCGTCGCGGCGACGCCGTCCTCGAAGGCGATCTGCGCCTGCCAGCCGAGCAGCTCGCGGGCCTTGTCCGTGGCCGGCTGGCTGCGCGTAGGCTTGCGATCGCCGGCGCCGATCTGCTCGAGCGCGAGCTCGCTGGCCTGCTCGCCGCATGCCTGCCAGACGAGCTGTGCGATCTCCGCGACGCTCAGCGCGCGCGAGCTCGCGAGGTTGAAGTCCTCGTTCAGCGCCGCCGGCGCGCCCAGCGCCGCGACGATCCCGTCGGCGATGTCGTCGACGTGCGTCGGCGACATCGTCTGCTCGCCGGCTGCGTCGACCCGCAGCGGGTGCCTGCCCGCGAGCGCTCCGTCGATCAGTTCGGCCACGGCCCCGCTGACGCCCGGTTCGCTCGCCGATGCTGATGCCGATGCCGACGCCGGCGCCGGCGTCGGCGCCGGCGTCGGTCCGTACGTCGCAAACGGGCGGCAGATCGTGAACGGGAAATCGTGCTCGTCGTGCGCCGCGCGGCAGTAGCGCTCGCCGCTCAGCCTGGCAAAGCCGCCCGGCGAGAGCGCGACGGGGCATTGCGCCAAGTAGTCCTCCGGAGTCGGAAACACCTCGGCGCGCTCGAACACCAGCGGCGAGGAGACGTACACGAAGCGCTCCACTGCGCAGTCGAGCGCCGCGCGGATCACCGCGTTGTGCAGCGCGTTTTCGTACTCGATCTGCGTGTGCGCGAGCGCTGCCCCGGCTGCATCGTCTGCGCGAAAGCTCGCGAGATGGATCACCTGCGAGCAGCCCTTCAGCGCCGCCTGCGCCTGCGCCGGCGCTCGCAGGTCCGCGCCGCGGATCTCGCACGCCTCGCGCATCCACTGCGGCGCGGCGCGCTCGTCTGAGACACGCACGTCGTAGTTGGGATCGGCGAGCAGGCGCCTGGCGACCGCGGCGCCGAGCACGCCGGCGCCGCCGGTGATCAGCACTCTGCTCATGCGTGGCGCTTGGCGGTCTCTGAGCGCTGTGCGCGCAGGTGGCGCGCGTACTGTCGCGCGAAGCCCGCGACGAACAGCGGGTTGTAGCGGGCGTATCGCCGCCACAAGCGCCGCGGCTCGTGCGACAGGCGATAGACCCACTCCAGCCCGTTGCGCTGCATCCACGGTGGCGCCTGGGACACGAGCCCGGCGTGAAAGTCGAATGCCGCACCGACGCCCACCAGCAGCGGTGGCGCCAGGCGCGAGCGCATCTCGTGCATCCACTGCTCCTGGCGCGGCTGTCCGGTTCCCACCCACACGACGGCTGCCCCCGAGGAGTTGATCAGCTCGATCTCGCGGTCGTTCTCGGCCGCCGTGAGCGTGCGGAAGGGCGGTGAGGAGCCGCCAGCGATGCGCAGGCCTGCGAAGCGCTCGCGCAATCGCCTCTCCAGCAGCTCGCGCTCGGCCGGGCCGCGCCCGCCGTAGAGGTAGATCGGCGTCCCGTCGCGCGCAGCGCGCTCGCAGAACTTCGCCATCAGGTCCGGGCCGTAGACGCGCGTCGCCTGCGAATGTCCCAGCGCGTGCAGCGCCCACACGAGCGGCTGGCCATCCGGCACAGCCAGCGTGGCGCCGAGCGTCGCCGCGAGCGCGGCCGGCTGCTCCTGCGCCGACATCACCAGGTTGACGGCCGCCGCCGTGATGTATCCCCGCGCGCCGGCGGCGATCATCGCGTCCATCCAGTCGATCACATGCTCGTAGTCGGAGATCGCCAGCGGAATGCCGAGGATCTCCGCCGTCGGCGGCGTTGGGGGGGGTGCTGTCGGGACGGGCGTGGCGATCGCGTGAAGATACCCGTCGGCCGCGGCCGCGACACCCGGTACGGCGCACGGCGGCGGCCGGAGCCCGCCGCCGTGCGGACACAGGTCCAGGTCACGACCCGTGCGCGACGCCCAGTCGTCAGACGACCGAGTTGATCTCGACCTTTTCTTCGTTGGTCTGAACCGTCGTGAGCGTCTCGCCCGCCTGTTCGGGAGACCCTTCGCCGATCTGCGTCATCAGGACTTCCGACGGTCCGCCCACGAAGTTTTCCGGTCTCTGTTTGCCTTTGGCCGCTTTCGTTTTGATCTGTGTCGTGAGTTTCATCGAGTTGGGCGCCACCGGCGAGATGATCGCGCCGGTGATGACCACCGACAGGCCCCCGCAGCTGAATTTCGCGAAAGGCCCGGTGTGGCCGACCGGGTAGAGGCTCTGACCGATCTTGTAGTTGACCGGTTCCGCCGCCAGTTCTTCGACGCCGAGCGCTCCTTCGAGCGTGTCCGTCACGATCGTCCCATCAGCCGCGCCTTCGCTGTTGCAGGAGACTCCGAATGCGTTGCAGCTGCTGAACGTGATGACCACTTTGCCGATTTTCTTGTTGCCCGTGTATTCGCCCGTGCTGCTCTCGCCTTTGCACGTGACGGTCGTTTTGCCGACGGTTTCCAGCGAGGCCGTCGTCGCTTCTTTGAGCACGTTCGTGAAGCCGACCTTTTCCAACGGATGGCTGCTGCCGAACGCGGCATACCATTCGTAGCTTTTTTCGGTCACACCGGCCGTTTCCGTGCAGCCCGTGTCTTTGTATGCGCCCCCCGTCGTTTTGATGCACCTGCCGAATTCCGGCGGCGCGTTCGCTTCCGGGGTCAGCGAGAATGACGCCTTGTTCAGGTTGCGATCGAGGAGCGTCGCAGCCTGCGCCGGCGCCCAGCCGGCGGAGACTCCGAGCGAGACGAGCGCGAGTAGGAGCCAGCGGTACAGCTTTTGCATGGACGGCCTCCTCAGTCGGTCTTGTCAGTGGCGGGCTGATCATAAGGAATCGACCAGATAGAATTTGTCTGGCTCGCAAGATTCTCGTAATCTGCGGCCGATGAGTCCGTTCGTTGTTCGCCGCTACCGTGCCGAGCGTCTGCTGCGCGACGAGTTCGAGGGACTGCGCAAGCGAGTCATCGGCGGCGTGTCGCAGCGACTCCGGGCGGTCGGTGCGCGCCTGGACGCCAGCGATCTCGATGCGTGCTACTCCCAGGCCTGGCAGGGTCTGTACGCGGCGGTGCTCGATGGAGCGCAGATCGACAACCCGGCCGCCTGGCTGGCGCTCGTGACCTACCGCCGGGCGATCGACGAGCACCGATCGCGTCGCGCACTCTCCCCCGAGCTCCGCGAACACCGCGCCCGGCTCGATCTCGCGCCCACCGGGGTCGTGACGGCGCGCGACGGCCGGCAGGCGCGCGACTGCGACATCGCGGCTCAGCTCGACGACCAGGCACGGCTGCGTCAGCTGTTCGAGGCACTGCGCGTGCGCCTGAGCAAGCGCGAGCAGCAGGCGGCGACGCTCTGCTACCTGCAGGGCCTCTCGCGCGCCGACGCCGCCGCTCGCATGGGGGTCAGCGAGTCGCGGATGCGCAAGCTGATGGAGGGGCGCGGAGACGGCTCACCCGGCGTCGCTGCGAAGGTGGGTGCGCTCGTGCACACGATCGGCGCCGGCGAGTGGTGCGAGCAGCAGGGCTCGCTGATGCGCGCTCTCGCCTACGGCATCCTCGACCCCGAGGGCGAGCGCTACCGGGTTGCGCTGCTGCACCGCGACGCGTGCCCCGCCTGTCGCGCGTACGTGCTCTCGCTGCGCGGCCTCGCCGCAGTGCTCCCGCCCGCGCCGCTGATGTTGCACTGGGCGCTAGGCGCCGGAGCCGCCACCGGAGCTGCAAGCGCCGGCGTCGGCGGGGCCACGGGCGCCGGCGGCGCCGTTGGCCCGGCTGGCAGCGGCGCGGCGGCAACCGGCGCCGCCCCTGCCGGCGCGGGCCTGGCCGGCGGCGCGCTGTCGGCGTCGAGCGCGGCGGGCGTCGGCGCCGCCGGCGGAAGCTGGTGGTTCGCCGCCGGCCCGCTCGGCGCAAAGCTTGCCGTCGGGTGCCTGCTGGCGCTCGGTGTGGGGGCCGGCTGTGCAGCGCTCGGTGGCGGCCCCGGTCATCTGCAGGCGCCCGTGCAGCGGCGCCACGCCGCGCGCGACGCGCACGCCGGCCGGTCCCCACGCGGTGTACAGGCGAGCGGCGCAGCCCTCGCCGGCGGGCGGCTCGGCCTGCGCGAACAGTCGAGTGGTGCGCCGCAGGCGGCGCCGACGACGATTGCCGGCGCGGCGCGGGCCAGCCGCGAGTTCGGGCCTGAGCAGGCGACGGCGCCGGGCGGCCGTCCCACCAGCGCGTCCGCCGGGTCGGGCGCACCGACGGCGAGAGCCGCGTCGGCCGGCCCGGCCACCGCCGCGGGCACGCAGGCATCGCCCGCCGCGGCGGGCTCGCCTGGTTCGGCGCTAGCGAGTGGAGCGTCCGCGGGCAGCGTGCCCGCCGCTCAGCGAGAGTTCGCGCCCGGATAGGTAGTTGGTCTCGCGAGCACTCCCATCTCGAGCGGCCGCCCCGGCCCGTCCCTTCGAAGTGCCCTGCAACCGCAGCTGCCTCGGGCCGGAGCGCCGGGCGAAGTCAGCCGTTGGCCAGCGGTGTCGATCGGAATCCCGCACAGACCGATAGCGTTCGCGCAATGACATTCAGCGTGGTGATCGCGGCATACCAGGCGGCGAGCACCGTCGGGGCGGCCATCAAGTCGGTTCTGGCCCAGACCCGTCAGGACTTCGAGGTCATCGTCATAGACGACGGCTCAAGCGACGATACGGCGGCTGTCGCTGAAGCGATTGCAGCCGAAGATCATCGGGTGAGCGTCTACCGCCAGGCGAACGCCGGTCCCTCCGCTGCGCGCAATCACGGGATCTCGGCCAGCGCGGGCAAGTACGTGAGCATGCTCGACAGCGACGATCTGTGGCTTGCGGACTACCTGGCGGAGATGGGCAGGGCCTTGGATCTGGATCCCCAGGCGGGCTTCGCGTACACCGACGCGTGGGAGCTTGACGAGGCCAGCGGGCGCTTTCTCAAGGCCACAGCAACGGCCCGACAGCGGCCGCCCGCGGAGACGCTGCCTCACGAGCGGTTCGTGGCGGAGCTCATGCAGCGCAACTTCGTCTACAACGCGGTGACCGTGCGCCGGTCTGTGCTGGACCAGGTGGGTGGCTATGACCCGAGCATGTCCCACGGCGAGGACTACGAGCTCTGGCTGCGAATCGCCATCTCGGGCTTCACGGCAGTGCGTGTCGCTGGCCCACTGGCGATCAAGCGTGATTCGCCGCGCTCGCTCTCGGGCGACACAGAGGCGATGGAGGCTGGGGTGCGCTTGGCCTACAGGGCGGTCCTCGAGCGCCACTCCGCCCCGCCGCGTGTGCGAGCGCTCGCCGAGGCTCGCTTGGACGAGCTTCGCGAGCTGGAAGCCCGCCGCTCGAGTCGCAAAGGCCGGATCCTGATGGCGGCGAGAGGCGTAGTTGCTGCTGCGACGCGGGCGCCGCGCACTCGTTGGCGACAACGAGCCGCGCCGCCCCCCGGCGTCGCGCAGGCCTTCCCGGGACTGGGTCTCGGCAAGAACGGCCGGCGGCGTCGAGGGCGATCGCGACGTGGATCCCGAGGCACCTAGCGGGAATCCCGAGCCAGCTGCCGATACTTCAAGCGTGCCGTCCTCCAACCAGCTGCTGACAGACGACAGCGGAGCGCCGCCGGCCGGCCTGAGCGGCGTCGTCACTCGTGGTGCCGGCCTGGCAGGGGTGGGCTACGCCTTCAGCCTGGTGCTCACCCTCGCGACCTATCTCGCGCTGGCGAGGCTTCTGACGCCGGCCAACTTCGGGCATTTCACGGCGGGCAGCGTGGTCGTCAGCGTGGGCGCCGTGCTGGGGGAGTCGGGCATCGAAGCCGCATTGATCCACCGTCGCCAGCAGTTGGAGCAAGCCGCGAACTCTGCCTTCCTCGGAACGCTCGCCGGGGGTGTGGCGCTGACGCTCCTGGCGCTTGCGGCCGCTCCCCTGATCGCGCTCTTCTTCCACAGCCACGAGACGGGTGTCGTCGCCGCGGTGCTGTCCGCCTGGATGCTGCTGCGGCTGATCGCGCTCGTGCCCGACGCACTGCTCATGCGGCGTTTCTCGTTCGCCCGCAGGGTGGTCATCGACCCGCTGTCGTCGATCTTCTTCGCCGCCGGCGCGATCCCCGCGGCCGCGGCCGGCCTGGGCGTCTGGTCGCTGGTGATCGGCACCTACGCCGCGGCCGTGTTCATGGCGATCGCCGCCTGGGTCTTCGCCGGCTGGCGCCCGCGCCCGCGGCTCGCTCGCTTGGACGTCTGGCGGGAACTGGCGCGCTTCGGGCGTCCGGTCGTGGCAGGCAACCTCCTCCGCCACGCCGTCCAAGAGATCCCCGTGCTGGCACTCGGTCGCGCTCGCGGGCCAGGCGTCCTTGGACAGTTCAACTATGCAACGCGCGTCGCCAGCCAGCCGCTCGGGGCTGTCGTCAACGTCGGCGGCTACGTGCTGCTGCCGGCCTTCGCGCGCCTGTCCGCCCACGACGATCGCTTCCGCGCGGCGGTGCGCACCGCGCTGCGCTGGCTGTGCGTCCTCGCCTTTCCCGCCGGCATGCTGCTCGTGCCGTTCGGCAGCCCGGCCGTGGTGCTGGTGTTCGGCGAGCAATGGCGTGAAGCCGGCCATGCGGCGATGGCCCTGGGCGTCTACTGCGCGGCAACGTCGCTCGACTCGATCGCCAGCGAGGCGTGGAAGGCGAACGGGCGTACCGACATGCTGCCCCGCATGCACGGCGTCTCGCTCCTGCTCACGGTCATCTTCGTGGGCGCCCTCGTCCAATTCGGCCTGGTGGGCGTGGCGATCGGCATGTCGGCAAGCGCCGTCGGCGTAGCCGCCTATGCGGTGCGGGGGATGGCGCACGCGCTGGGCATCCGCCTGGCCGACCTGCTGAGCGAGATCTGGCCGCCGGCGCTGGCCGCATCGTTGATGGCCGGCGGACTGTTCTGCCTCGAGCACTTCGTAGTGCGAGCAGACCGCCACGGTACGTTCGCGGGCCTTGCGCTGCTGACGCTCCAGGCGCTGGCGGGCGGGGCGGTCTACCTGTCGATCCTCGCCGTACTCGTGCCCGGATCGATGCGTGAACTGCTGGACGCCGCGCGCACGCGGATCGAGCAGCTGAGGAGCCGGCGCCGCCCGGACCACTCCGAGCCCGCGTGACTCCGCACAGCGCCGCCGCGAGCGGTCAGGCGCGCGGGAAGACCCTGGCCAGCCGAGCGAGGGCGAGCGGGCTGCCCTTCGGTCGCAGCCTGCGGGTGGCGAGCGCGCGCAGCGGGTCGAGACGCTCGCCGACGATGTCCACCCAGTCCTGGTAGGAGAGGCGCAGGCGCAGGTCTGGCTTCGGCGCCTCGCCCTGCTCGACGACGCTCGAGCCGTTGTTGACCGTCAGGTGCCAGGTGGGGACGTCGGGGTCGGTGAACTCCCACTGGAAGGTCGTCGGGCGCGTCAGGCCGTGCTCGGGGTTGACCTGGCGGCGGATCATGTCGAACATCAGCGCAAGCGTCTCGGGGTCGCGCGTGGAGGGCCCCTCGCGCACGCCGATCACGCCGGCCTGGGCGAGCTCGCGGCCGCGCTGGGAGATCTCCAACGGCGTCAGGCCGGGGGGCAGGATCGCCGGCCCGGGGAGGCTCTCGACCGGCAGGCCCGCCGAGCGTAGCTTGGTCGTCATCGAGGTCAATCCCTCGACGCCCACCGTGTCGAAGGTGTAGTTGAAGACCGTCAGATAGCGTTCGTCCCAGCCCGGCGGCATCAGCACCTGGGAGGTGTAGCGGGTGACCTCGCGCAGGATCTTGGCGACCGCCTTGGGGACCCGCACGGGGTCTTCGCGGTTGAGGTCCGACAGCAGCTTGACGCCGAATCCGATGTGACGCTGCTCGTCGACGGCGATGTTCTCCATGCCCTCGCGGAACGCCGGCAGCTGGTCGCGTTCCTCCAGGTAGCTGCAGATGAAGTGCTGGCCGGGCTGCGCGAGCGCGGCCTCGATGACGACGTGGTACAGCGTCACCGCGGCGGCCAGTTTGGCCGGCGAGCGGTCGGCCCGCAGTTCGTCGGCCATTCGGTCGAGGCGGTCGAAGATCTTGCGAAAGCCCGAGGTGAGCTGCGGCTTGATCGCGTTCAGGCCGCTGGACATCGAGCCGTCGCCGACTTCGCACACCTCCTGCATGAAGCGCTTGAAGAACACCGCGTGGCGCGCCTCGTCGACCTGTTGCGTGGCGAGGAAGTACTTCTGCTCCTCCAGCGGCGCCGCGTCGATGTACGGCGACAGGTTGTCCGCGACCGCGTCCTCGCCCCAGAAGAACAAGCAGTAGTTCCACATCGCCGCCTGGCGCTCGAACTCCGTGAAGTCCTCGCGCCACTGGCGCGCGTCCTCTGAGAAGTCGAGCTCGGTCGCCTTCCAGTTGCCGCGCTCCCAGCGGGCGTACAGGTCCGTATAGGAGATCGCGTCGGTCGGCAGGCTGGCCAGGTTGGATTCCGAAGCTGCGGGGGTCGGTGCGGCGGTCGCCATGAAGCTGCTCCTATCCGGGGTCGGTGCGCGTCGCGCGTGCTTGCGGTTGCAGTTGCATCTGCAGTTGCATCTGCCGTAGCAGTCAGACGCCCGAGCGGGTCGGGCCCATCCACTCGCCACCCTTCAATAACTACTGATAACGAACGCTATCGCAATAGCGAACGCTCTGTCAAGTACCATTCCGGCCATGAGGACCGCGCAGACCGCCGCCGGCCCGCAGCGGGCGGCGGAGCAGGCAAGCGCGCGCATGACGCGCGAGCAGAGCAAGGCCAACACGCGCGAGCGGCTGCTCGCGGCCGCGCGCGGCGCCTTTGCCAGCAGCGGCTTCCACGGCGCGTCAGTCGAGGAGATCGCCTCGCGCGCCGGCTTCTCGACGGGCGCGCTGTACTCCAACTTCGACGGCAAGGAGGACCTCTTCCTGGTGCTCATGGAGCGCGAGATCGACCTGCACGCGCGAGAGATCGCGCAGGCCGTCAGCGTGCGCGAATCGGTCGCCGAGCGGGCCACCGGCGGGGCGCGGCAATGGATGACGATGATCGAGCGCGAGCCCGAGCTGCTGCTGCTGTTCATGGAGTTCTGGGCCTACGGCGTGCGCGACACAAAGGTGCGCCCGAAGGTCGCCGCGCGCTTCGCGCAGGTCAGGCGCATGCTCACGAAGCTGATCGAAGACGGCGTGCGCGAGTTCGAGCTGGAGCTGGAGATCCCCGCCGAGCAGCTGGCCGTCGCGATCGACGCGCTCGCCGACGGCATCGCGCGACAGAAGCTCGCCGACCCCGGCGCGGTTCCCGACGAGCTGATGGGCAGGGTGCTGTCGCTGCTGTTCTCAGCCGCTACCCGACCGGCGAGCGGCTGAGGCACGCCCTGGGCGATGCACAGCGTGATGAGCTCCGCGTCAGAGATCCTGCGGCGGGCGTTTCCCGGCTTCTTGGGCAGGAGATCCTCGACAGTGCCCGCTTTGCGGGGCGGACGAGGTTGAGGCGGGCGTATTCGTCAAGGATGGCTACGAGCTCGCTCGCTGTTCGCGCTGCGGGCTGGCGTTTGTCACGAACCCGCCGACCGCGTTCGAGGGGCGATGCCTCGATATCGGCGCCTCGGCGGGATTCTTCGTGAAGACCGCCGCCGACAACGGATGGGATGCCCAGGGCATCGACCTCTCGGAGGACACCTCCGCGCTGGCAGACAACGCTACGGCGTCAACGTTGTCTGCTCACGGCTCGAGGAAAGCAACCTTCGAGCCGGAGAGCTTCGACGCGATCACCCTCTGGGATGTGATCGAGCAGGTACCGGATCCCCCGTCGACACGATGCTCCGCGTAGCGCGGCTGCTCAAGCCCGGTGGCGTGGTCGGGATCCTGACCCCAAACCTCGATGGGCTCTTCGCACGTTCTTCGTACAGGGTCGCGCGTCGCATCGATTACTGGCCGGCGGTCTCGCCCCCTGCGCACCTCTTCCAGTTCTCGACGCGGAGCCTTACGGCGCTGCTGGATCGCGCCGACCTGGGGATAGCGGTTCAGCGCCGCGCGTCGCGTCCGTGTCCGAATCGCTTGGCCACCCACCTGGCCGCGTGGTAAGGGCGCAGCAGCTGAAGGTGCGGAGCGTACCTGCGGACTCCCGTTCTCGAGGACGCCGACGCGGTCAGATCGAGGCAGGACTCGACGACGCGGTGGAAGGAGACGCTCTCCGAGCACCAATCGACCCAGGCCGCCCGCGCGGCCTCGCCCATCTGCGCGGCTTCCGAGGCGCGTGCCTGCAGCAGGCTCGGGATGGCGTGCAGGTCAGCCTCGTCGACACGGATGCTGAAGCGCTCCCAGTCGGGACCGATCGGCGGCACCCACTGGTCGGAGATGATCACGGGAACGCGGCCGAGCATCATCGCCTCAAACAGTCGGAAGCTCGCCGGGCCACCGCCGCGGGGGGCCAGGACGAACGCGCTGTTCTTGACACTGTCGGCGTATCGGCGTTCGTAGGCCTCGGGCGTCAGCCGGCCCGGATCGAGGGAGCGCGAGCCGGTGTCGACCATCAACGCGTCCGTGTCGTCGACCGACAGGAGTCTGCGGCGGACCGGATGCGACGCGGCTGAGCCGATGAACGAGAAGAGATACTTCCGCTCGCCTTGGCCGCGCTCCTCATAGCGCATCTGACCGTGTTCGCGCACGTTGACGTAGTGACCGGGACGCGTCCAGTGAGGCCAGTACCAGGACCGCTCGACGGCCGCGTAGACGCCCGGCAGCATCGGAATGAACCTGTCGGTCGAGCAGAACAGGTAGCTCTCATCCCGGCGCGAGCGGTAAAGCGGGTGCCTGCGCACCTGCTCGAAGTAGGGTCCAGCGTGCACGCTCGTCTCGACGAACAGGATCAGGTCGGCGTCGGCGGGGGAATCGACCGCGGCATGGACACCGAAGCGGTCGAGGCGAGCGCTGTCCTGCAGACAACCGAGGTCGAGGTGCGCGCGCTCGGGCCCCGCTGGCGCGGCGGACAGTAGAAAGACTCTCACTCGTTCCTCGCTTGGCAGGAATCTCTTCTTGGGCGATCTTTGCGTTGAACCGGGGGTATCCGCCTGGCCACGAGGCTCCGGCCGCGTCGGTTCGGAGTATGACGCAGGCCCTTGGCGCGCCGTCTCGATGGGCTCGTGGCCCGTGGAGACCGCGCGCGATCACGGAGGGGTCCCGGCCCGCCGGCTCGCACGCGCGGGCATCTCGGGCGGCCGGTACCCCGCCGGCTTTCGGTAATGATGCTGCGGCGGCGGTGAACGCGAGCGCCGGGGCATGGCCGCCGGCGTCGCAGGCGAGCAAGATGAACGAGCGCTTCCTTCCACGGGACGAATACTTCATGCGCCTCGCCGTGCGGGAGGCGCAGCGGGCATCGGAGCATCAGGACGTCCCGATCGGCGCCGTCGTCGTCCGCGACGGCGAACCGGTCGCCGCCGCGCACAACGAGCGCGAGCTGCGCCAGGACCGACCGCCCACGCCGAGGTCATCGCGCTGCGCCGAGCGGCGGAGCTCGCGCGCAGCTGGCGGGTGCTCGACGCTGTCCTCTACGTGACGCTCGAGCCGTGCGCCATGTGTGCTGGCGCGATCGTGCTCTCGCGCGTCGCGCGTGTCGTACACGGGGCTCACGACCCAAAGGCGGGCGCCTGCGGCAGCGTGCTCGACGTGCTCGGCGAGCCGCGGCTGAACCACAGGCCCGTCGTCGTCGCCGGCTGGCCGAGGAGTGCGGCGCGGTGATCGGCAGCTTCTTCGCCTCGCGGCGATGACGGTGGCCACGCCGCCCGCCGCCCCCTGCCGCGGCTGGGCGCGGGATCGTCTTCCTGTCGGGGTCGATGCTCCTGCTGGAGTCCTCGCTGTATTCCAACTTCGACGGTAAGGAGGACCTGTTCCTCGTGCTGATGGAGCGCGAGATCGACGAGCACGCACGCGAGATCGCGACGCGGCCCGATTCGCGCAGATGCGCGAGGCGCTGACCAGGCTGATCGCCGACGGCGCCCGCGAGTTCGAACTCGAGCTGGCGATTCCAGCGGAGCAGCTCGCGGTGGCGATCGATGCGCTGGGGGATGGGCATCGCCCGCCAGAAGCTGGCCAATTCGGAGGCGGTGCCCGACGAGCTGATGGGCACGGTGCTGTCGCTGCTGTTCGCCGGCGCTACGCGGCCGGCCGGCACAGGCACGCGTAGTGCACCGTGAACAGCCGCCGAGCCAGCGACGGCGCGAGGCGGTGAAGTCCGGCTCGCAGCGCCCACTTGGCGGTGCCCGCCATGCGCGCCGCGCGCGTGGCGGCAAAGAAGCGCTGCACGCTCAGCGGCAGCGGATCCTCCAGCTCGCAGGCGATCTGCAGGCCAGCGCGCTCGACGATTCCTCGCGTGGCGGCGCGGTCGAGTCGCTGCAGGTGCCCGACCTCGGCGGCGTGCTCGCGCTTGCCCGATCGCCGCGCTGACAGGTTGGCCTCCAGCGGGACCTCCACGAGCACCGCGCGGCAGGCGCGCGCGACCTCCGCGAGCAGCGCCGAGGGGTCGGGGACGTGCTCGAGCACGTGCGAGAGGATGCCCAGCTCGTGCGCGTCGTCGGCGTCTCGCAGATGCAGTCCGTCATACAGAGCCACCGCATCGATCTGCGGGCGCTCGCGCGCGATCGCCACGGCCGCCTCGGTGATCTCCACGCCCGACAGCCGCCCGCCGAAGCCGCGTCGCTGAAGCTCGCACAGCAGCGCGCCGTCGCCGCAGCCCACCTCGAGCGTGCTCGCCGGGCGGACTCCGGCGCGCGCGCACAGCGCGATCACGTGGTCGGCCTTACCGATCGCGCCGAGCGCTCGCCAGCGGGCGTAGACTGCCGCCTGGGCTGGGTCTTGCGAGTAGGCGTCCTCGTAGAAGCGGGCCAGCTCGGCGTGATCGGTCATGAGCGCGGGGGGATCTTGCTGTACGAAGCCTGTTTGCGGTACAACCTTATGGGTCCCAGACGGGCCCCCCACTATGAGCAGAGATTCGATCGCGCCGTCGCGCGGAACCTACATTGCGCGGGCCATGAAGGGGGCGATCTCCGATCCGGGCGAGAGCGTGCAGAAGGTGATGGAGAAGTGCGCCCGTCGCTGGGAGCGAGCTGTGCGCGGTGGGCGGCTGCCGAACAATCAGGCTGAGGCTGACGGTGACTGGGAGCGTCGCCTGCATGAGCTGATCGGCGCTCCGTGGCCTTGCCCGGACGCCACTGCGTTCGCGCCGGCTTGGGATTCGGCCACTGCGACGATGGCCGAGCACGGACTGCGCGTGGGCCGCGAAAACTTCGGTGGCGACGACGACGCCGACCCCGGCCTGGCACGTGCGCTGTGGTGCCTGGTGTGCCATCTGCGCCCCGACCACGTGGTCGAGACGGGCGTCGCGCACGGGCTGAGCAGCCGCATCATGCTCGAAGCGCTCAAACGCGCCGGGGACGGCCGCCTGTGGAGCATCGACCTGCCTCCGATGACGATTCCCGAGCGTCGAGTCGAGGTGGGGGCGGCCGTACCCCAAGCGCTGCGCGAGCGCTGGACATACCTCGAGGGCGCCAGCCGGCGCCGCCTGTCTCCCCTCCTGCGCCAGCTGGGCCAGATCGAGATCTTCTGCCACGACAGCCTGCACTCGACGCGCAACGTTCGCTGGGAGCTGACGACGGCCTGGAACGCGCTGAGCCCCGGGGGCGTGGTGGTCGTTGACGACGTCGACCACAACTGGGGCTTCGAGCAGTTCCTGCGCGCCGGCGATGACCGTCAGGCGCTGTTCGGCATGGCCGACGACGGCCAGCGGGTGTTCGCGATAGCGCGCAAGATGCCGGCGGGGCAACGCGCGCAGCAAGGCGCAAGCTGAATCACCGGGCGCCGCGCGGTGTACGCGCCACCTGCGCCTCTTCGCTGCCGTCGATCGCCGACCACGGCAACCGCCGCGCGAGTTCGCGATTGCGCGGGACGACCAGGCGAAAGAGCGCCTTGCCGGCAAAGGCGCGTCGTCGGTCGAAGGGCGAGCTCGTATATGCGGCCCAGCGCTCGGCGCCCTCCGCCAGCTCCTGGCGCGGGGCGAGCAGGTGCGTCATCCGCAGCTGCTTGATGTGCAGGTCGTGGTAGAAGGAGCTCGCGACGTTCGGTACCGGGTGGGGGAACAGGTCATAGCGTGACCAGTAGCCGAGGTCCCAGCGGTGCAGGTTGGCGGCGAGCGTGTCAACTGCCTGCTCGAAATCGGCCAGAGCCTGAGGCTCGGCGAGCCCGACGCCGACGTCGTGCAGTCCCCAGATCGCGAACATTCCGCCGTTCAACACGAACGACGGCGGGCTCGTCGGGTACTCCTCGGGGAAGGATCGCCCGTCGAGGGTCGCTCGCACGCCTCCGTCGGAGGCGTCCAGCCGCAATGGGAGCAGGGCCCGCCGCGCGGCCTCTGCATAGCGCTCCTCCCCGGTCTCGGCATACAGGCGCACCAACAGGCTCGCTCCCTCTCCCTGCGACATCGCCGACAACCACGGCGGGCGCAGCGGGAAGGTGTGGGGGAAGGGCCGCGCATGTACCCAGCCGCCGACGAGCGCTCCCGAGGTCTGCTGTTCGTCGAGCAGCTCCTCGGCGCAGCTCACGGCGGCGGCCAGCCACGCCTCACCCTCGCCGGCGAGATAGTGCTCGTAGGCGCCGAGCGCCCACTGGATCGTCGCGACGCGCAGCCTCAGCTCCGCCGGGGGCATCCCCGGCGGCGGCCATTCGGGCGTCTCGGCCTTGATCCCCATGTCGATGTAGTAGCCGCGCACGGCTCCCGGGGTGACATGGGCTCCGGCGGGGAGCGAGAAGCTGGCCACGCTCGAGAAGAAGCTCGCCTGCGACCGTTTGCGCGGCGAGGAGTCCTTTGCCTGGTCGTCCACCATCCGAGCGTAGCGACGACCGCCGACGTTGCGGCGTCGGCCAATGGCCCTAGCATGCTGCCCGACATGGATCGACCATCGTCCTTCGGTCCGCATCCGCGGCGCGTGCGCGTCCTGACGCTGATCGACTTCATGGGGACCGATGGCGGCGCCGAGGGGCTCGCGCTGAGCGTCGCGACGCGTCTTGACCCAGCGCGCTTTGAGTCCACCCTGTGCGTCAGTCGTTGGCCGCCTCCCGGGCCGCCCAGCACGGCGGCCGGCGCAGCGCTCGAGCAGCTGTCCGCGAGCGGCGTGCGGCTGTTTGGCCTTCGCCGGCGAGGCAAGGTCGACGTATGGGTGTGGGCACGGCTCGTGCGTTACCTGCGGCGGGAGCGCATCGATGTGCTGCATGCGCACAAGTTCGGTGCCAACGTGTGGGGGACGCTGCTCGGCAGGCTCGCGCGGGTCCCGGTCGTGCTCGCCCACGAGCACACGTGGTCCTTTGAAGGCAAGCCGCTGCGTCGCTTCCTCGATCGCGAGGTCGTTGCGCGCGGCGCCGATCGCTTTATCGCCGTCTCCCGTGAGGATCAGCGCCGGATGATCGAGATCGAGCACATCGATCCCCGCCGCACGCTGTTCATCCCAAACGGCGTGCATTCCCTGCCGGCGCCGAGCGGGCGCGACGTTCGCGCGGAGCTGGGCATCCGCCCGGGCGCCGCGGTGATCGGAGTGGTTGGCGTGCTGCGTCCGCAAAAGGCCCATCACGTGCTCCTGCGCGCGGCCGCTCTGCTCGTTGAGAGTTGGCCGGAGGTCCACGTGCTGATCGTTGGCGACGGGCCCGAACGAGCGAGCCTGGAGCGACTGACCGCCGAGCTCGGCCTGCAGGACACCGTCCGCTTTCTGGGCTCGCGCACAGACGTGCCCGACGTGCTCTGCGCACTCGACATCGCCGTGTGTTGCTCGGACTTCGAGGGGAGCCCGCTCGCCGTGATGGAGTACATGGACGCCGCCCTGCCCGTCGTCGCGACCGAGGTCGGAGGACTGCCGGATTTGATCGAGCCGGGCGTGCACGGCCTGCTCGTGCCCCCGAGCGATCCAGCCGCGCTCGCCGAGGCGCTCGCCACGCTGCTGGGCGATCCGCACGGTGCGCGGGCGATGGGAGAGCGGGGGCGGCAGCGCCGGCGTGCCGAGTTCGACATCGACGTGCTCGTCCGCCGACTCGAGCATCTCTACCTGGAGCTGCTCGCAGAGCGCGCGAGAAAGCACGCGTGAGCGGCGCCCGTCGTGCGATCGCGGTGGTCCTCGACGGCGCGCCCGCGCCAGCTTGGCAGGAGCGGGCGCTGTCGGGGCTGCTCGAGTCCCCCGAGCTGGACGTCGTCGAGATACGCCTGGCGGGACCCCGACGCCGCGGCATCGCTCGCCGCCTGCACGCCGCCGCCGAGCGCCGCCTGCTCCACCTGGGCGCGGACGCCCTTTCCCCGGCGCCGGTCGACCGATCGGAGCTCGACCGGGGCGCCGGCCCTCGGCCGGCGACGCTGGTTGTCTGGCTGTCGGAGCGTCCCATGCCCGGGGATGAGGACCGCGAGGTCCTGTACGTCCGCCATGGAGGAGTGCACGAGCCGGCCGAAGACGCGTTCGCTCGTGCGGTCCTGAGCGGCGCTGCTTGCGTGGAGTCCGAGGTCCTTCTGCGTCGCTCCGGCGGCAGCGTGGTCGTCGAGCGGACCGTGTCCGGGGTACGCCAGTTCTCGGCCATCCTGAGTTGCGACCTCGCGCTGTGGAAGCTCGCAGCGCTCATTCGGCGCGCGGCCGAGCGTGTGCCCGGTCTGGATCTTCCCGCGCCCGAGTCGCAGCCGGCCGCGCCGGCTCCCTCGACTGCGGCGTTGCTGGTGCACGCGGCGTTGACGTGGATGCGCGTGCTGGCGGTGCGGCTGCTGTTTCGCCGGCCGTGGTCGATTCGAGTACGCCAGCGCGGGCCGCAGCTCACGCAGGGCTGGTCCAGCGACACCGATCTGGTGCGTTGGATGCCCGGCCATCTCTACGCAGACCCGTTCCTGTTCGAGCACGCCGGGGGCCATCACCTCTTCTGCGAGGAGGTTCCGCTCGGCGCCAAGCGCGCGGTGATCTCGCATACAGAGCTCCGCCCCGAAGGCGGTCCGGCGGACCCGCCGAGGACTGTTCTGGCACAGCCCTACCACCTCAGCTATCCATTCCTCTTCACACACGGCGACGAGGTCTTCATGATCCCCGAGACCTCGGCAGTGTCGCGTGTGGAGCTCTACCGCGCGGTCGACTTCCCGAAGACCTGGCGGCGCGAGGCGATCATGCTCGACGACGTGGAGGCCGCCGATGCCACGTTGCTCGCTCATGGCGATCGCCTGTGGCTGTTCGTTGGGATAGCCGCCCCGCACGCGAGCTCGCTTGACGAGCTGCATCTCTTCTGGGCCGACACGCCTGCGGGGAGGTGGCATCCGCATCCAAGCAATCCCGTCGTGTCGGACGTACGCGGGGCGCGACCCGCCGGCGCGATCCTGCGCTTCGGCTCACGGCTGGTGCGTCCGGGCCAGGACGGCAGCCGTCGCTACGGCTGGGCGATCTCGTTCCGCGAGATCGACGTGCTGAGCAGCACGGAGTACGCCGAGCACGAGATCGCCCGCCTCGAGCCTGCCGACGTCGGCGGCGCTCGAGCAACGCATTCCTACTCCTCCGACGGACGCTTCGAGGCCATCGACATGCGCCGACGGGAGCTGCGCGGCAGCTTGCGCCTGGCGCAGCTCACAAGCGATCTCGCTCAGAGCGCCAGGCGCGCGAAGCGGCGCTCGGCACGATAGCCGAGCAGCCCGCGCCCGCGCTAGACTCGCAATCTTGCTTGGACGCGCAACCAGCCGGTCGTCCGCCGAACCGATGTGCGACGCTCTCACCGTGTCGGCCCCTCGCGCGTCGAGAGCATGAGATGCTCGCCTGGAGGGGCATCGCGGCGCTGGTCGCTGGTCTGCTCGCGATCGGCCTGACGGTCGCCGCTCTGGCGATCTCGGGCAGCGGCCCGTCGCGGGCCGCGAGCGTGCAGGCCGGCGCTCGCTGCGACAGGGTGGTGGCCTCAGCGACGCAGAGGACCCGGCCAGGGCATGGGCGCCCGGGGATCGTTCAGCGGCTCGTGAACTCGCTGCGAGCAGGGCAGACCGGCTGCCTGCGCGGTGGCATCTACGTCGAGGACGTCAAGGTGTCTCAGAGCCGTCTCGCCTTGCGCTCCTACCCCGGTGAACAGGCACGACTCGTGGGGCGCCTGTGGTTCTCGCGCACCGCCCGCAACGACGTCTTCAGCGACCTCGTGCTCGACGGGCGCAACGCGGCGGAACTGCCCTCACCGACGGTCAACGGCAACGCGATCAGCTTCGTGGGCGATGAGGTGACGAACGAGAACACGAGCATCTGCTTCGTGCTCGGCTCCTTCTCCTACGGACGCGCACGCGGCACGGTGATCGAAGGGAATCGCATCCACAACTGCGGCCAGCTTCCGGCCAACAACCACGAACATGGGATCTACGTCAATCGCGCCGACGGCACGCGGATCGTGGGAAACCTCATCTATGACAACGCCGACCGGGGGATCCAGCTCTACCCCGACGCGCAATACACCTTGATCGAACGCAACGTGATCGACGGCAACGGTGAGGGGATCATCTTCTCGGGCGATGAAGGGCTGGCCTCGAACCACAACCTGGTGCAGTTCAACGTCGTCTCGAACTCCCGCATCCGGGCCAATGTCGAATCGTGGTACCCGAGCGGCAATCCGGTCGGCGTCGGGAACATTGTGCGCGACAACTGCCTGTTTGGCGGACGCAAAGGACCGATTGTCACAACCGCCGGCGGGTTCACCGCCGTCTCCAACGTGATCGCCAACCCGCAGTACGCAGACGCGACGCTCGGCGACTTCCGCGTGAGCTCGGGCAGTCCGTGCGTGCCGATCCTGGAAGGCAAGCTCCCATCGTCCGCGTCGACGGCGCGCGCCGGGCGGCTTCGATGAAGCTGAGGCCGGCTCCATGACCGAGCGCTCGGTGGTGCAGGTGACGCTCTGGAACAGCCCCTACCTCGGCAACTTCATGTCGAGCGAGCTCGTGCTCGCAGGTGCCGTTCGGGCACGCTTCGGCCTGGGCACGCATTTCGTCCTGGAGCACGGCGCGGAGGACCAGCCGTGGCTGGCCGAGCTCGACGCCGCCGGTGTCACGTGGTCGGTCCTGCCAGCACGGCGCCGTGCCCACCGTGCGCATCTAGACGCCGTCGTGCACGAGCACGGCGCCATGCTCGTGCATTCGCATTTCACGGTTGCCGACCGGGTCGCTTCGAGCGCCGCTGCTGCGATCGGGGTGCCGTGCGTCTGGCACATCCGCACGGGCTTCAACGGCTATCCGCTGGCTCAGCGGGCCAAGGACCTGCTCAAGATGCGGATCGTGGCGCGCCGGCGAGTCGCGCGTATCATTGCGGTGTCGCCCTGGTTGGCTGAGTTCGCCGTCCGGCGCGGGGCCCCGCGCGAGCGGATCGAGACGGTTCCGGACGCGATCGTCATCGAGCGCTTCGCGCAGCCGCCCGATCGTGGCGCGGCACGCGAGCGCTTTGGGCTGGACGCCGACGCCGATGTCGTCCTCTGCATGGGATGGTGGCCCGACGTGAAGGGCGTCGACGTGCTCGTCGACGCGCTACAGCTCGTCGCCGATCGTCATCCGGCGATAAACGCGCTGCTCGTGGGGGAGGAGCAGATGCGGTCGTTCCTGGCGCAGCGGCTGCCCACGCGACCGCCCTGGCTGCGCACCTCGAGCTTCGTCAGCGACTCCGCCTGGCTGTTCGCAGCCGCCGACATCTTCGTGAGCGCCTCGCGCCACGAGGGCCAATCATCCGCGATCGGCGAGGCGCTCGCCTGCGGCCTGCCCGTCGTGATGTCCGACATCCACGGTACCGCGGGCTGGGGCGCTGCGCCACACATCCTGACCTTCCCTAGCGAGGATCACCGCGCCTTGGCCGTCAGGCTCGAGCAGCTGCTCGCCGAATCCCCCGAGGTGCGGGCAGCTGCGGGAGCCGAGGACCGCAATTGGCTGCTGGAGCACTTTGCGCTCGACATCTGGTGCGAGCGGGTCTGCGCGATCTACGAGGAGCTCCTCTGAAGGCGCGCTCAGCTCGACGCGACGGTGGCCGACGCCTCGGGCGATTGGCCGGCCGACGCTTTGAGCGGTTGCTCCTCGCTCTCGGAACGAGCGATCGCGAGCATCGCCGGGCCGAGGGCGAGCATCACCCACAGCAGCTTGCTGAACATGTCGGAGATGAAGAAGTCGGCCGACAGCATTCCGACCAGCCCCAGGAACACGCTGCGGGCGAGCGCCTCCGCGCTCGCCTGCCCGCGCCGCGCCCAGATGCGTGCGGCCTTCAACGCGCAGCCCATGCACGTGACGATCGCGGCCACGAACAGCAGGAGACCGGGAACTCCCATCTCGGCCATCACCTCCAGGTAGGTGTTGTGCGTGACCTTCGGAGCGCTCGAGAAGATCAGGTCGGCTCGCTGAGTCGCCCCGGGCTGCAGGACATAGTTCGCCGAGACGGCCGGGAAGTTGCCGATACCGACGCCGGTGACCGGATGCGCCTGCACCATCCGCCAGCCGACCGTCCACAGATCTGTTCGTCCCGACCCGCCGTTCGCGCTGGTCACCCGTTCGCGGGCGGGAAGCGGCGCGAGCTCGGTGAAGTACACGATCCCGCCGACGGCCACCGCTACGAGCATCGCCGTGATCGCCAGCCGCCAGCGGCCGGCGAAGACCGTGCCGGCGATCAGAAGCGCCCCCAGCGCCACCAGTCCTCCACGCGACAGGCTGAGAAAGACCCCCGCGGCGCAGAGTGGCACCGCCAGTGCCGCAGCGAGCCGCATCAACGGAGAGCGCCCTCGCCCGACCAAGAAGCCGGCGCCAAGCGCGAGACCGACGAGCAGCACGGCCGCGAGTTCGTTCGGATCGCCGATCGTACCGGTAGCACGGGAGCCTTCGACCACTTCCGTGGGATCGGCCGGCTGCAGGATCCCGAAGCTGGCGGCGACGATCGCGCCGAGCACGATCGCGCCGAGCACGAGCGCCAGGTCGCGACGCGTGCGCATCGCCGTATAAGCGATCGGCAGCAGCAGCATGTTGGGCGCGTATCGCGACAGCGACGCGAGCCCCGGGCCGAGCTGCGTGGCCCACAGCAACGACACGGTGCCCCATCCGATAAAGGCGATCAGCACCCACGTGAGGTGCGAGTGCTCGGCGAAGAAGTCGCGCTGGCCGCGCCCGCCCACGCTGAAGTGGCCCAGCCACGCCACCACGAGCAGCAACCCGACGCCCTTCGCCGGGCTCAGAGAGCCCGATGACAGCGTGTCCAGGAAGCTGAGGAACGCGAGCACCGCGAAGCCCATCGCGAGGTCGTTGAACACGACGTAGGCGACGATCACCCCGGCCGCGGCCGCGACCGCGACCACGGGCTGCAGAGCGGCGAGCACACCGATGATCGCCGCCGTCGCGAAGATCGTCGACGGGAGCAGCTCGAACGCGCGCCCCCGGGCGTTCATGTCGGCCCTACGCTCCGATTGCGGGGATCTGCTCGCGTACCCTCGCTCCGAGCCTGCCGGGCGATGAGGGAGTGGCAGCGTAGTAACCGCTTCCCTGGTTGTAGTCGTCGCTGACGATCACCAGGCCCGAAGGACGAACCCCCTGGCGCGAGAGGACTTCGCCCAGGTTCACGAGCTGATCGGTGCGGCTGTATCCGAGGCGCGCGACGATCAGCACGTCGTCGACGTGCTGGCTCAGCGGCAGCGCGTCGCTGACCTCGGTCACGGGCGGCGCGTCGAAGATCACATAGTCGGCGAGCGCCCGGGCCTGCTCGACGATCTCGTCGCTCGCGGCGAGCAGGCCGTCGGCCAGATAGGGAGCCGACTGCTCGACGAGCAGCACGCTCAGGTTGTCGCTCAGGCGCTTGACCGGCACGAGCGCATCGCGCAGCGAGATTTCGCCCATCAGGACGCCGGCGGTGCCGCGTTTGCCGCGCTTTGCCAGCAGGTCGAGGGCTCCGGCAAGCGACGGACGCTGCAGGTCGGCCTCCACGAGGATCACCTTGTGGCCGGAGAAGGCAAGCGTGGCGGCGAGGTTGAGCGCCACCGTCGACTTGCCCTCCGAGCGCGTCGAGCCGGTGATCATCATCGAGCGCGTTCCGTCGGTGTGGCCGCGCGCGCCCAGTGCGACGCGCAGCATGCGGTAGCTCTCCTGCGCGGCCGGTGAGAGTTCGCCCGGGCGCATCGGCAGCTTGCGCGACGCGGGCCGGCGCTCGCGCGGGATGCGCGCGAGCACGGGCAGGCGGAAGATGCGCCGCAGCGTCTCCTCGCGGCGCACGCGTGGGTCGAGACTCTCCAGCGCGAACGCGCCGCCCAGGCCGATGACGAGCCCGATCAGAAAGCCCGCGATGACGCTGAGCTTAGTTTTCGGCCACGACGGCGACTGCGGGCGCTGCGCGAGCGACTCGACGGAGATCGTCGGATCGGGGCCGGCCAGCAGCGTCTGCAGCGACGACAGCCGTTCGCCGAGTGAGCCCTGCCCCGTTCGCTGGGTCACCGGGAGCGCTTCCACCTGTCGCTTGAGCGTCGGGATTATCGACTCGAGCTGACGGTGGAGTACACGAGTACGGTTCTCGACGGTCGCCAGCGCGAAGGCGTTGGCGACCGTCTGCGCACGCTTGGCGCTCGACGCCGTGGCCGTGACCGCGACCACGTTGCTCTGCGCGACCGGCACCGCGCTGACCTGTCCGAGCACGACTCGCCCGGTTGTGTGGCCGACCTTTGCCGCAACCAGCGCCGCGACTTCGGACGTCGTCACCAGGCTCGCCGCCGTTGACACGTCTCCCGTGGGGTTGCCCGAGTTGGTGATCAGGCCGAGGCCGATGAGGCTCGTTTCACCGTTGACGGGTGTCACGAGCAGATGCGATTCGGCCTTGTAGGAGGGCGACGCCAGCTTTGCATATGCGCCCGCCACGATCGTCACGATCAGCACGCACGCGACGATCAGCTTGCGACGATCGCGGACGATCTCGACGTAATGACCGAGGCCTTCGCGAGGCCCCTGCGGCGCCAGCCAGTCCGGCGCGCGCGCCGGATCGCTAGGTCGTTGCATGGCTGGCTCGGGCGGGCGGGCGGCGGCGCATCTCGACAACGGTAGCGGCTATTCCGGCGCGGCGATGAGGGCATGGACCACCGTCCAATGCGCTCCACGTCCGAGATCGCAGGCCGCCGGCGCGATCACGCCTGGCAGCGACCCGCTCGACGGTGCGCGGCATCCACGGCCGACCGGCTCGGGGCGCAAGGCGGCGGCCGGTGGCACTTGGACGTTCGACTGAGGTGGTCGTCGGTTCGGTCATGGACGAGCGGTGTGAGGTCGATGCAGAGCCTCCCACGACCCCAACGGAGATCGAGCCATCGATGGTTAACCTCGCAAGGCAAGTTTCATGCCCCACCGTCGCACCGGCTCGCGCCAAAGCCGCCCGGCCAAGCGTCCGACCGCGCCCGCTCGAGCTCGCAACCGCGCTCGTCCTCGCCGGTCTCGCGACATTCCTTCTCGCCGCGCCGGCCCGCGCCGACTCGGCCCCGACGGTGTGCGACAAGCTGGCCTCGCCGCTGGGCTCCGACGCCGGGAGCGGCTCCGCCGCGGCGCCGTTTCGCACCGCGCAGAAGCTCGCCGACTCGCTGGCGCCCGGGCAGGTCGGTTGCCTGCGCGCCGGCAGCTATGGCGATGGCCTGCGCTTCAATCATGGCGGCAGCGCCACGGCGCCGATCGTGCTGCGCAGCGCTCCCGGCGAACGCGCGCTGATCACCGGTCGGATGTGGGTGCCGCGGGGCTCGGACTACGTGACGGCCGCCGACCTCGATCTCAACGGAAACCATCAGTCCGAATCCACGCCGCTCCCCAGCCCGACGATCAACGCGAACCACGCAACGTTCGAATCGGATGACGTGACGAACGACCACACCGAAATCTGCTTCGACGTCGGCAGCTCGAGCTACGGCGTGGCCGACTCCACGGTGATCGCCGACAATCGCATTCACGACTGCGGGGTCATGCCGGCGGCCAACCACGACCACGGCATCTACGTGCAGGCCGCCACCAACACCCGCATCGTCGACAACCTCATCACACGCAACGCCGACCGTGGCATTCAGCTGTATCCCAGCTCGACCGGCGCGGTGATCAGCGGCAACGTGATCTCCGAAAACGGCGAGGGCATCATCTTCTCCGGCGACGGCGGGGTCGCCTCGAACGACAACACGGTCGAACGCAACCTGATCGTCAACTCGCTGATCCGCCGAGACGTGGAATCGTGGTACCCGGCCGGCAACCCGCTGGGTGTGGCCAACGTCGCGCAGGCCAACTGCGTCTCCACACGGGGGATCGACACCGGAGGCGGGGGCTTCACGGCGCGCAACAACGTGATCGCATCGGCCAGCGAACTCGTCGGCACCGGCGAAGGTGGCTTTCGCCCGGCCGCCGGCTCGGCCTGCGCCGGCGCGGTGCCCGAAGTCGCAAGCCGCCTGGGCGCTGACGGGGCTCCCTCGGATAGTGCTCCGACCCCCGTGGGAAAAGAAGCCGGGGACGGCACGACGTCGGCCCCCGCGGAAGAAAGTCCCTCCGCCGGCGCGCCTCCAGAAGGCACGCACGGAGCGCCTCCAACAGGATCCGCTCACGGGGGCGCCGGCACAGGCGCCAAGCACGCCGCGGCCACGCGCAAGCGTGGCACAGCCGCCGCGAACAGGCACAGGCGCGCCGCACGTAGGGCTCGTGCCAGGCGCGCACGCTCGGCGCGGCACAAGCGTTGAGCTCGGACGCAGCCAGACCGACTCGGTTGCCCAGGACTCAGTAGGACTGGCTGAGCAGCGGCTGGCGCTGTCCGAGCACCCTTCGCGTGACGGCCGGCGCCGCGTACCACGTGCCCACCACGAAGCGCATGATCGGCCCGAAGGAGCCGGTCGCCGGGGCGCCCACGAAGTGCAGGCCGGGGATCGAGGACTCCAGACCGGGGCGCAGGATCGGCAGCCCGTCGGACAGCTCCAGTTCGCCGCTCAGCTCGGCTGCCAGGAACGGGTAGCGGCGCACGTCGACGTCGTATCCGGTGCCGAGAAACACGTGATCGACGTTGCGCTGCGTGCCGTCGTCGAGCGTCAGCACGACCTGCTCGCCGGCCTGCTCGGCCGCGAGGACGGCTCGCCCGAGCGACAGCGTGACCTCGGTGAGTCGCGGCCGCAGCCAGCCGGCCCCGGCCGGACGGAGGCAACGGAACTGGACGATCTCCTTCGCGCGCGCCGAGGGGATCAGGCGAAAGCCGCCCGGCGTGGAGGCGATCCAACCCGTGACCCGGCCGCCCACGTCGGTTGGCGGTTTGGGCCAACGCAGGCGAGCGGGAACGTCCCCGTTCGGGTTCCAGCCGAGCCAATAGACTTCCTCGGCGCGCGCGAGAACCTCAACCTTGGCGCCGTGCTCGCTGAGCAGGGCGGCCGACTCGAGCGCACTCTGTCCGCATCCGATGACCGCCACGCTCGCGCCGGAGAAGACGCTCAGGTCGGCGTACTCGGAGGCGTGCGAGACGCTCGTCGGCGGCAGCGCGTCGAAGACCGGCGGCCGGCGCGCGAAGGGGAACAGTCCGGCGGCCACAACGACGCGGCTGGCGCGCAGCTGCTCGTCGTCCTCGAGGGTGAGCGTAAAGCCGTCCTCGTTGCGCTCGACGCGGGCGACGGAGCGCTCGTCGAGGTCGGGTGCAGTGATGTGCTGAAACCACTCGCCGTACTCGACGAACCGCGATAGCTCAATCGGACGGCCGACCGGACGTCCGCTCTCCTCAGCGTAGCGCTCGAGTCGCAATGCCCGATTTGGATCGGAGATCGACGACGCCTTGAGCGACGAGCGCAGCAGCATCTCACTCGGCATCTGCTCGCGCCAGTAGGACATGGTCCGCCCGAACTGCCGCACAGCCACGCCCGCATCGCGCAGGTGTGCGCCCACCGCGAGTCCATACGGCCCGGCGCCGACGATCGCGACCGGATGCGTCGATCCGCCTGCTCCATTTGCACGACTGTGGGCTTGTGGCATTTGCTGCTCCGATCTGTTGGTAGGGGTCGGTCCGGCCGTTGCAGCCGACGCGCGCCGAAAGCCTCGTGTGCCGCCGGAGGCACGCTCGCCGCCGCCGCTGCGCGCGAGTGTCTTTCGCGCCGTCAGAAGCGCTCGCGCGGCGATCGGGCCAGGATCGCGAATCGAGAACTCGGCGTGCGTGCAGCCGCGGCGCGGGCGTAGCACCGCGAGCGCCGCTCGCCACGCTCCGCGCCGCGCGAGCGCCGCAAGGTTGCGCGCCTCGCCCTCCTCCCAGCGATAGCAGAGCCCTGGACGGGCGAGCCTTGGCAGAACCGAGCGGCCGAGCAGCACATCGCACCACAGCGCCGGCAGCGAGGCGCCTGCCCGCACGCTGAGCGCAAGCGAGCCGTACACCCGCGGGTTCAGGTCGATCGCCACGAAGCCACCGTCCGCGGAGCTCATCAGCTCGAGCTCGAAGATCCCACGCCAAGCCATCAGATCGAGCAGCGCTGAGACGGACTCGCGCAGATCGCGGGGTGGAGCGACGGTTTCCGCGAAGGACGCGTTGCCGGCCTGCGGCGGCCACGTGCGCAGGTATCGGGCGAGCGCGAAGCCGACGAGCCCCTCGTCAGCCATGACACCCGCGCAGGAGTACACCTCGCCGCGCTCGCGATGCTGGATCAGCCACGGCCCGGGCTGCTCCAGCCACGCGCCGAGTGCCGGCTCGTCCGCGATCAGGCGACTATCCGGTCGCACCGTCGCCTCGCCCCGCGCCACGAGGGTCGAGGCCGACTTCGCGATGACCGGAAAGCCGAGCTCGCGAGCGGCCTGTCGCGCCTGCTCGCGGCTCTCGCACAGCCTCGTGCGCGGGGTGCCAAAGCCGACCGCCTCGGCGGCCCGCGCCAGCTCCACCTTGCTGAGCGCGGCGCGCACGGCGTCGCGGCTGGGCAGGCCGATCCGGACGTGCCGCTCCAGCCGCTCGCGATGCTCGGAGATCGCCAGCAGCGAAGCGTCGCTGCCGATCACGAGCGCGGCGTAGTCGCCGTCTTGCACGATCGCCTCCAGCTGCCCGACGAACGCCTCGCCGTCCTCGCTCGGGGACGACACCCGATGGTGCTCGCTGCAAGATCGCGACCATGCCCCCGGAGACAGTCGGGCATCCCCTGTCGTCGCCACCCTGTAACCGGCGGCGTCGAGCGCTCGGATAGCCCCGACGACCGCCCGCTCCCGGGCATCGGTTATCAACACGCTCGCTGTTGCGTTCGTCGCCAGCATCTCCGTTCTCGCACTGCATCGACCGGCCGGTACAAAGCTTAACCGCTCCACCTTCGCAATCGGCGCGTCTCTCGGTGCTCCGAGCTAGCGTCGCAGCAGGCCGCGCGACGCCTCGAGCGCGTGCCACAGCGCCGAGCGGCGCAGGCGCCGGACCGTCGGCGAGACCTTCACGCGGAAGCGACGCTCGTCGTCCGCCCGGTAGACGCCGATCCGGGGCCACTGAAGCGCTCCGGCCGGGCTCAGCCGCCGCGGGAGGGTGGCAGCCGCGCCGTAGCCCGCACCGGCCGTGGCCGCGACGACTCGTGCGTCGAAGTCCCCATACGGATAGGCCAGCGATGTGCACGGGCTCCCGAGCTGCTGCTCACAGGCGGCTTTCGAGCGCGTCAGCTCGTCGCTCAGCGTTGCGTCGTCGAGCTGCGTGAGACGCGGGTGCGTGACCGTATGCGAGCCGATCTCCCAGCCGGCGGTCGCAAGCATGCGCAGCTCGTCCCACGACATCGGCGTCAGCTCCGTCTCGTGCGGCCCGCGGTGCCAGTGGTCGATACCCGGCCAGTTCAGCGGTCTCGCGGCGTCGATGCCGGCGGTCGGCGCGAACACTGTCGCCGGGAGCTCGAAGCGATCGAGGATCGGCCGCGCGAGCTCCAGCACCGAGCGATACGCGTCGTCGAAGGTGACTGCGAGTGTCCTGTCGCCAGGCTCGGCGCGCACCGCTTCGCTGAACGTCACTCCTCGATAGCCGCGCCGCACCAGCATCGCGACCTGCTCCTCGAAGCGCTCGGGCGTCGTCGAGAGGTCGGCGTCCCATGTCGGGCTGAGCGCGTGATAGCAGAGGACGATCGCGTTGGTCACGGGTTCTCACCTCAAGCCGGATCCGGTGTTCTCAAGGAGCCCACAGCATAATGAACGAGCGTGGACGCTCTCCCGACATCCAGTCCGGCTGCGCCGCCACGCTCCGACGAGCGCGTGGACCTCAGCGTGCTCGTGCCCGTCTTCAACGAGGAGCGCCACATCCGCGAGACGGTCGCCGCGATGCAGGCCCAGCGCTTCGACGGGCAGTTCGAGCTGCTGTTCGCGGACGGGCGCTCGGAGGACCGCACGCGGGAGATCCTGCTCGAGCTCGCGGCGAGCGATCCGCGCATCCGCGTGCTCGACAACCCGCGGCGGCGCACCGCGAGCGGTCTCAACGTGTGCCTGCGCGAGGCCCGCGGCGAGTTCGTCGCGCGGATGGACGCGCACACCTATTACGCCGATCGCTATCTGGCCGCAGGCGTGGAGCGTCTGCGGCGCGGCGACACAGAGTGGGTCAGCGGTCCGGCCGTACCCCGCCCGGTCGGCGCGATCTCGCGCGCGGTCGGGATGGCGCTCGCGTCCTGGCTGGGCCGCGGCGGCTCGCGCAAGTGGGACGACGTGCTCGACGGGGCCGAGGAGCGCGACCTCGACACGGGCGTGTTCGGCGGCGTGTGGCGGCGGGGGCGAGTGCTCGACGCGGGCGGCTGGGACGAGCGCTGGCCGATCAACCAGGACTCCGAGATGGCCTCGCGCTTTCTCGCACAGGGCGCGCGCCTGGTGTGCCTGCCGGAGATGGCCGGCTACTACGTTCCGCGCGACTCGCTGAAGGGACTGGCCCGCCAGTACTACCGCTACGGCTACTACCGCGCGCAGACCTTCCGACGCCACCCGGGGAGCATGCGCCGCTCGCATCTGATCGCTCCCGCGCTGGCGCTCGCGCTGATCGCGGCGTTGCTCGCTCCGCGCCCGCTGCGCGCGCCCGCGCGCCTCGCCGTGCTCGTCTACCTGCTGGCCGTGGCCGGCACGGGCCTGAGCACCGCGGCGCGCCCGGGCCGGCGCGCCGAGGGGGGTCTGCTGCTGGCGGTGCTGCCCATCATGCACTTCGGCTGGGGCTTCGGAACGCTCGCCGGCATGTGTCGCTTCGGCCCGCCGGCGGCGGGCTTCGCGAGCCTCGTGCGCGGCATCCCGCCGACCGACGAGGCGGCAGCCATCGCCGGCGTATACGCGCCCTCGCTGCATGGCGAGGACGCCTGACGGTGCGGCTGGCCGTCTACACCGACTACGAGTACTGCTCCGACGGCGTGCGTCGCTACGGACAGCGCGCGTTCGTCGTCTTCCTCGAGGCGCTGCGCGAGCATGTCGATCGCCTCGTGCTGGTCGGCCGCTTCGACCCCAAGCCGGGGAGATCGCACTACCCGCTGCACGAGCAGACCGAGCTCGTCGGGCTGCCGCACTACGAGAGCCTCGGGCATCCATGGTCGGTGGCGCGCTCGCTGCTCGTGTCCGTCGCGCGCTTCTGGAGACTGCTCGACGAGGTGGACACGGTGTGGGTGCTCGGCCCCTATCCCCATTCGGTGCTGCTCGCGCTGCTCACCGCGTTGCGCCGCCGGCGACTCGTGTTGGGGGTGCGCCAGGACATGCCCCTGTACGTGCGCAGTCGCCGCCCCGATCGACGCTGGATGCACTGGAGCGCCGATGTGCTGGAGGGGATCTGGAGGCTGCTCGCGCGCCGCTACGCGGTCGTCGTCGTCGGTCCCGAGCTGGAGCGCAAGTATCGCGACGGCCACGCGCGCAGCGTCCTCGCGACGACCGTCTCGCTGGTCTCCGAGCGGGACCTCGACGCCGCGGCTGCGGCCGTCGCCGCGCGCGACTACGGTGGAGAGCTGACGCTGCTGACGGTCGGACGGCTCGACGCCGAGAAGAACCCGCTGCTGCTCGCGGACATCATGGCTCGCCTGCTGCAAGGCCCGCGCAGCTGGCGGCTGCTCGTGTGCGGCGATGGCCCGTTGCGCGCGCGGCTGCAGGAGCGCCTCGGCGAGCTCGGGCTGCTCGGGCGCGTCGAGCTGCTCGGCTACGTGCCGATCGACGGCGGCCTGCTCGACCTGTACCGCACGAGCCACGCCTTTCTGCATGTCTCCTGGACGGAGGGATTCCCGCAGGTGCTTGTCGAGGCCTTCGCCTCGGGCCTGCCGACGGTCGCCACGGCGGTCGGGGGCGTGCCCGCGGCGGCCGGAGGTGCGGCGCTGCTCGTCGGGCCCGACGATGCCCCCGCGGCGGTCGCTGCGCTCGAGCGAATCGCCGCCGAGCCGCGGCTGCGCACCGAGCTGATCGACGCTGGGCTGGAGCGGGCGCGCGGCGGGACGCTCGAGGTAGCCTCGGCGCGGCTCGCCGAGTACCTCGCCGCGGCTCGCTGAAGCCCCCGGGGCGTCCCGGGCAAGCCGCCATGCGGGCGTGCCCGGCTCCTCAGGAGCCGCGTGCGCGTATGCGGCGCAGCACCTGGTAGGCGGCCGGGCTGGCGCTCTTGGCGAGCTTCTTCGCATTCCACTCCAGCCACAGGCGTCCGCATGCCAGGCGCCGGCCCTCCGCGTAGGAGGCCGCGACACGGGCGGGTGTCGTCGCCCAGATCGTGTAGCGGCCGCGCACGATGAGCTCACGGTGAGAGACGCGCGAGGTGGGCTCCGATGTGAAGAGCAGCTCATATCCGGCCGCGGCGGCGGACGCGATGACGGCCGCCGACAGGTAGCCGCCGGGCACCGACGCCGTGCGCGGCGCCGAGCCGAGGAGCTCGCCGATCGTGGCCCGGCTGCGCGCCCACTCCTCGTCGAGCTCGGCGCGCGTGAGCCGGCCCATGTAGGTCGGATGCGTGTGCGAGTGGCTGCCGATCAGGTGCCCGCGTCGAGCGAGCTCCGCCAGCTCGTCGGCCGACAGGAAGCCGGGCGTCCCGATGCGCCCAGAGGTGACGAAGAAGTGCCCGCGCCAGCCGCGGCGCTCGAGCGCCGCGGCGGCGAGCGGCGCCGAGGCGCCGCCATCGTCAAAGGTCACCGCCGTGGCGGGGGCTGCTTCGTCGGCGTCGAGCGGTCGCACGAGCAGCCCGGTCGCGGCGAGCGCGTCGAGGTGCGCCTCGAAGGCGTCCGGCTCGAGCTTGTAGCGCGCCGCGAGCGGTCCTGGGAAGCCGACCGCCTCGCGCTGCGCGCGCGGCGCTACGTCGTGATACATGAGCGTTCGCATCGTCTCGAGGCTCGCCTCCTGCGACCGCCGCTAGCCCGGACTGGTCGTCGCCGCGGGTGGGCGCTCCCACCACGCAAGCACCCACGCGGGGTCTGGAAGGGCCGTCGGGAACTCACTCTCGGCCGCCAACCGGCGCCACTCGGCCTGGCGGCCTGCGAGCTCTTCCAGCGGGATCCAGCGGCGTTCGACCATCGTCCGTAGCGTAGGGCTCGCGCCAGACCTTGGGCTCGGCGCCGGCTCACTTTGGCGGGCGACGCCGCCGATAGTCTCAACTGAGATGCCATTTGACGCAGGGCCGATAGCGAAGCTGAGGGATACCCTGCGCCAGGCTCCGATCGCGCTCGGAGCGCTCGGAGCACTTGCACTTTTCGTGATCTGGGCGGGCAGCGATGCGGGCTATCCGCTCACCCATTGGGCGCCCGGCGGGCTGATCCTGCTCGCGCTGCTGGCGATCGCGCTGGCCGCCCTGCCGCTGCGCCTGCGCGAGGTCCCAACCGCGGTGCGCGTCGCGCTGCTCTGCCTGGCGCTCTACACCGCGCTCAGCTACCTCTCGATCCTCTGGGCGCAGGTGCCGGGGGACGCGTGGGAAGGCGCCAACCGGACGCTCGTCTACCTGTTCGTGTTCGCGCTGTTCGCACTGTGGCAGCAGCGCGGCGCGAGCGCTGCGCTGCTGCTGGGCGCCTGGACGCTCGCGATGATCGCCCTGGCGGTGTTCGTTCTCGTGCACGTCGACAGCGCCGCACACCCCGCGGCGCTGTTCAGCGAAGGCCGCCTGAAATACCCCGCCGACTACGAAAACGCCTGCGCGGCCGTCTGGTGCATGGTGCTCTGGCCGGCCCTCCTGCTGTCCGCCGGCGGACGTCTCCATTGGGCGCTGCGCGGGCTGTTCGGCGGTGGGACTGTGCTACTCGCCGACCTCGCCCTGCTCAGTCAGAGCCGCGGCTCGCTGTTCGCAACCGTCGTCATGGTGATCCTCGTGTTCGCCCTTCTCCCAGGGCGCGTGCGGACGTTCGTGGTGTTCCTGCCGGTCGCCCTCGGGGTCGGCGTGACGACGCCCACGGTGCTCCACGTGGGCGATCGCCTGTCGCACGGTGGCAACCTGCACGCGGCGCTGCACAGCGCCACCGCGGCGATTCTCGTGGCGGCGCTGCTGGTCGGGCTGCTCGTCGCGCTCGGCGCGGCGATCGAGAGCCGCGGGGTGATCGACGAGGCCGCTCGCGGTCACCTGCGGCGGACGATCGGCGCGGTCGCGGTGGCAACGCTCGTCGCGGTGCTCGCGGGCGGCTGGGTGGCCGCGGGCGATCCGCTCGCGCGCGTCGAACACGGCTGGCACACCTTCAAGGGCGGCTACGAAGCGAATGACAAGAACGTCAACCGCTTGGTCAGCGGGCTGGGCAGCGGCCGATACGACTTCTACAGGGTTGCGCTCGATGAATTCGTCGCCCACCCGCTCGTGGGCATCGGCGCCGACAACTTCGCGCAGCAGTACCTCGCGCGCGGTCACGTGCAAGAGACGCCTCACTACCCACACAGCGTCGAGCTGCGCACCCTGTCGCAGACGGGCATCGTGGGCGTGTTGCTCGCGCTGATCGGGCTGGGTGCCGCGCTGCTGGCGGGCGGGCGGGCCGCTCTGTCGTCGATCGGCCGCCGAGGCGACCCGCTGGGGGCCGCGGTCGCCGCCGCGGCGCTGTCCGGCTTTACCTACTGGGCGGTGCACGGCTCCTTCGATTGGTTCTGGGAGTTCGCGGGGCTCGGCGCGCCGGCCTTCGCGCTGCTGGGTCTCGCCTGCGCGCTCGCGCCGCGCAGGGCGCCCGCCGCCCGTTGGCATCAGGACGAGCCCGTCAGCGGCGCGAGTGCCAGGACGTCCGGGCTGCGGCGGGCGAGCGACAGGACGCGGCGGTCGCTCAGCGGACCGGCGCTTCGCCGCCTGGCGCTCGCCTCGGGGGTGGCACTGGCGCTCGCCGGGGCGGCCTCGCTCGTCGCTCCGTGGCTGAGCCAGCTGCAGCTGCAGAACGCCGCACGAATCTGGCCGACGGCGCCGCGCAGGGCCTTCGGCGACCTGAATGACGCAGCGCGCCTGAACCCGCTCAGCGACGAGCCGTACCTGCTGGCGGGCAGTATCGCCCTGCGCTTCGGCGACCTCGCGCGGGCCGATCGCGAGTTCTCGCTGGCGCTGGATCGCGACCCGGGTGACGCCTATGCGACGCTCGAGCGCGGGGCGATCGCCTCCGCACGCGGCGATCGAGCGGACGCCCTGCGCCTGCTCGAACGGACAGCGCGGCTGAGCCCCCACGACGAACTCATCAGCGACGTCTTAAGGCTGGTTGGCAAGGGCGAGCGGATCAACATCGAAGAACTCAACCGTTCGATCCTCCTCAAAGCGCGTCAACTCGCGTGAGGACAGTGCTGATTTCGGGAAAATGGGAACTTTCCCTCTCGACAGAGCGCGCATGCTCCGATACCGTATGAGCGGGCTGCAGTCAGATCGGGGCTTTGCTGTTCGGCGCTCAGAGCACGCTGAGGGCGAGCGCCCGCAGTACAGGCGGGAAGCTCGCAAGGAGGGTTACGCGGTGGTTTGCTCAGACCGGGCGAGGACCCAAGGCAAGGAAGCATGAGAGAGCATCGCACGATCATCTTCATAGGCGGACTCCTGGTGGCCCTGACGGCGGCCCTGCCGGCCCCTTGCCTGGCCAGTTCGCTGCTCAGCGGATACGGCGGGCCGGGACAGGGCAACCAGGCGATCCTCGGCTCGGCGCTCGTGAACGGGCCGCGCAGCGGCGGCGGAGGCGGAGGGGGCTCGGGCGGCGCGAGCGGATCCTCCTCGGCGGAAGGCGGTGCCGGCACGGCCTCTCCGACGGCTACCGGCACCGGGAGTAGCGCGACTGGCGCGTCGGGCGGGTCCGGCACGTCCGCAGGCGGGAAGTCAGGCGCGCGGGCGGGGCACACGCGAGGCTCGGCGCACAAGGACTCTCAGGAAGCGACGGGCGGGGCGCCGGCAACCACCGCGAGCTTCTACCCGGCCTCCGAACGAATCGTCGTGGGCGAGCGGTCGGGGACGCTCGGACTGTCCGGCGCTGACCTCGTGTACATATTTCTGGCAATTGGCACGCTGGTGTTCATAGGCGTATTCACGAGGCGGCTCACGCGGACATCCGCGGCGGGAAGCCATCGGTAGCTAAAGGGATGACCCTCACGATCCGAGTAGTGGTATAGGGGCAGGAGCCCCCACCGTCATGACGCGCCCACCGATCACCCAGCAGACGTCCACGACCCTCCCCCTACAGGGCGAGCTGTCGCGCTCGGCCCCGAGTCCAAAGGCCCTGTCCAGAGCAACGTTCGGCGGCCGGCTGCAATGGATGCTCGAAGGCGCCGGCTGGCGCGTGCTGCGCCCGACGGTGGATTTCGTGTTCGTCTGTATCGCCGTCCTGCTGGCCCAGGGTGGCCTGCATAGCACCCTGCATGCGAGCGCCATTCGCCAGCCGCTGCTTGCCTTCCCGGTGCTCGTCGTCCTGCTCTTCTACCTGCGCGGCCTGTACCGCACGCGCCTGCGTGCGCTCGTGCTCGACGGCATCGTGCCGGTGATCAGCGCGGTGTCGATCGGCGCGATGTCGGCCGCCGTGCTCGGGCTGTTCGTCAACGGGCACGCACCGCCGCAATCGGTCGTCGTGCGCGCATGGCTGTTCGCGATGCTCGGCGTCGGTGTGGGGCGGATCGTGCTGTCCTTCGCCCAGCGCTGGGCGCGCGCTCACCGGCTGGTGGGCAAGCCCGTGTTGATCATGGGCGCCGGCGTGGTCGGCGCACAGGTCGCACGGCGCCTGGAGAGCCATCCGGAGTACGGCCTGGCGCCGATCGGCTTTCTCGACGAGGACCCGCGCTCGATCGCCGAGGTGGGCGGGCGCGACCTGCCGGTGCTCGGCACGGTCGAGGACCTCGATGAGACGGTCCTGCGCACCGGCGTGCGTAACCTGATCGTCGCCTTCTCCTCCGTCGCCGACGAGCGCGTCAGCCGGCTGATCCAGCGCTGTCAGGACCTGGGAGTGGAGGTGTCCGTCGTGCCGCGCATGTTCGATACGATCAACAACCGCGTCGGCTACGACACCGTCGGCGGGCTGCCGGTGATGTCCTTCACCACCGTCGATCCGCGCGGCGTGCAGTTTGCGATCAAGCACGGCCTGGACCGCGTGCTCGCACTCGTCTTCCTCGTGCTGCTCTCCCCGGTGATCCTCGTCTCGGCGCTCGCCGTGCGCCTGAGCTCGACCGGCCCCGTGCTGTTCAGCCAGCGGCGAGTGGGCCGCGACGGCAAGGCCTTCAACCTTTACAAGTTCCGCTCCATGCGCATGCAGGACGGGCATCTGGGCCCCGACGACGACGACGCCGGTCCGCTGGAGTTCCTGCTCGGCGGCGACACCGCGCCGGGCGGCGTCGAGGGCGACGACCGCCGCACGGCGGTCGGACGCTTCCTGCGCCGAACCTCCTTTGACGAGCTGCCCCAGCTGTTCAACGTGCTCAAGGGCGAGATGAGCCTGATCGGGCCGCGCCCCGAGCGCCCGGAGTTCGTCGAGCTGTTCAAACAGGACATCGTGCGCTACGGCGATCGCCACCGGGTCAAGTCGGGGATCACCGGCTGGGCTCAGGTGCACGGCCTGCGCGGGCAGACCTCGCTGGCCGAACGCGTCGAGTGGGACAACTACTACATCGCCAACTGGTCGCTCGGGCTGGACGTGAAGATCCTCGCCCTGACGTTCGTCGCGCTGCTGCGCAGCGCCGAGTAGACGCCGCTCAGATGCTGCGCTGGGCCGCGCCGCTCGCGCCGGTCCACTGCATATAGACGCGCACGCGCAGGTTGTGCGTGCCGAGCGCGCCGGGCAGCCTGAGCGAGTAGCGGTTGAAGCGGTTCAGCGTGAACAAGGCGCGGAAGCGCAGCACGCTGCCCTGGAAGACTTCCAGGTGCATGAAGTCGCCGACCGGCCCGGAGCCGCTGGCGATCACCTTCGAGCCGGCTTTGCGCAAGCCGAGCGTGACCGGGCTGAGCGGCCCGATCGGCGAGGCGAGCACGTCCGACAGCGCTGCGAAGGCCGGCTTGTGCGCACCCTTCGCCGTCAGCACGCCGAACGACTCGCTGCCCTCGTCCTGCAGCTCGTACAGCGTCGCGGCGGCGATGTAGCTGCTGCTTCCGAGCGCGCGGAAGATGTTCGTGATGTTCTGCGCCTGCACGGCCGGCGTCACGCAGCCCTGTTCCTCCTGGATCTTGCGCGGGTAGCAGTCGGTCCAGCCGAACTCGTCGAACCACAGCGGCGTGGTGTCGCCGTTGGCCACCTGCACGGCGCGAAACGCGCGGATCGAGGCCAGCGAGAGCGTGTAGAAGTGGATCCCCAGGCCGTCGTAGTAGCCCTTGATACCGGCCTTGTACAGCAGGCGCAGAAAGACCCCGTTGGTACCGACCAGCGACCCGCCGAGCACCTTGACCTGCGGGTTGACCTGCTTGATCGCCGTGTAGGCGGCCTTGAGGATCGCCGCGTAGCGCTGCGGCTTGTGCGGCCCGGCGAAGTACTTTTCGTTGGCCTGATCGGGCTCGTTCCACACTTCCAGCGCGGTCATCTTCGTCCCGTAGCGTTCGGCCAGCGTCTTCACCAGCGCGGCGAAGTCGGCTGGCTGCGCCGGCGGGTAGCTGTTTGCCGCCCCCCGCCCTCCGGGCACGCACGCGCGCTTCAAGCGCGCCGGCGCCGAGGTGGCCCAGCACGGCGTCACGTCGATCATCACGATCACGCCGATGCCCTGCGTAGCCGCGTCGTTCATCAGGCGATCGGTGTATTCCAGCGCCTGTGGGTCCAGCTGTCCGCGCGCCCGCGGCTCGAGCACAGACCACGGCAGCTCGATTCGGATGATCTTCGAGTTCAGCTCGTGCGCGAGGGCGATCGTGTGGTCGGCTTCCACGGGGGTCGAGCCGGGACCGAGGCCCGCGGTGTTGACCCCGGCGAGCAGCGCAGCCGCGCGGGAGGCCGGCTGCGCTCGTCCGGTCGCGCTCGCCGGCGCACCCGGAATGACGCCGGCCAGCGCACAGGATGCGAGCAGGAGGGCAAGCGTGAGCCTGGATGGGCGGCGGCGCATCGACAAGAGCTTACGGGCCGTAGCGGAGGGCCGAGCCGCTATCGCGAAGTAGGCTGTCAGCCGTCATGTCGCCGACCTGGATCTGGATGCAGATCGCGATCGTCGTGTTCGTGCTCATGGGTATGGTCATAGCGATTACGAAGCTCGCCTGAGCGGGCCGTGCCGCCACCACGAGTCGCGTCGCGCGGCGACCTTGGCGAAGTCGATTCGCGGGCGCGGAGGCAGGCTGTCCTCGCCGGCGATGATCGCCGCCGGCACGCCCTCGGTCAGCCACTCGGTCATCCCCTCCAGGCCGGCCTCGCGCAGCTCGTCGGCCATTCCCGGCCGGCGCTGCTCGGGGTCGTGCGCGTCGGATGCCACGTTGTGCACGAGCTCGGCTTCCATCAGCCCCAGCGCGAAGCGCCTCACCGTGCCGCCGAACCGCCCGACCAGCGATCCGGCGGTGATCGACGTGAGAACGCCGCCGCGCACCAGCGACTCCAGCATCTGCGGGTCGCGCTGAAAGGCGGGACTGCGCTCGGGGTGTGCGAGCACGACGCCGTGGCCGGCCTCCTCCAGCTCGAGAATCAGCTCGTCCAGCCCGATCGCGACCGAGGTGAACGGGCACTCGATCAGCAGCCAAGGCCCGCCGCCGAGCGTCAGCGCGGCGAGCTCCGTCGCGGCGAGGTCGGCGGCGCGCGACATCGCGATCTCCGCGCCAGCCAGCACGGTCACGCCGACGTCGGTGTCGGCGAATGCCGCATTCGTCTGCGCCACGAGCCGCGCGATCGTCGCCGAGTCGTTGCCATAGCGCCAGCTCACGTGCGGGGTCGCGACGATCGTGCGCGTGCCGGCGGCGGCGGCGGCGCGCGCGAGCGCCAGCGAGCCCTCCATCGTCTCGGGGCCGTCGTCGATGCCCGCGAGGATGTGGCAGTGCAGGTCGATCACTGGTTCTCGAACGTTAGCCCGAGCACGCGACGATGGTCGCGGGCAAGGGTATGATCACCGCTCGTTGCATTGGTCTCGATACAGGCTAGGAGGAGCATGTTCAAGTCGATCGTGGTGGGGACGGATGGCTCGGACACGGCCACCCAGGCCGTGCGCCAGGCGGTTGACCTCGCCGGCGCCGTCGGGGCCAAGGTGGAGTTGGTGAGCGCCTACGCGCCGGTCTCCGAGCAGCGCCTGCGCGAGGAACGCCGGGAGGCGCCAGAGGATCTGCAGTGGGCGATCAACCCGCGCGAGGACGTCGACACGACGCTCGAGGCGGCCGCGGCGGTCGCTCGCGAGGCGGGCGTCGCCGTGGACGTGTACCCGCGCCAGGGCGACCCGGCCGATGCGATTCTCGATGTCGCCGAGGAGCAGGAGGCGGACCTGATCATCGTTGGCAACAAGGGCATGACCGGCGCCAAGCGCTTCCTGCTCGGCTCGGTGCCGAACAAGGTCTCCCACCACGCGCCCTGCTCGGTGCTGATCATCCGCACGACCTAGCGCTCTCGGCGCCGGGCGGCGGATCGAGCGTCGGGCTTCAGCGCGCCGCGACGAGCGTGGCGCTGAGCTTGCGCGTCTTGCTCGGAGGCGCCGCGAGGATCACCTGAAGCGCCAGGCGCCCGTGATGGCGCTTGAGCAGCGCGCGCGAGCTTCTGCCGAGGGTCACCGTCACCTTGAACGAGCCTTTGCGCCGGTTGAAGTGCGCGCGCCCGAGCGTGACGTAGCTGACGCGGCGCACGCGCTTGTGCTTGACGCGCTTGAACGAGACGAACCGTGCCCGCAGCGTGATCATCCCCCTGCAGCGGCCCGTCGCCAGCGTGCAGCGCAGCACGATGCGCACCCGCCCCTTCTTGTCTGCGCGCAGCTTGGAGTGCAGCAGCAACGGCACGTGCGAGCCCGCTTTCACGGCGATCGGAGCGGCGATCGGTACCGGCGCTGCCGGCCCTGTCGACGCGCCTGCTGAGATCACGTAGGCGGTCTCGGTCGAGCCGGTGGCGAGGAAGACCCGGCCGCCGGCGGCGCTCGGCGAGGCGAAGTGGTCGGCGACGGCGCTTGGCAACGTCAGCGTGTAGCGCGGTGCGCCGGTCGACGGGTCCAGCCCGTAGAGCTTGGTGCCGCCGCCGCTGAAGCCGCCGCTCGCGATGTCCCACACCGACCCGCCCGAGACGATCGGCGGCCCGAAGGCGTCGACGGGTCCCTGCCACAGCGGCGTGAACGTGCGGGCCGCCTGGTTGTAGGCCAACGCCTGCACGCCGCTCGTGCACGGCAGGTAGATCACCCCGCCGGCGAACGCATCGCCGCCGAAGCTGCCGCGGCCGCCGCACACCGTGGCCCCGAACACCGCGGCCGCGCCGGGTTTGCCGGCCATCGTTTTCTCGTCGATCAGATAGCCCCTGCCGTCCTTGCCTGCCTGGAACAGCAGTTCGCCGGGCAGCAGCTCGGCGCCCGCCGAGGACAGGTCGAGGTCTTTTTCGCCCTCTTCCCGCCAGTTCGTCGGCTCGAAGCTGCCGATCGGCAACAGCGACGAGTTGAGTTGGACGACGCTGTCGGAGTAGTCGTATTCACCCGGCGGTTCGCCTTCGGGAGGGACCGGGTTGCCGGTCGTCGCATAGATGTTCCCTTCCGGGCCGACCGCCGGCCCGCTGGTCGCCCAGATCGCCCCTCCGGATTTCGAGGGCAGCGATACGGGAACCTGCCAGTACAGCGGCATGCCGCCGCCCTCCGGCGCCGAGACGACCGCGCCGACGTAGCTGCTGCAGTCGCCTTCGTTGCCCCCGAAGCCGAAGATCACGCGTCCGGCGTCGAGGTTCAGCGCAGTGCGCTGGAGGATCGCCTTGGGGTCGGCACCCGGCGGATCGACGGGGGTCCCGACGACCTTTTCGCCGTCGGCGAGGCTCAGCCCGACGAGTTCGTGGTGTGCGCTTGAGCCGTCCCACGTGTCGGCGACCGCGTAGATCACTTGGGTAGCAGGGTCGATCACGGGTGTGCCGACGATGCCGACGGTCGGCGTGACGTCGCCGCACGGCAGCGCGGACGCCGGCACCGGCGTACCTACGCTCCTTTCCCACACGACCGCCCCGGTGGCGGCGTCGAGCGAGACGATCTTGTCGCCGACGGTCGCCGCGTACACGCGCGACCCGAGGATTACCGGCTGGCTCCAGATCGGCGCGCCGAGATCCTGCGAGTGCCAGGCGAGCGTGGGCGCGATCGGCGCCGTCGCGTCGGGATCGCTGCCGGAGCGCACGGAGTCGCGGTGATAGGTTGTCCATGCCGGTTCGCCCGCCGCCGTCTGGGCAAGGGCGCCGGCCGTCAGCGCGGCCAGCGCGGCGAGCAGGCAGATGAGGCAGAGCCGAGGGCGCATCCGGACAACTTAGCCGTGTTCGTCCGCCAGTCCGCCGCCGGCGATCGCAGGCGTGCAGCGTCTCGCTCCATTAGGCTCGCGTCATGCGCATCCTCGTCACCGGCGCGAGCGGCTTCATCGGCCACGTGCTGTGCGCGCAGCTGCTGGCGCAGGGCCACGATGTGGGTGCGCTCGTGCGCCGAGACGGTTCGCAGCCGGCGGGAACGCGCGCGCTGCCGGGCGATCTGAGCGATGGTGCGCGGCTCGTCCAGATCGTCGCCGCCGAGCGCCCGCAGTGCGTCGTGCACCTTGCCGCGGAGCTCGCCTCGCAGCGCAGCGAGCGCAAGATCCGCGAGGTCAACGTCGATGGCACCGCGCGCCTCCTGGACGCATGTACGGCCCTCGCCGGCGCCGAGCCGGCGGCCGGGCCGCGGCTGGTGTTCGCCTCGACCGTCGTCACCGGCGACGCCCGCGGCGCGCTGCTGACCGAGGAGACGCCGTTGCCCGTGCAGACTCCCTATGGGCGCTCCAAGCAGGAGGGCGAGCGGCTGGTGTTGTCGTGCGGTCTACCAGCCGTCGTCGTTCGCCCCTCGCACGTCTACGGACCGGGCGGCTGGTACGCCGGCGAGCTGATCGCGCAGCTGCGCCGGCCGGGCCGCTTCGCCGTGATCGGCTCGGGCGAGAACCTGTGGGACGTCGTGCACGTGGACGACGTCGCCGCCGCGCTGGTGCTGGGCGCCGAGCGCGCGGCGCCGGGGTCGACCTACCACGTCGCAGATGATGAGCCGATCAGCTTCTACGACTTCATGGCGCTGACCGCGCAGCGGCTGGGCATCGGGCCTCCGCGGCGTATCCCCGCCGCGCTCGCGCGCCTGGTAGCCGGGCGCAACGCCGTCGCCGCCGCCGTGCGCTCGGCGCGCTCTTCCAACGCCAAGATCAAGCGCGAGCTGGATTGGCGACCGCGCTTTGCGACTGCGCGCGAGGGCGTCGCCGACGCCGTCGACCGGCTCGCGCAGGACGTCCAGCGCTAGACGCTCCCAGGGCCGTCCCGCGGCGGGGCGCCGCAGCCGCGCGACATGGCCGGCGAACGCTCAGGCGGTCAGCCCGAACGCGCGCTCGGCTCGCTCGCACACATGCCGGGCGATCGCCAGCGACGCGGTTGCGGCCGGCGAGGGCGCATTGCGCACGTGCAGCGCGCGCTCGCCTGCGGAGAAGGAGAAGTCGTCGAGCAGTCGCCCGTCACGCGCGAGCGCCTGCGCGCGCACCCCGGCGAAGCCCCCACGTGGCTCGACGTCGTCGACGCTGAGAGCAGGCACCAGGCGGGCGGCGGCGGCGACCAGCGCGGCGCGCGAGGTCGAGCGGCGAAGCTCGCTCACGCCGGCGGGCCAGAAGCGCCTGAGCATTCTCCAGGTGCCCGGCCAGGCCAGCGTGTCGCGCAGATCATGCCGGCGCACCCGGCGCAGATCGTAGGCGTCGCGCGCGCCGACGATCAGCGCCGTCGGCCCGACCAGCACGTCGCCGTCGAGGTGTCGGGTCAGGTGAACGCCGAGGAACGGCAGCGACGGGTCGGGCGTCGGATAGATCAGCGAGCGAACGAGATGGCGGCGCTCGGGCACCAGGCGCAGGTAGGCGCCGCGGAAGGGGACAATTCGCGGATCGGGGTCGGCACCGGCGGCGACCGCCAGCCGGTCAGACCAAGCGCCCGCGCAGAAGATCGCGTGCGTGGCCTCGGTCTGGCCGCGTGCGTGCGACAGGCGCAGCGATCGCGCTCGAACGTCCACCGCAGTGACCCCGCAGCCGCAGGCGACGACGCCTCCTGCTTCGGCGACGTCGCTTGCGTACGCGCGCGCAACGTCCTGGAAATCCACGACGCCTGTGCTCGGCGAGTGCAGCGCGGCGAGCGCGCGGGCGTGGGGCTCGACGTGCTCGATCTGCGCGCCCTCCAGCCAGCGCAGCTCGCCGACGCTGTTGGCCTGGCCGCGGCCGTGCAGCTCGCGCAGGCGCGCCAGTTGCGGCTCGTCGGTCGCCAGGATCAGCTTCCCGCAGCGCTCGTGCTCGATTGCCCGCTCGGCGCAGTAGACGTAGAGCTCGCGTGCACCGTCGACGCACAGGCGCGCCTTCAACGAGCCCGGGCGGTAGTAGATACCGGCGTGGATCACGCCCGAGCTGTGGCCGGTCTGGTGCGTCGCCGGCTGCTGCTCGCGCTCGAGCACGCAGAGCGAGGCGCGCGGATACCGGCGCGCGAGCTCGCGTGCGACCGCGAGTCCGACGATGCCTGCGCCGACGACCGCCAGATCGCATCGCGCCGGTGCGGGGGCGGACACGCCTCGCCGTCCGCCTAGCGCGGCACGGCGCCCGGCCCGCCCGGCGCGGTCGCCGCCGCGGCGTCGACGAGTCCGGCGCCGTACAGGCTTTCGTCGCCGCCGCCGCCGAGCTTGCGTGCGGTGGCGCGCAGCCGTGCGATGAGCTGTGCTGGCGTCGGGCGGCGGCCGAGCACGCCGCTGGCGATGATCAGCGCGGCGGTCGCCGCGACGTGCGGCGCGGCCATCGAGGTGCCTTCGTAGCCGGAGGGCATGCCGAAGCGTCGTGGCGAGGAGCCGGTGAAGGTCACCTGAAAGACGTCTCGACCGGCGGGGCCTTCTGCATTGCAGTTCGGGTCGCCGGCGAGGTTGGCGTCGGCGCCGCCACCGGGGGCGACGAGCGTCAACCCGCTCCCGTCGTTGGAGTAGTCGGCCAGGCAGCCGTGTTCGGTGCTCGCACCGACCGCGACCACGTTGCGCGCGCGCGCCGGATAGGCGATTGCGGCCTGCGCCTCGTTGCCCGCCGCGGCGACCACGAGGACGCCGTGGAGGCGCGCGAAGCGCAGCGCTTCGAGCAGCTCGGGAATGTCCGCGGCAGTCACGATTTTGGAGAACTCGAGGCTGAGGTTGATCACGCGCGCGCCGTGCTTGACGGCGTAACGCACGCCTTCGGCGATCGTCGACGCTTCGCCTTCGCCCAGGCTGTTGAGCACGCGCACGGGCATGATGTGCGCCGCGAAGGCCAGGCCGGTCAGCCCGTAGTGGTTGTTCGTCGCCTCGGCGATCGTGCCGGCGACGAACGTGCCGTGTCCGTTGCGGTCGTCGGGAAAGCGGTTGTGCGCGATGAAGTCATAGCCGCCGACGAACCCGTAGCGCGAGAAGTCCGGTGAGCGCCGGAAGCGCCCGTGCGTCGCGTAGGCCACGCCGGTGTCGAGCACCGCGACGACCACTCCTCTTCCGCCGGGTGCGCCGTCGGCGGCGACGTTCGACCACGCCTGCGGCGCGTTCACGCCGAACGGCCCGGAGAAGTTCCACTGCAGCTGCTGCCAGTCCCCCGCAGCGCTGCCCTCGCCGCGATCGTTGGGAATCAGTCCGCCGGCCGCGCGCGCACGATAGTCGGGCACGGCCCATGCGACGTCGCGCTGGCCACGCAGGCGGCGCAGCGCCGCGCCGACGCTGACGCCGGGCGCGAGGCGCAGGAGCCTGGTGTGCGGCGCGGTGACGACCGGGTCGCGCGCTCCGGCGGCGTGCGCCGTGGCCGCCCGCGCGCGCGGCGCTGTCGCCGTCACGTACTTGACGACGATCTGCCTGGGCGCGTATACGGCGGGTGTCGCGCCGGCCGCCGCGACGGGGGTCGCGGCCAGCGCCGCGACGCAGGCGGCGGCGAGCGGCCAGCGGGATGCGCAGGGACGGCGGAGGGTGCGGCGGTTGCGAAGAGACATAGGCGGTTATCGGTAATGATGATGCGCCGGAAGCCTGCGGGCGGCACGCACTGTCGCAGAGCCCCCGGGCAGACCGATGAGCGAGCGCTTCTTTCCCCGCGACGACTACTTCATGCGCCTGGCGCTGCGCGAGGCCGAACTGGCGTCCGCTCACGAGGATGTGCCGATCGGCGCCGTGGTCGTGCGCGACGGCGAGTTGCTGGCGGCGGCGCACAACGAGCGCGAGCTGCGCCAGGACCCGACGGCTCACGCCGAGGTGCTGGCGCTGCGCGAGGCCGCACGCGCCGTCGGCAGCTGGCGCGTGCTCGACGCGGCGATCTACGTCACGCTCGAGCCCTGCGCGATGTGTGCGGGGGCGATCGTGCTGGCGCGCGTGGCGCGCGTCGTGTTCGGCGCGAGCGACCCCAAGGCAGGCGCCTGCGGCAGCGTGCTGGACGTGCTCGCCGAGCCCGCGCTGAACCATCGTCCCCAGGTCGCCGGGGGTCTGCTGGCGCCGGAATGCGGCGAGCTGCTCAGCTCGTTCTTCGCCTCACGCCGCTAGGCCGCCGGCGGGGATTGACGCTGCGGCGACTGGACTAAGATCACTGCTCGTCCTCCGGTCGGGCCTGGAGGGGTGGCAGAGCGGTTGAATGCGGCGGTCTCGAAAACCGTTTCGGGGGAGATTCCTCCGACGAGGGTTCGAATCCCTCCCCCTCCGTTGTAGAGCCAAATCTGGCTGGTTTGCAGGAAGAAAGCTCCACTCAGGATACGCAAGGCCCGTCACGCCGGCGCGTCAACAAACGTCAACGAACGCCCCTTTTCCGGAAGTTCGTTCCCCCAGCCGTTCCCCCGAGGAGGCTTCTCGCGGCCCTCATGGCGACGCCGATTGAAGCCCGTGGCTTGGAACCCGAGCGCTCCGCGCGCGGGTTCCTACCCCCAAGCTCGCCACGCGCGCGGGCTGCGCTCTTCGTGCTCGCGCAACTGCCTCATTCTCGTGTGGGCGTTCGGCCCAATCGTCGCTTTGGGCGATTCGATGCTCCGGGGCGCGAGGTCTCCCTCCCTCGCCTAAGTGTGCATTCTCTGCCGCTGCACTCCGGTCAGACGGCGTCGCCGTCGAGCGATAGCTGTTGGGATCCGTCGTCGAACTGGTCCGTGTCGCCCCGCACGGCGATGAGGACCTCTCCGGCCAGGAAGAGCTGCCCCCATTTGCGCCCAGAGATCTCCGTGAGCATTCCTTGCTCGACCAGGTCGTGGATCGCGGCGCGGGCCGTTGGCGCTGTGACGTCGAGCCGTTCTGCGACGCGGCTGGTGGTCACGTATGGGTTGATGAATAGCTCGTCGACGAGGTCCCGTGCGGCCGGCCGAGCCTTCGCTTTCGCCAGCCGCTCGTGGTAGCGCGCCTGTAGGTCGAGAAGCCTCTCGGCGTCATCGACCGCCGCCTTCGCCTGAATGTCGACGCCGCGCAGGAAGTACACGAGCCAGCCGGTCCAGTCGCCATCGGTGCTCACGCGCAGAAGGCGGTCGTAATACTCGGTGCCGCTGCGCTCGAAATAGGCCGAGAGATAGAGCAGCGGCTGCGACAGGAGACCCCGCTCGTGGAGGAGCAGAGAGATCAGCAGCCTGCCCAGGCGGCCGTTGCCGTCGCCGAAAGGATGGATCGTCTCGAACTGGTAGTGAGCGAGTGCCGCGATTAGGAGCGGGTGAAGCGCATCGCTATGCAGGAACGTCTCCAGCTCGCCGAGCGCTTTCCTCATCTCGATCACCGGAGGCGGCACATACCTCGCCTCCTCGATCGGCACGTCGGGATCGCGCCCGATCCAGTTCTGGTAATCCCGGAACCTGCCCGGGTGGCGGTCGCGGCCTCGGACGCCCTGCATCAACCGCTCGTGCAGCTCGCGCAGCAGCCGCAGGCTCAGCGGGAGGGTGTTGAGGCGCTCCAGGCCATATTCGTGAGCGAGCAGGTAATTGCGGACCTCCCGCACGTCCTCGCGTCGAGCGCTCGCGACCTTATCGGTCGCCTCGTCCTTGTACAGGTCGTCGAGTGTGCTCACGGTTCCCTCGATCCGCGAGCTGAGCACTGCCTCGCGGCGAAGATATGGCGCTATCAGCAGGGCAGGGTTGGCGAGGTTTCGGCCGGTGCCGGCCAGGAGACCGACCCCGTTTGCGGCATCCGCGAGACGCCCGGCCAGCTCATGCGTGAACTCGAGCCTGGGTGGAAGGGGGGTGGGGACGAAGGCTTGGTTGCCGTCGTAGATCCCGACCAGGCGGCCAGGAGCTTGCGGGGAGAAGATGGCGGAATCCATGGGCTTTTTCTGAAATAGAAAGGTTGCTTGCCAAGTCTACCTCGCTTAGAAAGAAAATCCCGATTCCTTTCAATGGGTCGGGAGGACAGTAAGTGCCCTTTCTGAAATCCGGAGCAGCCCGCACCGCGTCGTCACGGCGGCCGGTTGAAGGGTCCTTGCTCTAGATCCCGTCCGCAGCGGGCAACGACCACTCCAGATCGAAGTCCACGACCGCGCGCAAGATGAGCCGGCCTCCGGGAGCCCATGCCTCCAGCACGGGCGGCGCCAGGCGCAGCGCCTGGAAGTCGCTCATGCCGACATCTTCCAGCCAGGTCGCACAGACGACCGCCAGGGCCGTCGTCGCATCGCTCGGACGCTTCTCGGGGTCAAAGACCGTCAGGCCGGGTGCGCAGAGCATCGTCTTTGGCTGGCGCTTGCGTACATCTCCCCCGAGTCCGGCCGCGCGGCCCACCCGACCAGCCGCCAGCGGCCAGAGGTTGAGGGCGCGAGCGCCGGGGTCAATGCGACGCGGCCAGGCCGCGACGCATCGACTCGATCAGGGCTTCGACGCCCTCCGGTGCCTGTCTCTGCGTGGCGGGCTCGACGCTCATGCGCGGCAGAATACCTGCACCGCGGATGGTCACGACCACGGTGATCCCCATGCCACACCTTCTGGGTCGCAATGGGGATGCTTGAGGGCGCGAAGAAGAGCGTGGAAGCCCAGATGGGCGGCTCGGCTCCGGTAGGCGCGCTGCGCTTCTCTCAGCGGGGGCGCTGACTCCGCGCGGACGCGATGCAAATCTGATCGACGATCCCGAACTGGTTCTTAAGGCAGGCGAGCCATACGTCGATAGCGAAGTGGTGTACTCGCACTCGCGCCTGTCGCGTCTGAACCGCCTCGACGATCTGCGCGCCGTCGCCGCGTTGCTGGTCTTTGCCTGCCACGCCTCGCTGTTCTGGCTTGGCCGCCACGGTCGAACCCCCGATCTGGGGCTCGACTATCTCGGGCGCTTCGGCGTCGCGATCTTCTTCGTGATCTCTGGCTTGGTGATCTACCGGCCCTTCGTCGAGATCCGGCGGTCGGGTCGCAACCTGGACCTGTGGGCTTACGCGGTGCGGCGCGTGTTGCGGATCGCTCCGGCCTATTGGATCGCCCTCGCCTTCTTCGTCGTCCTGCTCCCCCAGCAGGTGCAGCCGGTCGGGTCAGAATACTTTGGTCTCTTCGCCGGGTTCGGCCAGATCTACTCGCCGATCAACTACTACCGCGGGCTGTCGGTGGCGTGGACGCTCGACGTCGAGTTGTGCTTCTACGCCGCCGCACCAATTATCGCGCTCGGCGTGCAGTCGTTGATTGCGCGCACACCAGACGGCTCGAGGGACTCGTGCTGCTCTGCTTGGGCCTCATCTCGATCGCGGTGCGTGCCTTCAGCCCTGACGGGGTGCTCGGCGGCACCATCCTCGGCTATACGGGATGGTTCGCGATCGGTATGGCAGTCGCGGTTGTCGTTGCTCAACCCACACCGCTGCTTCGACGGATCAGGCTTCCTTCGAGCTGCCTGTGGGCGCTCGCCGGCGCCGGCTATCTGCTACTCACCGCTCACCTCGCTCCGCCGCCGCACCCAACCCAGGGCACGCTCCTCGAATACTGCGGGCTGGGCCTGCTCGCAGCCCTGATCGTGCTGACTGCGATCAACGCCAGCGGCAACAATGCAACGCCGGTTGGAAAGTGGCTCGGCGACCGCTCCTACGGCGTCTACCTCTGGCACTATCCGATCCTGGCCTGGCTTGCGGGGAAGAATGTGAGCGGCTGGCACTACCTCGCAGAGGCCCTCGGCCTTACCCTGGTCGCCGCGCACCTGTCGTTTCTTCTTCTCGAGCGACCGCTTATGCGTCGCGCCGCCTCGTTCGGGCGTCAACGCTTGGCCGCCGATTCCGCCCGCCCGCCCGCTCTAAGCCGCGAGAGAGCCATTTTGGATGTGCCGCTCGCGGTCACCCACACGGGCTGACCTGGTGCACCCCGACGGCTATCGTGCCCGCCATGGGCGAGTTCGATGGTGTCCGCGCCCCCGCACGCTCACCCGCGCCTACGGGCACGCGCCACCACTCCGCCGCGCTTGTGCTTATCTGGTTGAGCGAGCGTCTGAACAAGACCTTGACTCACGCTCGCTCTGGACGACCGAGCTGCAGTCGTCCACGCCCGCGCCGAACCTGCGCCTCCTTTCGCGGAGGAGCGAGCGTGCGCGGTGCAGCAATGCGGACGCGAACTAACTCGCCAGGAAGTTCGTTCCCCCAGCCATTCCCCCGGGCCTTTTCCCCGATGGTCCGGTGGCTGTGATCCCAGTCCTAGCGCCAAATATGGGGGCTCATTTTCCCTGGATGCGGCGGTCTCGAAAACCGTTTCGGGGGAGATTCCTCCGACGAGGGTTCGAATCCCTCCCCCTCCGTAGAAGTGCTGTACCGGCGTATGCCGATCTCGGCGCGTAGTGTCATACCGGCGTACGCCGAGAGCCCCCGGAGATCGCTCCGGAGGCTCCTGGCGGGACGGGCCTCGCGCGCGAGCCTTCGCCGGCGCGTCCGGCCCGTCGATGCACCTGACCATCTGTGGGGATGATTGTGCAGCGCGACACCTTACAATGTATTTGAGTCCTAGGACTGCAATCCCTGGACTTTGACCCTAGAACTCCGGCATGTTTCTTAGGTGCACGAGCATCCGGACATGATCCTGGCGGGGCTTCTCAAACAGCTTCGCGAGGACCGCGGGATCACGCAGGAACAGCTGGCCTTCGACGCCGGCATAACGGCGTCGGCGCTGTCGCGGATCGAGCGCGGACTCAACAGCCCCGGGTGGATAACGGTGAAGCGGCTCGCGCAGGCGCTGGACGTCACGCTCGTGCGACTGGCGGGCGAGGTCGAGGACGCTGCGTCGTAGTGACCGGCATTCAGGGCTCGCTGCATGCGCCGTGGCGTGTCTCTAGCCGGCAGGTGGCGTGCGCGAAGCGGATCGACATCGCGTTGACGCAGGCGTGCCCGCCGAACTGCTGATGCTGGCAGTCTGATCGCATATCCAGCCGGGCGGGCGTGGCGATCCGCCATCTTTGCCTGACTCTCTGCAGGCGCCAATGCCTTTCGCTGCCGGCAATGCCGGGGTAGGAGGAGACGGCGCTGGCTTGGTCGCCGTGCCAGGAGATTCGCGTCACGCTCAGCCGCGACGGCGGTGCTGGTTCCGGCGCAGCCAGGTACTCGGCTGCGTTGCGTGTCGGGTCAAAGGTCTGACTGAGCCGCGCGGGGCAGCTCCCGTTGCCCGGCGCCAGGCGCGCATCGACGGCGGGGGTGAGGTCGGCGCACAGCCGGCGCGCATCGCGCCGGCGCAGGTCGGCGAACGGGGCTCGTACGGCGCGCATGATCGCCGCGCGCTCGTTTCTGGAGCCGTGGACGCGCATCGTCGCAAGACCCATGCCGAGTCCGAATAGCACAATCCCCCATGTCAGCATCCGCATGACCGGGGAATGGTTGCAAACCTATCCAGATCGGATGATCTGATTAGTCGATCTAGAACACGCTCTTGACGGCTTTCACGGCGATGCTTCCGAGGAAGATGACCGAGGCCAAGCCGAGCGCTCCGATGAGCAGCCCGGCCGAGGCGAGCGCGATGTCGGCCATCATGTAGCCGAGCGCAAGCACGACGACGCCGATCGATGGCAGCGTGTCCAGGCCGGAGAAGGGCGGCGCGAGGAAGGCGGTGAGCGCGAGCCCGAGCACGGCGAGGCCGAACACGCTGCCGCTGAGGCGGTGCCCGAACAGCCAGCGCCCGCGTGGGCGCGAGAAGCGCTCGAGCGTGCGGATGCGCCGCAGCAGCGTGGCGACGAACTTCTCCTGTCTGGCACTGGTCAGCTCCAAACGCCGCCAGCGCTCGGGCAGCCACACCGTCCGGCGCCCGAGCGTCAGCTCGAGCGCGAGCAGCATGACGATCACCTCGAACACATGCGTGACGCCGCCCGTCGGCAGCGGCAGGGCCGGCACGGCCATGAGCACGACGAAGAGCAGCGCAAAGCTGCCCTCGCCGAAGGCGTCGATCAGCCCTCCGAGGGTCCTGCGACCGTCTTGCGCCAGCCACCGCTCGAGCTGGTCTGAGACTTTCTCGGGCGCGAGTTGCTGATGCGTCGCCATCTGCGCATTGTCCGCCTGGCGGGCGCGGAATGCTGCGGCGGGCGTTCGGCGTGCCTGGCGGCTGGGTGTGTTTCCCAACTACAGCTGATATGTCGTGTCGTTTGTCAAGTGGGCGTGTTTGATCGCGTCCGTGTGACGGGCGGTTTGGGGTGGTCGGGAGAGCGGGGCGCCGGGCTCGGT
>JADGPP010000079.1 GCA_017882375.1 Solirubrobacteraceae bacterium | reverse complement strand
CTGCTCGTCTCCGGGCTGAGCGTGTACAGCGTGCGTCCCGACGAGTTGACGACCACGCGCTCGTTGAGCGCCACGTTGGAGGTCGAGCCGAGCGTCAGCGCGAGGTGGGCGGCGAGCGCCGTCGAGGCGATGACTGCGAGTAGCAGCGCCGCGCCGGCGGCCGCGCGCAGCGATCGACGAGGGCGGCGTCGGACTCGTGGCGATCTTCCGCTGTGCGTGCGCGTTGGCTTGGGCATCTCGCTCCCTTTCTCGTGGTCCACTGACCATCGAGACGTCGCGGGGGCGTGATCCTTCCCGGCGAGGCGCTCAGGACTCGGTGCGAATCACGACGTCGGCGATGTCGGGGATCAGCTGGCGCAGTTCCTCCTCCAGCTCGCTGGCCAGGCGATGGGCGGCCGACAGCGACGCCCCGGGCTCGACGCCGAGCGTGAGGAAGACCACGCGCCCGGCGTCGGTCGACAGCAGCTTGACGCGCTGGGGGGCGCTCGCGGTGCGCTCGCGCACCAACCGCTCGATCTCGCGCGTGGCGTGGATGTCCGCGCTGACGTCCGCCGCGCGCGCGGTGAGCGTGCGCTCCAGCGGCTCCAGGTGCGTCTGCACCGCCGCTACGCTCGGTCGCTGGCAGATCGCCTGCTCGACGCGGTTGGCGATCTGCTCGGCCTCCTGCAGGTCGAGGTCGGCGGGGAACTTCAGGTGCAGCGAGACGTTCACGGCGTTGTCCTGTTCGAAGATCGTGATGTCGTGCGCCTCCATCACCATCGGCTCGGCGAGCGCGATCGCGAGGATCCGATCGCGCAGATCCAGTCCCCGGCGGCGGGGCTCGACGTGCACGACGACGTCACTGCCGGGCAGCGCCTTGCCGATCGCGTCCTCGATCAGGTTGGCCGACTGGTGTCCCTCGACGACCGCTTGGCCCGGCGGCACAGTGACGACGACATCGGCGAAGTAGCGCCCGGCCGACTCGCGCAATCGCAGGCGGCTGAGCTCGATGTCGGCGCCGAGCGCGGCGATCGCGCGCTCGGCCGCCTCGCGAGCCTCGGCGGGCGTGCGATCCATCAGCACGTTTGCGTTCTCGCCGATCAGCCGCACCGCGGCGGCGCAGATGATCGCCGCGACGACGAGCGCGGCGACCGAGTCGCCCTGGGCAAACCCGGCCTGCACGCCCAGCAGCCCGATCAGCACCGCGAACGAGCCGGCCATGTCGCCGGCGAAGTGAAACGCGTTGGAGCGCAGCGCAGCGCTGGAGTAGACGCGCGCGACGCGCAGCGAGACGAGCGTGCGGCTGAGGTCGACGACGAGCGCCACGGCAATCACCGCGAACTGGTACCAGTGCAGCCCCGGAGGGGGCGAGCCGCTGACGAGATGGTTGAGCGCTTCCACCGCGACGAACACGCCTCCGGCAACGAGAATCCCCGCCTCGCCGAGTGCTCCGAGATTCTCTGCCCGGCGATGGCCGTAGGGGTGCTCGGGATCGGCCGGACGGCCACCGAGGCGCACCGCGAAGAAGGTCAGCACCGAGGCGATCACGTCGCCGCTTGACTCGATCCCCGTGGAGATCAGCCCGAGGCTGCCCGTCGCCAGGCCGACGCCGAGCTTCAGCGCGACGAGCAGGCCGGCCGCGGCGATCGAGACGAGCGTCGTGCGTCGCGGCGTCAGCAGCTGCTCGGTCTCCTCGGCCGCTCCCATCGCTAGAGACTAAGGTCCGCGCCCGCAGCGGGCCGTGCGGCGCCCGGGCGCCGGCTCGGCGGCATGGCATCGGGCGAAGCTGAGGTTCACCCGGCGAAAGGAATCCCGGCGAGCGGCGTCTTGCGGGCAGTGCCTGTTCTCGGTCTGAGACCGCCAGGCGTTCCCGTCTCGCAAAGGAGCCCTCGATGCGCCGAACCGCGATATGCCTGCTCCCCGCCCTCGCCGCATCGCTGGCGCTCGCCGCCTGCGGGGGCAGTTCCTACAGCGCCGGCTCCTCCTCGAAGTCCAGCGCGCCCGCCACATCGCCAGCGCCGTCCGCCGCGGCAGGCTCGAGCTCGAGCGGGGCCGTCAAGACGGCCGCCAACTCCACGCTCGGCGCCACGGTCCTGACCGACGCCGGTGGCATGACGCTGTACCGGCTGAGCGGCGAGCAGGGCGGGAAGTTCATCTGCACGAGCTCGGCCTGCCTGCAGGTCTGGCACCCGTTCGCGGCGTCTGCGAGCGGCACGACAGGCGGCGGCGTCGGCTCGCTGGGGACGGTCAAGCGCCCCGACGGCAGCGAGCAGGTCACCTACAAGGGAATGCCGCTGTACAGCTTCGCCCAGGATCAGCCCGGCGACGCCAAGGGCCAGGGGCTGAAGGACGTCGGCACGTGGAACGCCGTGACGGTCGGCGCCGCCGCGACGACCGCCACGCCTGCCGCGGCGCCGGAATCGCCGCCGGCGGAATCGGGTGGCGGCTACCGCTACTGATCCAGCGCGCGCGAGTGCCACCACTGGCCTGACCGGCCGCTCGCGCGCAGTGCCACGTCGTATGGTGAGCCCGTGGCTCATGATCACACCGGGCACTCCCACGTAGTCCGCGCAGACGCCGATCGCCGACGCCTGGCGATCACGCTCGGCCTGATCGTCGCGTTCGTCGCCGTCGAGGTCGGCGTGGGCGTGGTCGCGCACTCGCTCGCGCTGCTCTCCGACGCCGGGCACATGCTCACCGACGCGGCCGCGATCGGCTTCTCGCTGCTGGCGATCGGCCTGGCGGCGCGCCCGGCCAAGGGCGCGATGACCTTCGGCTTCAGACGCGTGGAGATCCTCTCCGCGCAGGCCAACGGCGTGAGCCTGCTGATCCTCGCCGCGTTCATCGCCTACGAGGCGATCCGCCGCCTGTTCGACCCGCCGGTCGTGCGTGGCTGGCTGATCCTGATCGTCGCGCTGCTCGGCGTGCTGGTGAACCTCGTCGCCGCGTGGATGCTCGCACAGGCCAACCGCGAGAGCCTGAACATCGAGGGGTCCTTCCAGCACATCGTCACCGACCTGTACGGCTTCATCGGCACGGCCGTCGCCGCTGCGGTGATCCTGCTGACGGGCTTTCAGCGTGCCGACCCGATCGTCTCGCTGCTGATCGCCGGGCTGATGACGCGCTCGGGCGTTTCGCTGGTGAAGGCCTCGGGGCGGATCTTCATGGAGGCCGCGCCGGAGGGCCTCGATCCACAGGCGATCGGCCAGGCGCTCGTCGCCCAGCCCGACGTCGTCGAGGTCCACGACCTGCACGTGTGGGAAATCACCAGCGGCTTCTCGGCGCTGTCGGCGCACGTGCTCGTCGGCAGCGACAGCAACTGCCACGCGGCGCGGCGCGGCATGGAGGCGATGCTGCACGATCGTTTCGCGCTCGACCACACGACGCTGCAGGTGGACCACACCGGCGGCGACCGATCACAGATCGTCCAGCTGGACATCCGGCCGGCCGGCCGCGGCGCGAACGCCGAGACGAGTTGAAGACCAACTGGACAACGAGGAGGAACGGCATGGCGAAGGCTCTATACACCGCGCAGGCGCACGTCACGGGCGGACGCATCGCCGGCCACGGACGCACCTCCGACGGGGTGCTGGAGGTCGATCTGCGACTGCCAAAGGAGATGGGCGGTCAAGGCGGCGGCACCAACCCGGAGGAGCTGTTCGCGGTCGGTTACGCGGCGTGCTTCGAGGGGGCGCTCGGCACGGTCGCGCGGCGCAACAAACAGGAGGCCGGCGACGTCGCGATCGACTCCAAGGTGTCGCTGATCACGACCGAGGAGCGAGGCTTCACGATCGCTGTGGAGCTCGACGTCAGCCTGCCCTCGATCGAGGACCCGGCCGAGGCCGTCGAGCTGGTGCGCGCCGCCCACAAAGTCTGCCCCTACTCCAATGCGACGCGCGGCAACATCGACGTCGCCCTGAGCGCCAACGGGCAGCCAGTCGAGTAGCGCTCGGGGAGCGGCCGCCGCCGGTTGCGGCCACTACCTGGTTTGACAGATCTATGGTCATTCGCCGAGCTTAGCCCGCGTGCCTCAGCCTCCGCTCGGAGCGGGCCGATACGCCGTCCAGTGCCCGCCGAGCGTCATCTTCTATGGCCGGCGTGCCTTTTGGGCGCCTGCGGGGTTTGGTTGTGAGCACCCGCATACATTCAACGTGGACGGGCAGGTAGGTGCTTAGGAGACGTCGAAGCAGGGCAACCGAAGACCGCTCGAAGAATATGGTTGACAACGCAACTACCGCGCCGTATAATTCCGACTCCAAGCATCGGATTAGAAGGATCAAATGTCAGATTCCCCAGTAGCCACAATCCCCACCATCGACCCGACAGCTCCCGCCACCGGCGAGGAGCGCGAGGCCGAGGCCGTTGCCGAGGGCGCCGTCAAGGCTGCGCCGGACCGGCTCGACAGCCCAATCGAGCGCCTCGACCTCAGCACGTCCGATACGTTCATCCCCGAGGCAGTCGACCAGCTGCTTGCGCACTCGCGCCGCTACCCCCTGCTTGCGCCGGCCCAGGAGATCGAACTGGCCCAGCGGATCGAGCGCGGCGACCTGCACGCCAAGGAACTGCTCGTCAACTCCAACCTGCGCCTCGTCGCCTCAAACGCCCGGCGCTACCAGAATCAGGGCCTGCCCCTTGGCGATCTCGTCCAGGAGGGCATGCTCGGCCTGATCCGTGCCTCAGAGAAGTTCGATTGGCGCAAGGGCTTTCGCTTCTCCACCTACGCGACCCTGTGGATCCGCCAGGCCATCCAGCGCGGCCTGGAGAACTCCGGTCGCACGATTCGCCTGCCCGTGCACGTCGCCCAGCGCTCGCGCAAGGTCGGACGGGTCGAGCGCGAGCTGTCGGTGCGGCTGGGCCGCGAGCCGACGATCGAGGAGCTCTCACAGGAGACCGGACTGCCGATCGAGCAGGTCGAGGAGGTACGCCACCAGCGCGCCGCCCTCGTCAGCCTCGACCAGCAGATCGGTGAAGACGGCGACACCGCACTCGGTGACCTGCTGCCCTCCGACGCCGAGGCGCCCGAGGAGACCGCATGGGACAACGAGCGCGAGCGAATCGTGCACCGCGCGATCTCGCAGCTGCCCGACACCGAGCGCACCGTGCTGACGCTGCGCTTCGGCACCGGGCGCGAGGAGCCTCAGACGCTCACCGCGATCGGCAAACGCCTCGGCTTCTCCGCCGAGCGGGCCTCGCAGCTGGAGCAGCGCGCACTGAAGAAGCTCGCCGAGTCGCCTGAGCTGGCGGCCCTGCGCGAGGCTGCCTGAGCATCTCTGCAGACTGACGACACCGAGGCCCCGAGAGGGGCCTCGGCTTGTCGTGCGCTGGTGCCCGACGCGCGTCGACGCGGATGGCGACGGTTCTGGCCACGGGATGTTCTGGCCACGATTACCGGGGTCGCTGTCCTCCCACACGCTGCGTGCGCAAACGTATATACCGAGTAGATACCATGGCTATCGCCGTGTGTCGGGCGAGATGCCCCACCTCGACTCGCCGGCGGCTAGAGCGTCTGCGACCGGCTAGAGCGTCTGCGAGACGCGCGCGCGGTAGGGCGCGAAGTCAGGCTGGCGCTTCTGATCGAAGGCGCTGATGCCCTCCTGCGCCTCCTCGCTGGCGACGAACTCGTGCAGGCCGCTGAACGCCAGCGCGGCCTGACCGGCCATGTGCTCGGTGTCCTGGTTGAAGGACTGCTTGAGGAAGCGCAGCGCGGTCGGAGAGAGCGCGAGGATCTCGTCGGCGTAGCGGCGGACCTCTGCGCGCAGCTGGTCGGCGGAGACGACGCGGTTGACCAGGCCCCAGCGCTCGGCCTCCTGCGCGTCGTATTTGCGACATAGAAACCAGATCTCCCGGGCACGCTTCTCGCCGACGACGCGCGCGAGGAAGCCCGTGCCGAAGCCGGCGTCGAAGGAGCCCACGCGGGGCCCGGCCTGACCGAAGCGCGCATGCTCGGCGGCAACCGACAGGTCGCAGATGACGTGCAGCACGTGCCCGCCGCCGATCGCCAGGCCGTTGACGGCGGCGATCACCGGCTTGGGGATGTCGCGGATCACGCGGTGCAGCATCTCGATCTCGAACAGCCCGCTCTCGGAGGGCCCGTAGTCGCCGCTCTGCGCGCGCTGCTTTTGATCGCCACCGGTGCAGAAGGCCTTCTCCCCCGCGCCCGTCAGCGCCACGACGCCGACCTCGGCGTCGGCCCAGGCGCGCTTGAAGCAGTGGATCAGCTCGTCCACCGTGTGCGCCGTGAACGAGTTGTAGCGCTGCGGACGATCGATCGTGATCCAGCACAGGCCATCGTGCACCTCGTAGGTGACGTCTGTCAGCTGCTCCATGCGTGGCTCCTTGCGTGTCGGAAAGGTCGAGTCCGGTCGCGTCAGGCCATCGTCAGGCCGCCGCTGACCGAGAGGGTCTGGCCGGTGATGTAGGAGGCCTGCTCGGAGGCCAGGAAGCTGACGGCGGCGGCGACCTCCTCGGGTTTGCCCAGGCGGCGCATCGGCACCGCGCGCTCCAGCGCCTGCACCAGACGCTCGCTGTCGGCGGCGTCGCCGGCCATGGCCCGCAGCAGCGGGGTGTCGGTCGGGCCCGGGCAGACGACGTTGGCGGTGACCCCGCGGCGGGCGACTTCGCGGGCGATCGTCTTGGTGAAGGCGATCACACCGGCCTTGGCACCCGCGTAGATGCTCTCCTGCGCCGAGCCCACGCGCGCGGCGTCGGAGCTGATGTTCACGATCCGCCCGCTCCCGCGCTCGGCCATCGCCCCGAGCACCGCCTGCGTCGTGCGCAGGACGCCTTCGTAGTTGATCGCGATAACGCGCCGCCAGAAGGCTTCGTCGGTGTCGGCGAACGCTCGGAACTCGTCCCAGCCGGCGCAGTTGACAAGCACCTCGATCGGGCCGAGCTCGCTCTCGGTCGTGCGCACGGCCTGCGCCACGGACGCAGGGTCGGTGACGTCGAGCGCGAGCGCCAGTGCCCTGGCACCGGAGGACTGCACCTCGCGCGTGACCGCTGCGCTGGTGTCCTGGTTCAGATCGCCGACGGCGACGGCACACCCGGTGCCGGCGAGCGCCAGGACGATCGCGCGACCGATGCCACCACCGCCTCCGGTGACGAGCGCGACCCGCTCGCTCACGCCGTGGACGCCGTCTGCCGTTGCCCACCGCTCATGTACTTGACGATAGGCGCCGGCGCGGATGCCAGACCGGCGCCGGCGACTCGCACGCGCCTCACCCGTGTGGGCCGCAGGCCGCAAACCGTTCGCTAGTGTGCTCACGACGGCCGCGGGCGGCGGCCGGGCATCTGGCAGCCAACACGGGAGGCGTGAGCGTGTCCAAGTCGCTGTGGGAGCGGACTGTCGAGACGACGATCGCCGTGGGCGAACGCGTGCTCGCTCCGATCGAGCGCTTCATCGGCCGTCGCTCGCTGGTCGGCGACGCGACGTTCTTCGAGCTCGAGCGCTTCCCGTGGGTGGCGCAGATCGAGGACAACTGGGAGGTCATCTGCGAGGAGATGCAAGGCGTGCTCGAGGATCGCGACGCGCTGCCGAACTTCCAGGACATCTCAAAGGACCAGATCGAGATCACCGACGACGACCGCTGGAAGACCTACTTCCTCTACGGCTACGGCTTCGAGGCCAAGCTCGGCGTCGAGACGTGCCCGCGCACGGCCGCACTGATGCGTGAGATCCCGGGCATGAAGACGGCGATGTTCTCGATCCTCTCCCCGCGCAAGCACATCCTCGATCACCGAGGGCCGTACAAGGGCGTGCTGCGCTACCACCTCGGCCTGATCGTGCCGAAGGACGCCGAGGCCTGCCGCATCCGCGTCGGCGAGGACATCCGCCACTGGGAAGAGGGAAAGAGCATGATCTTCGACGACACCTTCAACCACGAGGTGTGGAACGACACCGACGAGACGCGCGTAGTGCTGTTCGTCGACGTTCTGCGTCCCCTGCCCTGGCCCGACTCGGCGATCAACCGGGCGATCGTCAGGGCGATCGGGTATTCGCCGTTCGTGCTCGATGCCAAGCGCAATCAGGAGGCTTGGGAACGGCGCTACCGCGAGCGGCGCCTCCACGGCCCAAGCCCGGTCGAGCAGCGAGCCTAGACTCGGCCGCGCTCTCACCCCTGATCAACCGCGCGCGCCCGAGCCGTACGTGGCGCAGCACCGTCAGATCCCCGAGACGTCCAGCCCCGTCCCCTGCAGCCATGAATTTGCCTGCGCGTTGAGCACGGTGAACTCGCCGGTGATGATCAGCACCCCGAGCACGATCATCACCATCCCGCCGACCGCGATGATCGTGGGGAAGTTGCGCTTGACGACCGCCAGCGCCCCGGTCATGCGCTCGAACGCGAGCGCGATCAAGAGAAACGGGATCGCCAGCCCGGCCGAATAGAAGGCCAGCAGCAGCGCGCCGTGCGCGGCGGAGTGGGAGATCGCGGCCTGCGTGAGGATCGCGCCGAGCGTGATGCTCGTGCACGGCGTCCAGGCGATCGCGAAGGCGGCGCCGGCGACCAGCGGCCCGCCGCGGCCGGCCAAGCGCAGCAGCGACTCCGAGTGCCACTCACGGTTGAGCAGGCGCACGAACGGGCTGGCGAGGAAGATCAAGCCGAGCGCGATGATCACGCCGCCGCCGATGCGCTCGAGCAGCTGTTTGTGGTCGTTGAGCGTGGAGCCGATCACGGTCGCGCTGAGACCCAGGAGGATGAAGATCATCGAGAAGCTCGCGATGAACAGCAGGCTGGGAACCAGCACGCGCTTGACCCCGACGCCCTCCTTCAGGTCGTTGGGCGTGACGCCGATCACCGTCGACAGGTAGCCGGGCACGATCGGCAGCACGCACGGCGACAGGAATGAGACCAGACCGGCGGCGAGCGCCAGCGGGATGCCGACGCCCGTCGCGGTGTCAGACGTCGAGGCGAGCAGCAGCGCGGCGTGGCTCATGGCGCGGGCACCGAGCTGGGTGGATCGACGGCCGCGCGCAGATCGGCCAGCTCGCGCTCCAGGCGCCCGACGCGCGCGGAGAGCTCCTGCAGCGCACGCACGGCCGCGTCCTCGCCGCTGGGCGACGCTTCTCGCACGGGCGGCTCGGCGACGAAAGCGCCGTTTGCGCCGGCAGCGCTCGCGAGCGCAGGCAAGGACGCCGCGGCGGGAGCGCTGCGCTCGAGATCCTGCGCCTGTGACTCCTCCTGCAGCAACTGCGCGTAGCGCTCCTCCTTGTGTCCCGGACGGCGCGTGAGGCGGACGGCGAGCTCGCGCTCGATCAGCCGGGCGAGCGTGTCGTGCACTTCGGCCAGGTCGCCGAAGGAGTGCATCCGCTCGGCGCGCTGCTTGAGCTCGCCGGGGGTCTGCGCCCCGCGCAGCATCAGCACGCACATGACCGCCTGCTCGGCCGAGTCCATCGGCAGCCTTTCCGCGAGCAGGTGGCGGTACTTGGCGGCGCGGCTGCCGGCGCCGCTGGCCAGGCGCACCAGGCCGCGTCGCTCCAGGCGATGCAGGGCGTCGCGCAACAGCGCGTCGTCGTAGTCGACGACCGGATCGCGGTTGGTCGACTGGTTGCACGCCAGCCGCAACGCGTTGAGCGACAGCGGATAGGCGTCGGGCGTCGTGCGCTGCTTTTCCAGCAGGCAGCCGAGCACCCGGATCTCCGCGGCGCTCAGCCGCGCGGTGCCCGCGTGACCTCCGAATCCGGCGGTCATCAGCAGCAGGGGATTACCTTTGCGTGCGTCACGGCATCTCCGAGGGTACCCCAGCGCGGGCGCCGATCCCACCGCTGGAGTGTCGCCGCAGCCGGCAAGAGACGACGGGCGACCCGATCCGGGAGAATCAAGACAAAGGAGGCGCACATGGCTGAAGACGGAGATTCGGAGAGGATCGTCGAGCTGGCAAGCGAATCGGTCGCTCCGATCGAGCAGGAGCTGCGCCAGCGCCTGGCGCTGGAGCTGACCGACAAGGACTCGCTGGCGATCGAAACGGCGCTGCTGAAGGCGTTCATCAACGGCATGCGCACGGGCAGCGCCGAGACGGCCGAGCGTGTCCTCGACGGAGCGGGCCCGCCGACCGACCTCAGCGGTCGCCAGCCGCCCACCATCGAGCAGCTCGATCCGCAGCTGCCGTGGCTGGACCCGTGGGCGGACTCCTACGGCGGCGGCTGACCCGCGGCTAGAGTCAACGCGTGAGCAGCCAGCCTTTCGCCCAGGGGCGCGGAGGCGCCGGACGCCACTCCCCGCCGGACCTGCGCCCCGAGGACATCCCCTCCACGCCCGTCTCGCTGCGCCGCGTGGGCAAGCTGTTCGCGCCCTACCGGACCCGCTTGAGCGGGCTGCTGGCACTGATCTTCCTGTCCGCCGGGCTCGGCGTGATCAGCCCGTTCCTGCTGCGCGGGATCATCAACACCGCCTATCCCCATCACGACACGACGCTGCTGACCGAGCTCGTCGGCGGGATGATCGCGCTGTCGGTGATCACCAGCGTGATCGGCGTCGCGCAGACATGGATCTCAAACCAGGTCGGCCAGCGCGTGATGCACGACCTGCGTGCGGCGGTCTACGCGCACCTGCAACGCATGTCGCTGGCCTTCTTCACGCACACGCGCACCGGCGAGGTGCAGTCGCGGATCGCCAACGACATCGGCGGCATCGACAGCGTCGTCACCTCGACCGCCACCTCGATCGTCCAGAACGTCACCACCGTCGTCGCCACGATCGTCGCGATGTTCCTGCTCGACTGGCGCCTGGCGGCGTTCTCGCTCGTGCTGCTGCCGTTCTTCGTGTGGCTGACGCGGCGCGTGGGCGAGGAGCGCCGGCGCATCCAGTCGGTCCGCCAGGGGCGTCTGGCGGACATGTCGACGCTCGTCGAGGAGTCGCTGTCGGTGTCGGGCATCCTGCTCGGCAAGACGATGGGCCGCTCGCCCGAGCTCGTCGGACGCTTCAGCGACGAGTCCGGCGAACTCGCCGACCTGGAGGTCCGTTCGCGCATGGCCGGGCGCTGGCGGATGGCCTCTGTGCAGATGAGCTTTGCGATCATGCCGGCGCTCGTCTACTGGTTCGCCGGTGAGAACATCGCCGCCGGCGGCCAGGCGATCTCGATCGGCACGGTCGTCGCCTTCACGACGCTGCAGACGCGCCTGCTGTTCCCGATCCAGTCGCTGCTGTCGGTCGGCCTGGAAGTGCAGACCTCGCTGGCGCTGTTCGGGCGCATCTTCGAGTACCTCGACCTGCCCGTGGACATCGTCGAGCGACCCGGCGCGCGGGCGCTCGGACGCGTCCGCGGAGACGTCCGCCTGCAGGACGTGTGGTTTCGCTACGCGCCGGACTCGCCGTGGACGCTGCGCGAGATCGAGGCGGAGATCCCGGCGGGCACACGCACGGCGCTGGTCGGCGAGACGGGCTCGGGCAAGACGACGCTGGCCTATCTGGTAGCGCGCCTGTACGAACCCGAGCGAGGCCGCGTGAGCATCGACGGCGTGGACATCCGCGACGTCACGCTCGGCTCGCTCGCCGGCACCGTCGGGATGGTCTCGCAGGAGACCTACCTGTTCCACGCCTCGATCCGCGAGAACCTGCGCTTCGCCTGCCCGGAGGCCAGCGACGGGGAAATCGAAGACGCTGCGCGCGCCGCGCAGATCCACGAGCTGATCTCCTCGCTGCCCGACGGCTACGACACCCCGGTGGGCGAGCGCGGCTACCGCTTCTCCGGCGGTGAGAAGCAGCGCATGGCGATCGCGCGCACGGTGCTGCGCAACCCGCCGGTGCTGATCCTCGACGAGGCGACCTCGGCGCTGGACAACGAGACCGAGCGCGCCGTTCAAGAGGCGCTCGACGCCCTGTCTCGCGGCCGCACGACGATCGCGATCGCGCACCGCCTGTCGACGATCCGCGACGCCGACCAGATCCTCGTGCTCGACGGCGGTCAGATCGTCGAGCGGGGCACGCACGACCGCCTGCTCGAGCTGGGTGGCCGCTACGCCGCGCTGCTCAGCGGCGCGGACGTCGGGCTCGGCGAGCAGCCCAGCGAACAGCGCTCCCCCGCGGCGCTCGCCTGAGAGCGCAGACGACCCCGGCGGGGTGCGCTCGCGCCGCTTCGCGCGCCGCCGGCCCTACGCGATCGCGTCGATGTTCAGGCGCACGTAGTCGACGACCACCGGCTCTGCGAACACGGCGAGCACGTCGTCCATGAACGGCTCGCGCAGCTGCTCGGGCAGCTGCTGGACGTGTGGCCCGAGCCGCAGCCGGCGTCGAGCACGGACTCGTCGCCACGCAGCTGCAGGCGCCGAGCACCTCGTGCCCGAGCGCCTCCATCGGTCTGGAGATCCGGTCGTAGCTGCGCCCGTCCCACTGTCGCGTCTGTGGCATACGTGCGTACGTTATCGCGTATGGCGTTCTGCTTGCACTCAGGTCCGGGCCAGCTCGGCCAGCTCGGCGATCACGCGCGAGAGCTGCCCCCCCTGCCAGGCGATCGGCGAGCGCGCTGGCGGGCCGGCGTCCTCGACGATCAGGCGCGCTCCTGCGATCGTCTGCGCGTAGCGTTCGGCGACGGCGAGCGGGTGCCCGGGATCGACCTCGTCGCGGCTACCGACGACGATGCTCGGCACCCGCACGCCAGCCAGCTCGGCGAGCGTCTGAAATGGCCGTGAACGGGGCACTGCTTCCAGCGCATCGGCCACGGCAAGCGGATGCTCGTGTGCGCCCAGGCGCTGGCGCAGCACCTTCTCGACGGTCTCGCGCCAGGCCTCGGGCACGGCGTCGAGCTCGTAGGCGCGCACGAATCCCTCCACGCCGCCCTCGCGCAGGCCACGCGCGAGCGCGTCCCAGCGGAGCAGCTCCTGCTCGTCGCGCGGCAGCGACGGATCGAACGACGGCGTGATCAGCGCGAGCGCGGCGACGCGCTGCGGACGCGTGAGCGCGAGGTGCAGCGCGGTGTGTGCACCCATCGAGGCGCCGGCGAGCACGGCGCGCTCGATCTGCAAGGCGTCGAGCGCGGCCTCGAGGTCATCGGCGAGCTGCTCATAGCCGTAGGCGGAGGGATCGGGCGCCGGCGCGGAGGAGCCGTGCCCGCGTGCGTCGTAGGCGATCACGCGATGGCCAGAGCGCTGCAGCGCACGCGAGCCCATCACGACGTAGCGCCGCGTGGCGGTCAGCCCGTGCAGCAGCACGATCGGCGTCCCCTCCCCCGCCCGTTCGCCGGCGAGCAAGACGCCGTGGGCGTCGATCGTCAGCGACTCTTGCGCAGCGCCTGCGCCGGCCACGTCAGGCCAGGACTGCGGCGTGCTCGCGCACGAGCTCGGCCGAGCGCTCGGGGCGCTCCCAGAAGAACAGGTGCCCGACGCCGTCGAATATCTCCAGGCGCGCAGCGGGGATGCGCGAGGCGATCAGCCGCCCGTTCTGCACCGGCAGCAGCTGGTCCTCGGTCCCGTGCACGACGAGCGTTGGCATCGCCAGCTGCGCCAGGCGCGCGTTGGCGTCGTGCGCGGCGCAGGCCTGCAGCTGCTCGATGATCACCGGCACGGCCACGGCACGCTGCATCCCGATCTCGCGGAACCTCGCATACGCCTGATCATCGGCGGCCATCGCCGAGGAGACGTTCATCTCCCATCCAGCGCGCAGCGCGCGCTCGCGGTCGCCCGAGGCCATCGCGGCGGCGAGCTTGCGCATCACGATTTCCGAGGCCAGCGCACTGCCCTCGCCGCCGCAGTAGGTGCAGCCGAGCGTGAGCGTGCGCACGCGCTCTGCATGGCCGATCGCCAGCTCCTGGGCGATCATGCCGCCCATCGAGATGCCCAGCACGTGGGCCGAGTCGATCTCCAGCGCGCCGAGCAGTCCGGCGGCGTCGTCGGCCATCTGGCGGATCGTCATGGGCCCGTCCAGCGGCGTGCTCGCGCCGACGCCGCGATGGTCGTAGGCGATCACGTCGAAGTCGCTGCGCAGCAGCGACAGGAACGGCTCGCCCCAGTGCAGCGAGGTGCCGCTCATGCCCATGATCAACAGCAGCGGTGGCCCGGCGCCGCTGCGTTCGTAGTCGAGCTCGATGTCGCCGACGCCGATGACGGTCACGCGGCGATCCTACTGCGACGCCCGTTGACGCGCGAGCGCTGTCAGACGGGCAGAGCCATCTGCGCCGAGGCCGCCTCGACGCCGCTCGCCCACGCAGCCTCGCCGTCGCCGGTCGCATCCGTCGTCGCAAGGGCCGCCTGGTCGCCCAGCGCATCGCCCGCGCGCTTGCCGTGCGTGAGCCCGGCGACGCGCACGCCGAGCAGCCGAACGGGCCGGGCGGGTGCGTATTCGCGCAGCAGGCGCAATGCGACGGCGAACACGGTGTCGTAGTCGCACGTCGGCGCGGCGATCGAGTGCGCGCGCGTGACGGTGGTCCAGTCGTCGAGGCGCACCTTGATGCCGATCGTGCGCCCGCCGCGCGCATTGGCGATGAGGCTGTCGCACAGCGTGCGCGTCATCGCGGCGAGCGACTCGGCCAGCTGGGAGAACTCGCGGACGTCGTGGTCGAAGGTGCGCTCGCGCGACTCGGAGACGACCTTGCGCGCGGCGCCGATCTCGCCGTCGTGTTCGAAGCGCGCGCGGCGGGCGAGCTCGCGTCCGTGATTGGGACCGAAGCGCTCGATCAGCGTCTGCTCGGGCGCGCAGCCGACGGCGGCGAGCGTCTTCAGGCCCAGTGCGTCCAGGCGCGCGGCGGTCTTCGGGCCGATGCCGGGGATCAGCCCGGGCGCAGCGTCGGCGAAGCGCGCGCAGGCCTGTTCGCGCGTGAGCACGACGAAGCCGGCGGGCTTCTCGGCGTCGGAGGCGACCTTGGCGACGAGCTTGTTGGGGCCGATGCCGACCGAGCAGGTCAGCTGCGTGGCGCGCTTGATCTCGGCGACGAGCCGGCGCATGGCGGCGCGCGGGGAGTGCAGGCCCTCGAGGTCGAGGTAGGCCTCGTCTAGGCCGACGACCTCGACGCGCTCGACGTGCGCGCGCACGAGATCCATGACGTTGCGCGAGACGGCGCGATAGGTGGGGAAGTCGGGCGCCAGGAAGATCGCCTGCGGGCACAGCCGCCGCGCGCGCGCCGCGGGCATCGCCGAGCCGACGCCGTACTTGCGCGCCTCGTAGCTGGCGGTCGTGACGACTGCGCGCGGACCCGTGCCGGCGACGACGACGGGCTGCCCGCGCAGCTCGGGGTGGCGCGTGAGCTCGATCGAGACGTAGAAGGCGTCGGCGTCCAGGTGCGCGACGCGAAATGGAGATGGATCGTCCGGCAACGTGATCGAATCTAGCGCCCATCGCGGCGTCGATCGTCGACCGTCGATGCGCTCCACTAGAGGCTTGATGCGGGTTGGAGTCTCTGGGTCTCTGATCTGTTCGCGAGCAGATCGGCAGAGGCACAGTGGGCTGTGTCCTCTTTACGCGAACTGCGATAGCAATCGTAT
>JADGPP010000078.1 GCA_017882375.1 Solirubrobacteraceae bacterium | reverse complement strand
GACCTTCCGCTCGTGCCGCCCCGCCAACACCCCGCCCGCGACCAGCTACCAACAACAACCCGAAGACCCATCAACACCCCCACTCCATATCAGTAGGCCGGTTTGGACTTGTGCTTCTGCGCCGGCGTCGTGCTCGTCGGCGTCGTGCTGCTCGTCGGCGTCGTGTTGCTCGCCGGCGTCGTGCTCGTCGACTTCGACGAGGAGGAGCTGCTGCCGCATCCGGCCACCGCGATGGTGCTCGCCAGCACGGCGAGGGCCGTTAGCATGGCGGTCAGTGGCGTTCTTCTCATGGGGCGGGCTCCAATCGTCGCTCGAGGGCTCCGGCGCCCAACGTACCAGGCGTTTGCGGTGTTGGCCGATCCCGGACGATAGGTCGCAGTTCGACGGGCGGCCATGAGCGCGCAGGCAACGGCGAGGGCGGGCCTCGCCGAGACGCCCCCGGCCGAGAGCGGGCGCGACGGCGGTTCGCCCTGGCTGTTGGCCGTGTGCTGCGTGGCGCAGTTCATGGTCATCCTCGACCTGAGCATCGTCAACGTCGCGCTGCCGTCGATCCAATCGGATCTCGGCTTCACCTCGCCGGACCTGCAATGGGTCGTCGACGCGTACGCGATCACGTTCGCCGGCTTTCTGATGCTCGGCGGCCGTGCGGCCGATCACTTCGGCCAGCGCCGGACGCTCGTCGCCGGGCTGGTCCTGTTCGGGCTGGCCTCGCTTGCCGGAGGCGCCGCACCCGACCAGGTGGTGCTCGTGGCCGCGCGGGGAGTGCAGGGTCTCGCCGGCGCCCTGATGGCGGCGACTTCGCTGGCGATCATCACGGGGTCCTTCCCTGCGGGCCCCAAGCTGCACCGCGCGATCGGCATCTGGGCGGCGATGAACGGGCTGGGCGGCGCCGCCGGCGTGCTGCTCGGCGGGATCATCACCGAAGTGCTCAGCTGGCGCTGGGTCCTGCTGATCAACCCGCCGATCGCGGTCGCCGCCGCGCTGGTGGCCTATGCGGTCGTGGCCGAGCGCCGCAGGGGACCCGACGCTCCTCCCTTCGACCTCGCCGGCGCGCTGACGCTGACGATCGGCCAGATGGTGCTCGTATACGGGGTCGTCGAAGCGGGCCTGAAGGGTTGGGGCACGCTCGCCGCACTCGGCCCGATCGCCGTCGGCCTGGCGCTGCTCGGCGTGTTCGGCTGGATCGAGACGCGCGTGGCCTCGGCGCCGCTGATTCCCTTCAAGGAGCTGACCAAGCCGCTGAGGATCGCCAACAACATAGTCCTGCTGTTCAGCGCGGCGCTCTTTCCGATGTGGTTCGTCAGCTCGCTGTACCTGCAGCAGGTGCTGGGCCTCTCGCCGCTGCACACCGGGCTGATCTTCCTGCCGATGACCTTGACGATCATGCTCGTCGCCTCGCGCGCGGGCAAGCTCGTCAGCCACTTCGGCGTGCGCACGGTGCTCGGCGGCGGGCTGCTGATGCTGACCGGCGGACTGCTGCTGTTCACGCGGATCGGCTCCAGCGGCAGCCCGATCGTCTACGTGATCGTCCCGGGGGTGCTAACGGCGGCGGGAATCGCGATGTCGATCGTTCCCTCGACGATCGCCGCCACGCACGGCGCCAAGGAGGGGCAGGCGGGGCTCGCATCGGGACTGGTCAACACCTCGCGCCAGGTCGGCGGCGGCCTGGGGCTGGCGCTGCTGATCACATTCGCGACCCAGCGCACGACCCACCTGATCGGCTCGGGCGAACAGGTCGCGCCGGCGCTTGCGCATGGCTTCGCCCTCGCCTACCTGATCGCGGCCGGCCTGGCCGGAGCCGCCGCGATCATCACCTTCACGGCGCTGCCGGAACCCGACGGCGCGCGGGCGCCGGCGAGCCGGCGCTTCGCTCTGGCGATCGGCGCCGTGCTCGCCGTGTTCCTCGCGCTCAACGTCGCCTTCGCAGGCTCGCACGGCGCCCCGATCGGCAAGTACACGCTCGACGACACCTACAGCTTCGTCACCGCGCCGTCGCTTCACCCGCCGGCGATTCGCAGCGCCAAGCGGGCGCCCGCGGGGCAGCTGGCGCCGGGCTACATCTTCACGGCGAACTTCTACGACCTCAACAAACCCCCGATCGTCGGCCAGAGCGGGCCGCTGATCCTCGACCGCCAGCTGCAGCCGGTGTGGTTTCAGCCGGTGTCGGAAAAGCTCGTCGCAGCCAACCTCAGCCTGCAGAGCTACCACGGCAAGCCGGCCCTGGCCTGGTGGCAGGGAGTCGTCACGAACACCGGCGCCACCGAAAGCGGCGAATACGTGATGGTCGACCAGCACTACCGCAGGATCGCCAGCCTGAAGGCGAAGGACGGCTGGGTGCTCACGCTGCACGAGTTCGTGCTCGACGGCGACAACGTCTGGGTGACGGCGAACAAGAACGTTCCGCGCAACCTGTCCAGGTACGGCGGCGCCTACAACGGCGCGCTGATCGACTCGGCGGTGCAGGAGTACAACCTGAAGACCGGCAAGCTGCTGCGCAACTGGGACGCGCTGGCGCACATCCCGCTGGGCCAGTCCCAGGCCTCGCTGCCGACCAACGGCTTTCCCTGGGACGCCTATCACGTCAACTCGATCCAGCTGACCGGCGACGGGAGCTTCCTCGTCTCGATGCGCGACACCTGGGCCGCCTACCTCGTGGACATCGCCAGCGGCAGGATCCGCTGGACGCTCGGCGGGCGCAGCTCGGACTTCAAGTTCGGCCGGCAGGCCGCGTTCCAGTGGCAGCACGACGTGCAACTTCAGGGCGGCTCGACGGTGACCCTGTACGACGACCACTGCTGCCAGCTGACCGGCGGTGGAACCTACGTCAACCCGACGGCGCCCTCTCGCGGTCTCGTCCTCAAGCTCGACCAGCGGGCGCGCCTGGCGACGTTCGTGGCGCAGTACGAGCGCGCCGAGGACTTCGACGCGGCCTACATGGGCGACACGCAGACGCTGTCCAACGGCAACGTGTTCGTCGGCTGGGGCAACGAACCGTACTTCTCCGAGTTCAGCCGATCCGGCAAGCTGCTGTTCGAAGGCGAATTCCCCGGGCCCAACCTCACCTACCGCGCGACGCTCGAGCCGTGGGTCGGCCTGCCGCTGTCCTCGCCCGCCGCGGTCGTGCGCCAGAGCGCCGGCAAGACGACCGTGTACGCGAGCTGGAACGGCGCAACCGAGCTCGCGTCCTGGAGGGTGCTGGCGGGCGCCAGCGCCAGCCGCATGGCGGTCGTGGCGACCCACGCGAAGGCCGGCTTTGAGACGGCGATCCCCCTGCCACAGGGCTACAAGAGCTTCAAGGTGCAAGCGCTCGGCGCCGACGGCCGCGTGATCGGAGCGCTTCGGCCGTCGGCGCTCGTAGGATGACCGGCGTGCTCCGTCCCGCCGGCATCCTCGTCACCGCGCTATCGGCCGTCGCCGGTCTCGCCGCATGCGGTGGCGCGTCGCCGGCAAGCTCGGCCGCATCCAACCCCCCCGTGGCCAGGCCGGCGGCCGGCTCGGTCGGCGTCTCGCCGCAGCCGGGCACGCCGGACGCCTCGCCGTCGACGCAGATCTCCTTCCTCGGCGGCCCGGGAACGACGGTCACCGGCGTGCATGTCGTCGGCTCCAGCAGTGGCGCTCACTCCGGCAGCCTGCGCGCCTACTCGACGGGTAGCGGCGAGAGCTTCCTGCCCAGCCACCCGTTTCACGCCGGCGAGAAGGTGACCGTCCACGCGCAGGCGGGCGGCACGTCGGTGAGCACGAGCTTCACGATCGCCCGCCAGGCCGCGGTCAGTCAGAAGGAGTTCCCGATCACCCCGGGTGACGCAAAGGCCGTCCAGCACTACAGCTCGGCGCCGACGCTCACCCCCTCGACCGTGCGCATCACGACCCCCGCGAAGGCTGGCGCGACGCCCGGCGATCTGTTCTTGGCGCCCTACCAGGGTGAGGGGTCGCCGGGCCCAATGATCGCCGATCAGAAGGGCAACCTGGTGTGGTTCAAACCGCTCCCGCCCGGCGTCGAGGCGACAAACTTCCAGGTCGACCAGTACGAGGGCAAACCGGTTCTCACCTGGTGGCAGGGGCGGATCATCCAGGTCGGCTTCGGCGAGGGCGAGGACGTGATCTACGACAACTCCTATCGCCGCGTCGCCACGGTCAGGGCCGGCAACGGCTACCACGCCGACCTGCACGAGATTCGGATCACCCCGCAGGGCACGGCCTGGATCGACGTGTTCGACCCGATTCGCATGAGCTTGTCCGGCGTGCACGGTCCCGCCGACGGAGTTCTCTCTGACTCCGTGGTGCAGGAGATCGACATCAAGACTGGCCTGGTGATGTGGGAGTGGCACGCGCTCGGGCACATCCCGCTGGCCGACTCGAACAACCCTGTGCCCAACAGCTACCCATGGGACTACGCACACCTCAACTCGGCCGATCCGGGGGCCGCCAACGACGTGATGGTCTCCGTGCGCAACACCTGGACGTTGTATGACATCGACATCCGCACGGGCGCCATCGTTTGGCGCCTGGGGGGGTCCCACAGCAGCTTCAAGCTCGGAGCTGGGACGCGCTTTTACTGGCAGCACGACGCTGAGTTCCAGCCCGGCGGGCTGATCTCGGTGTTCGACAACGGCTCGGACCCCCCCAAGGAGAAGCAATCGCGGGGGTTGCTGTTGCGACCGGACCCGTCCAGCCATACGGTCAACCTCGTCAAACAGTTCATCAACCCGGCCAAGACCCTGCTGGCCGAAAGCCAGGGCAACGCGCTGAGCCTGCCTGCGGGCAACTGGTTGCTCGGCTATGGGCGATTGCCGAACTTCACCGAGTTCGACGCGTCCGGACGCGTCCTGCTCGACGGCACGCTCGGCACGAACGTACAGAACTTCAAGACGTTCCTCTCACCGTGGGAAGGCCGGCCGACGATCACGCCGTCGGTCCTTGCACGCTCGGCCGGCGCCGGGGCCATCAGCCTTGCGGTCAGCTGGAATGGCGCCACCGAGGTCGCCTCCTGGCGCGTGCTCGGCGGGGCAACGGCGAGCACGCTCGCGCCGGTTGCGACCGCGCCAAAGGCGGGCTTTCAGACGACGATCACGGCGCACACCGCCGGCCCGTACGTGGCCGCTCAGGCGCTTGACGGCTCGGGCGCCGTGCTCGGCACGTCGGCAACGGTCAAGGGGTGAGCGGGCGCAGCGCGCCCCAACGCGCCGCGGTCTTCGGCGCGGCGCTGCTGCTGGTCGCTGCGGGGCTGATCGCGCTCTTGGCGCTGCGTTCGGGCCGCGCCGGGGCCGACGCGATAGCGACGGCGAGCAGGTTCAAGGAACCGAGCGTCTCACCGAGCTGCACACCGCCCCGACTGGATGTCTCGGCTGCGCTGGCGGGCTCGCGCGTGACCGTCTCCCCGGCGCCGGACTCGCGCGACGCCTCGGCCTCGACGCAAATCAGCATGCTCGGCCCGCCGGCGAGCGAGCTCTCGCGCGTCACCGTCAAAGGCTCGCTGAGTGGCGCGCACGCGGGACGACTGGTCGCGTACTCCCAGGGCGACGGCGCGAGCTTCGTGCCCAACACGCCGTTCACGCAGGGAGAGAGGGTGAGCGTCCACGCGGAGATCGGCCAGCGCGACGGAGCCGGGGCGACGCCGTTCGCATGGAGCTTCACGGCCGCCGTGCAAGATCACGGCGGCGTCTCCGGTGGCAATCCGCGTCCGGCGCCGCAAGAGGCCTCCTACCAGGGCTTTCACTCGCGGCCGGACCTGCAGCCGCCGACCGTGACCGTCACGGCGCGCGCCGCCGGGACGACGCCGGGCGACATCTTCATCGCGCCGTATTCCGGGCCGGGCCAGTACGGGCCGATGATCCTCGGCGAAGACGGCTCGCTGATCTGGTTTCAGGCGCTGTCGCCCGCCGGCGCACGCGCGTCTGACTTCCGCGTGCAGCAGTACGAAGGAAAGCCCGTGCTCACGTGGTGGCAGGACCCGCTGATCGCCGCTGGCCAGAGCAAGGCGGGAGAGGTGATCGTCGACAGCTCCTACCGGCAGCTGGCGGTCGTGCGAGCCGGCAACGGCTACCAGCCCGACTTGCACGAATTCCAGATCACGCCACAGGGCACGGCGCTGATCACGGTGTACGACGGGATCGACTGCGACCTGTCCAGCGTCGGCGGCCCGCGCGACGCTGCGGTCGCCGACACGCTGCTGCAGGAGATCGACCTGAAGACGGGCCTGGTGATGTACGAGTGGCACAGCCTCGACCACGTGCCCCTGTCGGACTCCTACGCCTCGGCCAAGCCCGCCAGCCGCACGACGCCGTTCGACTTCTTCCACATCAACGCGATCGACGTGCTCAGCAACGGCGACCTGCTCGTCGACGCGCGCAACACGTGGGCCGCCTACGACGTCGACCCGCGCAGCGGTCGCGTGCGCTGGCAGCTCGGCGGCAAGCGCAGCAGCTTTGCCATGGGACCGGGTACGCGCACGGCCTGGCAGCACGATGCCCGCCAGCAGCCAGACGGGACGATCACGTTCTTTGACAACGGCGCGACGCCGGCGATCCATCCGCAGTCGCGCGCGATCGACGTCAGGCTCGATCCCGTGCGCAAGACGGCCACGCTCGTGCGCGAGGACGAACACCCCGGCAAGGCGCTCGTCGCCGGCAGCCAGGGCAACGTGCAGGCGCTCACCGGCGGAGCGTGGATGGTCGGCTGGGGAGAGGTTCCCTACGTCTCGGAATTCGGTGCCGGCGGACAGTTGCTGTTCGACGCGCATCTGCCGGCCGCCTACGAGTCCTACCGCGCGTACCGGCTGCCGTGGAGCGGCGATCCTTCGCAAGCGCCTGCGCTCGCGGCTGTGCGATCGTCCTCCGGAGCAGGCGCGATCGTCTACGCGAGCTGGAACGGCGCGACCAACGTCGCCTCCTGGCGCGTGCTCGCAGGGACGTCGCCGAGCAGCCTCACGCCCGCCGGGCAAGCGCCGAGGGGTGGCTTTGAGACGGCCGTGCCGCTGCCCCGCGCCGTCGTCGGCGGCTACGTGCAGGCGCAGGCGCTGGACGCCGCGGGCGCGGTCATCGGCGCCTCGCCCGTGAAGCGGATCTGAGCTGCTTGACCCGGCTTTCGCCGGGCGACACGCCGCCCTGTTCCTGCAGGCCTTCGAAGTACCGTTCGGCGCGCCGTTCGCGCGCGGCGGCGGCGTTGTTGGCCGCGTTCCTGGCGACGCCGAAGTAGTCGGCGAAGCCACGCGCGTGAGCGGCGCTCAGACGCCACGGCAGTGCAGCGCGCAGCTCCTGCTCGAAGGCCTGCGCGAGGGTCGCGCGCAGGCCGTCCTCCAGCTTGCTCTCGCCGGCGCCGTTGTGCAGCTCCAGGCGGCCGCTGTCGGTGGCGTAGTCGTACAGCTCGCGTTCATCGCCGACGGTCAGCGGTTCGATCCCGCCCGGCTGCCAGCTGGAGTAGGACGCGTACTTCGCTTCGGGCGTGCGCACCGCGACCACGTGCAGCGGTGCATCGGCCGCGTAGGAGGCGACGGCGTACTCGGTCACGGTCTCGTCGGTGGCATGCAGCACGTATGGCCGGCCCTGCGCGTTGGGATCGGTGAGGATCGCCGCCAGGTCGGCGCGGGCGGCGATGTGGTCGTAGCGCGCTTCGCCGCGCCAGTCGTTCGACCCGGTGGCGATCGTCAACAGCAGCGGTGCGATGTCGACGCTCGAGGTGAGCTGGCTGCGCGTGATCTCGGGGGCCTGCGTGAGCACGCCGCGGTTGTCCTTGACCAGCAACGGCACGCGGATCGCCTCCTCGTACGCGCCGGCGCCCTTGCCTCGCAGCCCGTGCGACCCGCCGTACTCCCCGTGGTCGGAGGTGAAGACGATCACCGTGTTCGCCGCGACCTGCGGCCGGCTGTTCAACGTCGCCAGCAGCTGGCCGATGTGCGCGTCCACTTCTCGCTGCAGCTTGCCGTAGAGGTTCAGGAACGTCATCCACAGCTGCGCCGCATCCGGGCCTTCGAAGGGAACCGCGCCGAAGGAGGCGGCGGCGGTGTCCTGCAGCGAGCGCTGCAACATGGGCTTGTTGCGCGCCATCAGCAGCTCCGGTGTCTCGAAGTTGCCGGGCAGCGACTGCGCGACGGGCTGCGCGCTCGCCTCCGCGCGCACGCGATTGCTCCACAGGTACCACCAGGCGATGTCGTGGGGGTTGACGAAGGACACCGTCGTGCACCACGGACCGGCGCCGCCCTCCTGCTCGAACCACCGGGCGAACTGGTGGGCGATGCGTCCGTCCATGCGCCAGCCCTGTCCGGGCGCGCCGTTGGGCGAGGGATAGGTGCCGCCGTGAAAGCCGTAGCGCTGCATCGCGCGCTCCCCGCGACGGCGCCCCCACTTGCCGTCGCGGTGGGTCAGGTGCCACTTGCCGTACCACCGCGTGCGATAGCCGTGCTCGCGCAGCATCGTGCCCCACGTGGGAAATCCCGGATCCAGTGTGCTCCCGCCGGTGATCATGCATCCCGTCTGGTGCGTGTAGAGCCCGGTGAGCAACGTGGCCCGAGCCGGCGTGCAGTCGTTGGCGGCGGTGTAGTGCCCGGAGAACGAGACCGCGTCCTGACGCAGCTCTGCGAGGTTCGGCGGCAGCCCCGACCCGTCGCCCGTCGGCGAGAACCACGCCGGGAAGCGCATCTGGTCGACGAGGATGACGAGTATGTTCGGGTGCTGTGGGTCCACCGACAACGGCGCCGGGCGCGCTCGCGAGGCTGCGGCGCTCTGACCGGCGTCTTCGGTCGCGTCGGCCAGCCGCGCGACTCCCAGACCGGCGCCCGCCAGCAGGCCGCCCGCGGCGACCCCGCGCTTCACGAACGTCCGCCGATCGACTTTCCTATCCTGCTCCGAGCCCATGCTCTCCATACGCGCTCTGATCGTAGGGCTGATGACGGCGTTGGGGCTCGCCCTCGCCGCCGCCACGGCGTTCGCCGCGGCCCGCGCTCCCGACTGTACGCCGGCGACATTGAACACATCGGCGATAAAGGCGGGCTCAGTGACCGTCTCGCCGCTGTCGGGAAGCCGCGACGCCACCGCGCAGACGCAGATCAGCTTCCTCGGCGTGCCCGCGCGGGAGATCGGCGACGTCAGCGTCGTCGGCTCGCAAAGCGCCACGCACAGCGGACGCCTGCTCGCCTACTCGCAGGGCAATGGCGCGAGCTTTGTTCCCTCGCAGCCGTTCGCCCAAGGCGAGCGCGTGGTGGCCCGCGCGACGATCCGCAGCGGTGGCGTGCAGCGGCGCGTGCTCGACGTCTTCGCGATCGCCGATCAGGATCCGACCACGCGCGCGCCCGAGACGATCCATCCTGGGCACCCCAGCGATGTGCAGGGCTTTCGGTCGCGCAGCGATCTGCACCCGCCGGTCGTGACGGTCACGGCACAATCGCCGCTGGTGGCGCCGGGCTACGAGTTCGTCGCCCCCTATGCCGGCCCCGGCCAGGCCGGGGCGATGATTCTCGAACCGGGCGGCGGGCTGGTGTGGTTCAAGCCCTTGCCCACCGACAAGTTTGCGACCAACTTCCGCCCGCAGGAATACCTCGGCAAGCCTGTGCTGACGTGGTGGCAGGGAGACATCTCGGTGCACGGCTACGGGCTCGGCGAAGGCGTGATCTTCGACCAGTCCTACGCCGACGTCGCCCACGTGCGGGCCGGCAACGGCGTGCAGGCCGACCTGCACGATTTCCAGCTCACCGGACAGGGCACCGCGCTGATCACCGCGTATGACCCGATCCTCTGCGATCTCTCCTCGGCTGGCGGCTCCTCCTACGACGGGGTCACCGACGGGCTGCTGCAGGAGATCGACGTCAAGACCGGTCTGGTGATGTTCCAGTGGACGAGCCTCGACCACGTCGCGCTGGGCGAGTCCTTTGAAAACGCGTCGCACGCTTCGGTGCCCGCCCCGTTTGACTACTTTCACATCAACTCCATCAACCTCGACCAGGACTCGACCCTGCTGATATCGGCACGCAACACGTGGGCCGCCTACGACCTCGATCCACACACCGGTCAGATCCTCTGGCGCCTCGGCGGCAAGCGCAGCAGCTTTCAGATGGGCAGCGGAACGAGCACCGCCTGGCAGCACGATCTGCGCGAGCTGGCGGACGGCGCATTCAGCCTGTTCGACAACGGCGCCTCGCCGAACGTGCACCATCAGTCGCGCGGCATCGTCGTGGACCTTGACGCGCAGCATGCGACCGCCACACTGGCGACGCAGATAGTGCACCCGCCGCCGCTGCTCGCCGACAGTCAGGGCAACTTCCAAGCGCTCTCCAACGGCGACTGGTTCGTCGGCTGGGGCCAGGTTCCCGACTTCTCCGAGTTCAATGCCGCCGGCGCGCTGCTGTTCGACGCGCACTTCCCAGCCCACACACAGTCCTACCGCGCCTTCCGCCTGCCCTGGACGGGCACGCCCGCCCACGCGCCGGCGTTCGCGCTGGGGCCCGCCACGGGCGGCGCCGCGACCGTCTATGCCAGCTGGAACGGCGCCACGCTGGTCACCGGCTGGCGGGTTCTCTCCGGGGCCGGCGCCGGCAGCCTGCGCGCGGTCGCGCAGGTCGCGCGCAGCGGCTTTGAGACGGCGATCGCGCTGCCGCCCGGAGCGCGAGGCCCCTACATGACCGTGCAGGCGCTCGACGCCGCCGGCCAGGTCATCGGCACGGCGCCGACGGCAAAGGCATGAACGAGCAGCCGCCCCCGGCGCCCGACCCCGACGTCCCCGACGACCCCGACGTCCCCGACTCCGACCCCGACGTCCCCGACCCCAACCCCGACGTCCCCGCTGCCGACGTCGTAACGGTCCGCGACTTTCGCAGCGACGACGAGCCGCGCGTGCTCGAGCTGCTGCAGGGTGCATTCGGACGCTGGCCGCTCGGGCTGGACGCCGTCCAGCCGCAGGAGTTCTTCCGCTGGAAGCATCAATCCAGCCCGTTCGGCCGCTCGACGATGCTCGTCGCCGAGATCGGTGGTGCGCCGGTGGGCTTCATGGCGATGATGCCGTGGCGGCTGTCCTTCGACGGACGGCTGCATGAAACGAGGCGCAGCGTCGACCTCGCCGTCGACCCGGCGGTTCACCGGCGCGGCGTCTCGCTGCGGCTGATCGGGGCCGGGCCCAGCCGGCACTCCGACGAGGTCGTGCTCGGCTGGAGCAATCCCAACGAGCGAAGCCGCGGCGGGGCGGCGAAGTCAGGCCGGACGGGGGTGAGCGGGCCGCGCCGCTTCGTCGGGCTCGGCGGCGCGCAATGGCGCACCCTCGGGCGCCTGGTGCCGCCGGCCGGCCAGCCGCCGTCGTGCCAGGCGCTGGCCGCCGCCAGCGCCGGCGCGGTGCTCGACGATCGGGCGCTGGTCTCGCGGCTGCTGGCGGGCTCGCGCCCTGGAGACGGTCTGATCAGCACCGCGGTGGATGCCGAGTTCCTGCGCTGGCGGTACGGCTGGCCGGAGACATATCGCGCAGTGGTGGCCACACACGCGGGCCGAGCGGGGTTGGCGATCTTCCGGGTCCAGCGACGCGGGCGCTTGTCGCGCGCACTCGTCTGCGAGCTGCTCGTCGAGCGCGACGATCCGCGGCTCACGCGACGGCTCGTGCAGGGCGTTCGTCGGGCTGCGCGGGCGGACTTCCTGGTAGTGGCGATGGGCTCCGACCGGGTTGCGGCTCGATGCGGTCTGGCGCCGCTGCTGCCCGGCACGACGATCTATGTCAATCCACTGCGCGAGGGCCTCGTACCCGACCCCACGCGGCCGGCAGCCTGGGCGCTGTCGCTCGGCGATCTCGAGCTGGTCTAGACGCTGCCGCGGGTCGTTGCTCTCTTGCGCGGCGGGCTACAGGCTTGATGCGGGTTCATCGCCCGCATGGGCGCGCTGCCCGCGGCGCGCAGCGTGGGCTGAGTGTGTGCATATAACGCCAGCGATAGCCATAGTAGTTACGCAGCGTGGGCTGAGTGTGTGCAAATAGCGCTGGCGATAGCCATAGTATTTACGCAGCGTGGGGCTGAGTGTGTGCAAACAGCGCTGGCGATAGCCATAGTATTTACATCGTATATACGATTGCTATCGCAGTTCGTAAAGAGGACACAGCTCACTGTGCCTCTGGCTGGTTGCAGCGCATAGGCGACACATGTGTCAGGACATGGGAGACGCCAACGTGAGCGGAAGGGGGGGGATTCGAACCCCCGAGACGGGGGTTGCCCGTCTAACGGTTTTCAAGACCGTCGCATTCAACCGCTCTGCCACCCTTCCGGAGGGCCTTTAGATGCTACGCGCTCGCTCGGCAGGCCCGGCCGACTTCGCGCTCGCTCGGCACCGTCCGGCAGGCTCTACACTTTGGCCCCCTGATCCCAGGGAGAGGTGGCCGAGTGGCTGAAGGCACTCGCCTGCTAAGCGAGTATGGGGGTCAAACTCCATCGCGGGTTCGAATCCCGCCCTCTCCGTTTCGGTCTGATTTGCGCCGTTTGTGGCTTCACAGAGCCAGAAATTCGACGATGGCGCCAGGGGGGCTGTTCGAGCGAAGCTCGAACAGAGGAGCGGCCCGGGAACGCGGCTCCCGCTGTGCGCGCCAAGCGAGAGCCCGTTGGGCTGCGTGTGACCCTCCCGCTTGTCGTCGCGCAAAGCAGAAGCGCCCGGACGTGCTGCTTGGCTGCCAGGCGTCGAATCGGCCAGCTGTGGGACTCAGTGTGGTCCTACTGTGGCCAGTGCGGCAGCAGAGGGGGTAGGCTGCGGGTTCAAGCGAGGCTGAACAGCCGACTGTGGGCCGAGATTGGCCGACTTATCGGCCGCGCTCCCTTCAGAGACGGGGAGAGATCATGTTCAGTCGTCCGGTCAGGGCTATGGGGGTTGTGGGGTTGGGCGTGGCGCTCGCCGTGTTGTGGGCGCCCGTAGGCGCGTCGGCGGCGCCGAGCGTCTATGTCGCGAATCTTCTTACCAACGGGGCGGGCGGGGTCTCCCAGTACGACGCCGGCCTGGACGGATCGTTGATGGGGAAGACACCTGTCGCCGTGAGCGCTGGCAACGGTCCGTTTGGGATCGCGATCAGCCCCGACGGGCGAAGCGCTTACGTCGTCAACTCCGAGACCAACGGGCCGGGCGGGGTCTCCCAGTACGACGTGGGCGCTGACGGGTCGCTGACACCCAAGGCGACCGCGACGGTGGAAGCCGGCAACGCTCCGCGGGGGATCGCGGTCAGCCCGGACGGACGCAGCGTTTATGTTGCCAACAGCGCCACGAATGGCGTGGGCGGAGTCTCGCAGTACAACGCCGGCCTCGACGGGACTCTGACACCCAAGCTGACTGCCACAGTCACCGCCGGCAATGGGCCGTTTGGGATCGCGGTCAGCCCCGACGGGCGCAGCGCCTACGTTGCCAACGACAACGCCAGTGGAGCGGGCGGGGTCTCCCAGTACGACATCGGTCTGGATGGGTCGCTGACCGCGAAGGCCGTCCCGACCGCGAGCGGCGGCAGTCACCCGTTTGGCGTCGCGGTCAGCCCCGACGGGCGCAGCGTCTACGTCACCAACTCCGGAGCCAACACCGGGGTGGCCGGGGTGTCCCAGTACACGGCTGGCGTCGACGGGTCGCTGACGCCGAAGGCGCCCGCTGTCGTCGACGCTGTCAACGCCCCCGCCGGTGTCGCGGCCAGCCCCGACGGGCGCAGCGTCTACGTCGTCAACTCCGGGACCAACGGGCCGGGCGGGGTCTCCCAGTACGACGTCGGCGCCAACGGCTCGCTGACGGCGAAAGCGATCCCTGCGGTGGCTGGCGGAAACGGTCCAAACGGGGTAGCGGTCAGCCCCGACGGGCGCAGCGTCTACGTCACCAACACCAACACCAACGGTGCGGGCGGCATCTCGCAGTACGACGCTGCTGGCGACGGGTCGCTGACGCCGAAGGCGACCGTGGCCGCGCCTGCAGGCAACGGACCGGACGTGATCGTGGTCAGCCCTGCTCATTCGCCGGTGGCGGCATTCTCGGCCGCAGCCGCTGCGGCGGGCTCGGCGACGGCGTTCAACGCAACAACATCATCGTCGCAGGGCGGGACTATCCGGCGCTATGACTGGAGCTTTGGCGACGGGCAGTCGGCACCCGACGGCGGGCCCACACCGAGCCACATCTACACGGTGCCCGGTGTCTACACCGCAACCCTGACCGTGTCCAACGGCTGCCCGAACTCGCCATTCGTGTTCACAGGGCAGACCGCGTTGTGCGTCGGGCTCTCCACTGCCAACACCACCCGGACATTCACCGTCGCGCCCGTGCCGCCGTCGGCCGTCTCGGCGCCGTCGGCCGCCTCGGCGCCGCCGATCGTCACGAACGCCACCCAGTCTCACCGCACCTGGCGGCAGGGCACCCGGCTCGCCGCGTTTGCGCGCACGCGCAAGCCGCCGGTCGGCACGGCCTTCTCGTTCGCACTTAACGAGCAGGCGCGCGTCAGCTTCGCCTTCACCCAACAGCTCGCCGGGCGCAAGGTCAACGGCAGGTGCCTCGCCCAAACCAAGAAGAACCGCCGCAAGGGCGCGTGCAAGCGCACCGTGACCCAGGGCGCGCTCGCCTTCACGGGACACAGTGGCTCGAACAGGGTCTCCTTCCAGGGGCGCATCTCGCGCACGAAGAAGCTCAAGCCGGGCCGCTACACCCTCATCCTCACCGCGACGAACGCCGCCGAACAGCGCTCGAGCCCCAGGGCGCTCAGCTTCACGATCGTCAAGTAGGCCTCGGTGAGCGGCGCCTCGACGCCACTCGACCCGCAATTGTGGACGAGGAAGCGCCTCCGCCCGCCCTCTCAACGCCACACAGATGTCCGACACCGACGAGGAGGAGCAGCACAGCTCGCTGCGAGACGCGCTCCCGCTTTCGCGTGAAGGTAGTCACGCCCCGCGGTGCCGAACGGACACCTGCTCCGGACGACGCTCGATCGCCCGGCCTGAGGCTCCGCAGACGCTCGCTTTCGCCGGGGCGAAGCAGACGTGTGGGTGTCGTAGGCGCGGGCAGCTCCGACTCGTCCCATGTGAGCGCGAGCGCGGTCCTCGCTCGGACGCTCGCCCGTCGCGCGAAGCAGCTGTCAGGACGTTCCGAACCGCGTCCTCGTTCCGATCCCGTGCGATCGTGCCCCGATGCGGATCTCGGGTCGGTGGACTTCCCTAAGGCAGCTGGTTACGATCGGTACGGCCGGTAAACGATCGCTGGTGGTGGGCAACTCATCTTGAGCGGAGGACAACATGACTTTCGACGCGTCGCAGATAATTGGCTCTCCGCAACGCGCTGGCGTCACAGTCCTCCCGAGGGGAATGTCCAAGCGGCAGGCGAGCGCGACAGGTGGCAGCCTCGCGGCCTCGATCGCACTCGGATCAACGGGCGAGACGGCGTCAGCCGCACCAGAGTTCGGGCGGCAAGCCTACGTTGCGGTCACCGAAGACGAGTTCGTGCTCGTCAAGATCCGGACTGGTCGCTGGACAACGAAGCTTGACGACGTGATCGTTCGCATCCCGTGCACGGATGTCGTGTCGGCTGAGCTTGGCAGCGGCGTTACTACTCCGGTCTAGTAAATAGCCGTCAAGTTAGACGGCTTTGGCGTAGCTGACTTGTTTCTCCTCGAAGTAGCGGGCGACGATCCGGGGGGTGC
>JADGPP010000135.1 GCA_017882375.1 Solirubrobacteraceae bacterium | reverse complement strand
GCGGCGTTGTAGCAGTGCACCGACCATTTGAACTGCAGCTGCGTCTTGGCTGGCTCGGTGACGACGAGCAGGAACGAGCCCGCTGGGGGCACGCGCCCGAATTGGGCTTCCAGCATCGTGCCCGGAAGGGCGCTGTGACGCACGACGAGTCTTCCGTATGTGCTGGCTGCGACGCTCGCCGGGAGCAGCGCGGCGATTGCCAGCACGGGAGCGAGGGTAACTAGTCGCCTTGGGATCAGTGAGATCACCGAGCGTAGGCTAGTGCAACCGCCAATCGCGAGGCTTTCGCGCCGGTACGGCGCTGCAGCGATCGCGAAGGTTCGCCGACATCGTGCATCGGTTGAAAAAGTGGACCGGTTGACCCGATAGTGTTCGAACCACCGGAAAAAATAGTCGGAGACGCGGCTCGACTTAAGGACTTAAATCCTTGAACCTCCACAGCGAGCCTCACGGATCGCGGAGCCTTTCTCGGATTGGAGCGGCCCCGTGTGACGCGGGATACGTGGGCAAAACACCTTTCTTTACGGTTGAAAAGCACGAACGCGAGGAAGAAATGGCCTTTGTCCAGCAGACACGCAAAGTGACGCCACGGCCGCGCCCAAGCCCAAACGGACCTTCTCGCGGGCGGGTGACGGAGATTCAGCGCAGGCGAATGCTCGCGGCTGCTCTCGAGGCGGTTGAGGAGGTCGGCTACGCGCGGATGACCGTCGCGCAGGTGATCGGCCGCGCGAAAGTCTCGCGAAAGACCTTCTATGACGTATTCGCAGATCGCGAAGACTGCTTCTTGGCCGCGCTCGAGCAGGCCGTGGCGCAGGTCGGCAAGCTCGCTCGCGAGGCCTACGAGCGGGAATCGCCTTGGCGCGACGGCGTCCGCGCGGGGCTGGCAGAGCTGCTGGTGTTCTTGGACGAGGAACCTGCGCTTGCTCGCCTGTTTCTCGTCGAGGCGCTCGGAGCCGGGCCACGGGTGCTCGAGCGACGCGCCGAGCTGCTTGAGGATCTGGCCGAGGTCATCGATCGCGGGCGCTTCGTGACGAACGCCGTGCGCGAACCGCCCGAGGTCGCCGCCGAAGGCGTGGTGGGAGCGGTGTTCGCAGTGCTGCACACGCGTGCGCTCGAGGACGGAGAGGAGCGCTTCACGTGTCTGCTCGGCTCGCTGATGAACATCGTCGTCCTTCCGTACCTCGGCGCGCGAGCAGCGAGCCGCGAACTTGGCCGCCCGGCGCCTGAGGTCCAGCGCGACCACGACGAAGCTTCAGCGCGAACGCAGAGCAGAGACCCGATGGCCGGCCTGAGCATGCGCCTGACGTATCGAACGGTGCGCGTCCTCGTCGTGATCGGCGAGCGACCAGGCGCGAGCAATCGCGAGATCGCCGAGCGCTCGGGCGTTGCCGACCAGGGCCAGATCTCAAAGCTGCTCGCGCGCTTGGCGCGTCTGGAGCTGGTGGAAAACACCGGCGAAGGTCAGGAGAAGGGCGGAGCGAACGCCTGGCACCTGTCGCCGCGCGGGGCACGCGTCGAGCGAGCAACTCGCCCGCGCTGACCGGCTGAAGCGTCCCGCCGGCCACCTGTGGTCGGAAGCAGTCGCAGGTGCTCCGCTTCCTTCTGTGGCGACTGCTCGGCCTGCTCGCCTTGCTCGTGGGCTTCACATTGGTCGCATGGTTCCTCGATGGCGGGATGGGCAGAGCACTGCGCGGCAGCTCGACGTCTGTCACGCCCGGCCGCGCTCTCGGCGCCTTTTCCAGCGCAGTGCGCGAGTCATGGAGCTGGGACGCCGCAGCTGCCGTCGCGCCGGCACGAACCACGGCTGCACTCCTGCTGACGCTCGCAAGCCTCGTCTTGCTTGCTCGCTCGGTCGCGCGATGGCGCCGTCGCTATGTCCGCCTGCGGATCGAGGTCCATCGCACCGATAAGGCCACACTGACGGCGACCTGCGTGAGCACGCCAACTACTTCGACGTCAACGTGTATGGCGCGTCGGCCGACAGCGTCGGGCGCTACACCCACAAGGGCAGTCGGGTCGGTGTCGACGGCCGACTGGAGTGGCGCGAGTGGGAGACCGACGACCAGCAGCGCCGTCAGGCGGTCAGCATCGTCGCCGAGCGCGTCCAGTTCCTCGACGGCCCGGGCGAGGGCCGGGCTCAGGGATCGTCGAGTGAGCTGGACGGAGGCGGCGAGGACGCCGACGAGCGTGAGCTCGTCGGCGCCGGCGCACAGGAGCTCGATGTCACCTTCTAGATCGGGCGATCCGCTGTCGCCGCGCAGCTACGTCACGGCGGCTTACGGACAAGTGCGTACATGGCAGGCATTCGAACAGGGAGCGTCGCCCACGGCGGCGCTCCCGCCGGCCCGGCTGGGTCCGAGCGATAACGCCGGCCGAATGCCCGACCGCAGGCCGTCCGCGTAAACTGGCGCGCCGATCAGCAGACAGACAGCCATTCGGCCTGCAAGGAGTCAAGTGCCAGTCAACAAGCAAGCGATCGGCAAGACCTACGACCCGGTCGTGTACGCGGTCGGTCGCGAGAAGATCAAGGAGTACGCCCGTGCGGTCGGAGAGACCAATCCGCTGCACCTGGATGTGGACGCTGCGCGCGAGGCGGGCTACGCGGATGTCGTGGCGCCGCCGATGTTCGCGGTCGTCTACAGCGCGCCAGCGGTCGGGCCGCCGATCTTCGATCCGGAGATCGAACTGAACTTCGCGATGATGGTGCACGGTTCGCAGGAGTTTCAGTGGGGGCCCGTCGTCGTGGCGGGGGATGAGATCACGACGACCGCGAGCGTCAAGGACATCTCCGAAGCCGACGGTCGTGGCTACTACGTGTTCGAGTCGATCTCGATCAATCAGCGCGGCGAGCAGGTGTGCCGCGGTACGTGGACGAACATCGTGCGAGGAGTGTGACTGCAATGGCCGATCTGAAAAGCGCAGAGCAGATCCCGCAGCTGAGCATCACCCCGGACAAGTACCTGACCAATCGCTACGCGGGCGCGTCGGGTGATTTCAACCCGATCCACATAGACGAGGAGTTCGCCCGCGCCGTGGGGCTTCCCGGGCGAATCCTGCACGGCCTTTGGACGATGGCGCAGGTCGCGCGGGCGCAGACAGAGGCGGCAGGCGGACCTGCCCACCTCAAGCGCCTGTCGGTTCAGTTTCGTGGCATGGGCGTGCCCGAGCAGGAGATCGTCGTGAGCGGAACGGTGCGCGAGGTCGGCGATGGCCGAGCGGTCGTCGATACGGTTGCCGAGCAGGCCGGAAAGCAGATCATCCGCAACGCCGAGGCCGAGCTGGAGCTCTGAGCTGCGAGGCCGTTTGAGCGCCACGCCTCGGCCTACAATCAAATGATGCTCACCTCGCGCCAGGAGCGAATCCTGTGCAAGGTGGTCGACGACTACCTGCGCACCGGCCAGCCGGTTGCTTCGAAGTCGATCGCCGCCGACTCGGAGTTCGACTGCGGCTCGTCAACGGTCCGCAACGAACTGGCGTTGCTCGAGGAGCAGGGCCTGCTCGCGCATCCGCACGTATCGGCCGGGCGCGTACCCACTGACTCCGGCCACCGTTACGTCGTCGACCTGATGCTGAGCTCCGGCGAGGGCCTGGAGGTTCAGCGGCGCATGGAGCTGTCGCTGATCCGTCGGGAGGTCGAGGAGGCGATGCGGACGACCTCTGAGACGCTGTCGCAGATGACCAACCTGCTTGCCGTCGTCTCGGCTCCGTCGCTGAACACGGCGACGATCCGTCACGTCGAGGTCCTCGCGCTGCAGCCGGAGGTGGCGATGGTCGTCGTCATCTCCTCCACAGGAGGCGTGTCGAAGCTGTTCGCCACGTTCGATCGCCCGGTCGACTCCGGCCTGCTGGCATGGGCCGGGGAGTATCTGCGCGAGCGCCTCGTCGGTTTCGGGCTCGGCGCGCGGATGCTCCAGCAGCGCCTGATCGACCCCAGCCTGTCCGCGCCCGAACTCGCATTCCTGGCGCGGCTGGTCCCGGCGTTCGGCGATCTCGCCGCAGATACCGAGGACGAGCTGTACGTCGATGGGACCGCGCGCCTGTTCTCGGCCGGTCAGATCGAGGATGCCGCGCAGCTGGAGGGGCTCGTTGGCCTGCTCGAGCGCCGCGTGTCGCTCTTGCGCGTTCTGCGTGCCGCGCTCGGTCAGCGAGACATATTCGTACGCATCGGTGGCGAGAACGAGATCCCGGCCATGCGCTCGCTCGCGCTCGTGGCTACTGGATACGGCGTCGCTCAGCGAAAGCTCGGTGCCGTGTCGGTGATCGGACCGGTGCGCATGGACTACGCCGGCGCGATCGTCACGGTGCGCGAGGCGGCGAACGAGCTCTCGCGCTTCGTCGAAGACGCCTATGCCGAGAGCTGACGCCACGGGCATGCCGCGCGACCCCTATGAGGTGCTGGGCATCGAGCGCGAGGCCTCCGCACAGGAGATCAAGAAAGCGTTTCGCCAGCTCGCGCGCGAACTGCACCCCGACGTCAACGCGCATGACCCCGACGCCGAGGAGAAGTTCAAGGAGGCCGCCGAGGCCTACGAGATCCTCTCCGATGACGAGCGCCGGGCGACCTACGACCGCTATGGACACGAAGGCCTGCGCTCCGGCGGCTACGCGCCCAACTTCGACTCGTTCGGCTCGATCGGCGACCTGTTCGATGCCTTCTTCGGCGGCGGCGGGGCATTCGGCGGGCGCTCCGGGCCGATGCCGGGCGGCGACGTCGCGGTGGCGATCGAGATCGACCTCGTGCAAGCTGCGCACGGCGCGAACGTCGAGGTCTCATATGAGGCCGTTGATCGCTGCGAGCACTGCAATGGCAACGGTGCCGAGCCGGGCACCCCGATCAGGACGTGCGAGCGATGCGGCGGCACCGGGCAGCTTCAAGCGGCGACGCGCACACCGTTTGGGCAGATGGTCAGAACGGTGGTCTGCGATGTCTGTGAGGGCGAGGGCCGCGTCCCGGAGCAGCCTTGCCGTGAGTGTCGCGGACGCGGTCGGCGCGCGGTAACGCGCAAGCTCGAGGTCGATGTGCCGGCGGGAATCGCCAACGGTCAGCGCATCAGGCTCGGCGGCCGGGGACATGCGGGGGAGACGGGTGCCCAGCCCGGCGATCTCTACGTGCTGGTTCGCGTCCAGGAGGACAAGCGGTTCGTGCGCGAAGGCGATGACCTGATCACGGCGCTGGACGTTCCCGCGCCGATCGCTGCGCTCGGAGGCACTCTGCAGGTTGCCACGCTGCAGGACAGCGCTTCGGTTGAGCTGCCGGCGGGGACGCAGCCCGGTGAGGTGCTGACGCTGAAGGGCGAGGGGATGCCCGCGCTCGGGCGCAGCCGGCGCGGCAACCTGCGCGTCGTCGTCAACGTCGTCATCCCGCGGCGATTGAGCGAGGAGCAGCGCGAACTGCTGCAACAGCTGAATGGGACGCTCAACGACGAGAACCTCCGCTCAGAGGAATCGATGTTCGCCAAGCTGCGGCGCGCGCTCGGTAGCCAGGCTGCGTGATCCGCCTCGCCGTCCGCGTGCAGCGCGCGCACGC
>JADGPP010000134.1 GCA_017882375.1 Solirubrobacteraceae bacterium | reverse complement strand
CGCGGCGCGCGCACCCGCGAGCGAGCTACTTGACGTTCGCGCCGGACGCGCTGAGGGCGAACCACGTGCCGCCGAACTGCTTGACGCCCGCGTAGCCGGATTCGCCGCGTTCGGTCGCTGCGGCGTAGCGGTACAGCGGGTGTCCGGCGTAGGTCACCTGGCGCGTGCCGCCGGGGAGCTTGATCGTCGACAGCAGCGAGGATTTGACGCCGGGGCCGGCGGTCGGCTGGCCGCTGCTCGTCAGCGCCGGCCACGTCGTCGAGCATTCGCTGACGGTCAGGCAGGTGTTCTTCTTGGCGGTGTCCTTGGAGAAGTGGTAGACGACGAAGCCCGATGCGTCGACGAGCACCTTGCCCAAGCTCGTGTGGCGCAGCTGGATCTTCACGGCGCGCGCCGCGCGCGCGGACGTGGCGGCGCCGGCGGTGGCGGCGGGGAGGGCGGCGAGCGCGGCGGTCACGGCGGCTGTGACGAGGGTGCCGTTGCGAAGAAGATGGATGCGCTTCATGGATTCCTCCAAAGACGTGTCTGTTGGGTTGTCGCGCTGATGAGCGCCGAGCGTCTGCATGAGCGACATCTTGCGCGCTGCATCACTGAAGACGCCGCAGCCGCTGCAAGCTTCCCGCAACGCTCTCGATCGGTACCGGGGGATGCAGGCGTACGCTGTCAGAAGCAGGTCCCGCGTGGGAGCCGACACGCGCGATTTAGGACTTCGGTCTCCGATGCGGCTACCGATATCAAGCGAGTGAGCACGCCAACGGCAGGCAATGCGGCGACGGCCGAGCGCCGGCGGCTCGCGCGGGCGAGCGGCTCGCTTTCTTGGGGCGTCCGGGCGGTGCTCGTGCTCGCGGCAGTGCTCAGCGTGGCGGCGATCTTCTCCGTGTGGGCCAATCGCCAGCTGCTGGACACGGGCTACTGGACGCGCACGAACACGAAGCTGCTGGGGAACCGCGCGATCCAGGACCAGCTGTCGGACTACCTGACCGAACAGCTGTACGCGAACGTCGACCTCGCGGGCGAGCTGCGTTCGGGCCTGCCGAAGGAGCTCAAGCCGCTCGCGGCTCCGGCCGCCGGCGGCCTTCGCCCGGTCGTGGAAGAAGTGATCGGCGTGGCGCTGCGCACGCCGCAGGTGCAGCGGCTGTGGCGCCACGCGAGCGACCTCGCGCATGCGCAGTTTGTGGCGCTGATCGAGAACAGGAGCAAGGTGGTCCGCACGCCGGGGGGTGGGGCGGTGGTGCTCGACCTGCGCCCGATCGTCGCGAACATCGCCAACCGCTTCGGCACGCCGGCGCCGGTCGTCGCAAAACTGCGCAGCGCGGTCGGCGAGATCACGATCCTGCGCTCGAAGACGCTGAAGACGATGCAGGGCGCGGCACGCGGGCTGCACGACCTGGCGATCGTGCTGCCGGCGCTCGTGCTCGCGCTGTTCGCGCTGGCGGTCGGGCTTTCGCGCGGTCGGCGCAGCCGTGCGCTGGTGGCGGTTGGTGCCGTCGCAGTCGCGGCGGGGCTGGCGACGCTGATCGTGCGCTCGATCGCCGGCAAGCAGGTGGTGGACACGCTGGCGAGCACCGATGCGGTGCGCCCGGCGGCGAGCGCCGCGTGGTCGATCGCGACGAGCGTGCTCGTGGAGATCAGCGTCGCGACGATCCTCGTCGGAGGGCTGGCGGCATTCACAGGGCTGCTCGGCGGGCGCTCACAATGGGCGTCGGCGACGCGCCGCTGGCTGGCGCCGTACCTGCGCGACCGCCCGGACCTGGCGTTCGGCGCGGTGGCGGTCGCGCTGCTGGTGGTGTTCGTGTGGGGACCGATCGCGGCGACTCAGAAACTGGTGGGGATCGCGACGATCACGGTGCTGTCGCTGCTCGGAGTCGAGCTGCTGCGCCGCCAGACGGCGGCCGAGTTCCCCAGCGCACGCTACGTCCCCGAGCGCGATGGACTGAGCGGCCGCGTCGCGGACGTGCGCGGCGTGATCGGGCGGCGCGGAGCGCGGCTGCGAGCGGGGGTCGCCGGGATCGCCGAGGAACGCCGCGCGCGCGAACTGCAGGCTCCGGCCGTCGATCAGCTCGAGCGCCTGGCGGCGCTGCACGCCAGTGGAGCGCTCACCGACCAGGAGTTCGCCGCGGCCAAGCGCGCGATCCTCTCTGATTAGAGCCCTGTCGGGCTCTGGTTTGGTCAGTGGCTTGTTTGCTCCGCGCGCCCCTCGGATCGGCTAGCCGGCGGCGAGCGCCTGGCGCTTTATCTGGTCGAACTCCGCCTGGTTGATGGCGCCGCGCTGCAGCAGCTCGTGGGCCTTGGCGATCTGCGCTGTCGGGTCGCTCTTGGCGGCGACCGATTGGACGTAGTTGTCGAACTGCGCCTGCGCGGCCTTGTGCTGGCTCTGTGCGCGCTCGGTCATCCCGGTGTGCTGGCTGATCAGGTAGACGAACGTGCCGATGTACGGCAGCACGATGATCAGGATGATCCACAGCACCTTCGTCGCGCCGGTCGTGTCGTGGCGGCGGAAGATGTCGCTGAGGACGGTGAACAGGATCATCAGCCAGACGACGAAGGCGAAGAAGACGAGGATCGTCCAGAAGATTTCCAGGAGCGGATAGCTGGTTGCGAGGATCATGGATGGCCGTCCGTTTCAGTCGGGATGGGCCGCTTGCACGCGCGTGCACGCGCTCGGACCGCGGCGCGGGGTCGGCTGCCGAGCATATGCGAGCGCTCGGGCGGGGCCTGGCGAGTCGGCCCTGGCTGCGCGATTCGCTCGACGCATATACGTCGAGCCGCAGTGTCGAGCCGAGTTTTTTTCCGCAAACAGCGGGAAATATCGCGTGCCGAGGGGCCCGGACAACACGAGCGCTACAAGTCTCGCCAGGTAGTGTGATCTCGTTGTCGGCGCAACTGCGGTGCTTCGGGGAGCGCAACGTCGCCGACGATGGCGGTGGGCAAGCACGACGATCGCGCGAGCAGAGCGCGGAGCAGGGCGCCCGGTGGAACGAGACGCCGGACCGTGGTCCGCCCAGGGGTTAGTCGCAAGCGCGGCGGGGTAGGGACCGAGCAAGCAAGCGAGGGATGGAATGACCAGAGCACCACGAAGGAACGTGTCGAAGCTCCGTACGCCTGCACGTCGAACGCGCCGAAGGCTGCTCCGGGCGCTCGCCGTCGGCGTGATCGCCGTGCTCTGTCTCGGCGGCGTCGGGGCCGCCTCGGCGGGCCAGCGCGCGACCCCGACAAACCTGCAGATCGAACCTGGCGTGGCGTCGCTGTCGACGTCGTGGAGCGTCACCGGCGCATCGAACCTGGCCGGCTTTCGCGTCCGCTGGCGCCCGCTGAGGACGCCAAGCAGCCCGTGGAGCAAGATCGTCGAACTTGGCGCGAAAGCGCGCAGCTATACGATCACTGGCCTGAGCGCGGCCGTTTATCAGGTGCGCGTGCGCTCGCTCCTGGCGACGACGTGGCGCAGCCCGTCGGGCCACAAGAGGATCGTCAAGCGCCTGGGTGGCGTGACGACGGGTGCGGCGACGGCGCTCGCCGGCGGCGGAGGACTGCCTGAAGAAGAAGCGCCGAAAGAACACCCGAAAGAAAAACCGAAAGAAGAAGAACCGCCGAAAGAAACAGAACCACCCGAAGAAAAACCGGCCGAAGAAGGCAGCGGGTCAGGCTGCACGCTGTACGGCTCGCCGAGCGGCAACGACGCCGGCAAGGGCACGCAGGCCGCGCCGCTGAAGACGGTCCAGGCGTTGCTGACCAAGCTCAAGGCCGGCCAGACGGGCTGCCTCGCGCAGGGCACATACGAAGGCTTCACGGTGCGCGCCGGCGAATCGCACGGCAGCGCGGGGGCGCCGGTGACGATCACTTCGAGCGACGCGCGTGCGCCTGCGACGATCTCCGGTCGCGTGGTGACGATACCCGGTGCCGACTACCTGACGTTCACGCACCTCAACTTCACCGACTCCGGCGTGACCTTCCCGAGCGTGACGATCGGCTCGGCGCACACGACGTGGACGGACGACGACGTGACGGCGCCGCGTACGATCTGCTTCGAGACGCCCGGCGCGGGCCAGTACGGCCCGGGGGAAGACACGCTGATCGAACGCGTCCGCGTGCACAACTGCGGACAGCCGTTCACATGTGACGTCGATGAACCGCCGTGCAACCAACCGCCGCTCGACGGCTACCACCTTCACGGGTTGTACGACCTCGGCGTGCGCACGACCGTACGCAACAGCTACTTCTACGACAACAGTTCGAAGGGCATCCTCCTGCGCGGAAGCAAGGAATCGGTGATCGAACACAACGTGATCGATGGCAACGGCTCCGGCATCCTGTTCGGCGACCTGACCCCCAAAAACGACACGGTGCGATGGAACATCATCACCAACAGCAGAGGTGTTTGCGGCACTTGCAAGGATTACTTCGGGATCTGGACGTTCGGCAGCGTGGGAGCGGGCAACACGGCCGTCAACAACGTCGTCTTCGGCAACGACTCCGGCAACTTCGGCCCGCACTCCGGCCTTACGGTCGCCGAAAACATCGAAGTCGATCCGAAATTCGTCAACGCGGCCAAACACGACTACACGCTCGAACTCGACTCGCCCGTGCTCGGCTACGGGCCGCAATAGGGCTCGCGCGGAGGTCCGGCGAGGCGCCGGCGCCGCTGTTGACGCGGGGGGGCGCGCGCCGGCTGCTCCCCACATGCCGGCGCCGGTCAGAGCCCGCGCCGGCGCCGATAGCCCTCGCGGGCTCTGAGCAGGAAGCCGACGAACAGCAGGCCGAACACGACGGCGACCGCCGGCGCGCCTTTGACCGCCGAGAGGACCGAGACGAGCAGCGAGGCGAGGCCCGCGCAGATGGAGAAGACGATGTTGGCGATGGTCTAGGTGACCGCCTTGGCGATCTGCTCGGCAAGCGCGCGCGCCGCGTCGATGTCGCGATAGTTCGTCATCCGGATCGCCACGCCGCGTTCCCACACGATGATCGCGGCGTGGCGAAGCTGAAGAGAGCCGTGCCGGCGCTCATCGCGGGCGGTCTGCATTGCCACTGGGAACACGACTCCGTCACCGAGGTCCCGAGCCTCCTCGAGATCCATCTCGAACTCGGTGAACGCGTCGATCCACGATTCGAAGAAGGTGCGTATGCGCGCCTGACCGGAGTGTACGCCCAACCCCCACGCGGCCATGTCGAGAACCGAGTCGCGACCGTCGAAGCTCATCATCAGCTCGTAGTCGCCGCTGCCGGCGGCTTTGAACGAGCGGCGGGTGAGCTCAAGGGGACTGGCGGCCGCAGGCCTTTGCGCCATCGCGCGTTGCAGAGTATCTCGCCAGCCGATCCCCGGCTGGCGAGGGTGGTCGGGCGGCTCGCCGCTAACGCCGCGAGCCGCCGTCCTGGTCGACCTCATCGCGAGACCAGCGCCAGAGCCTTCAAACCGCGACCGAGGAGGACACCCGCATACCCGTCACCGTGTAGCCATCACACCGGGACCGCCGTCGCGAAGTTCCACGACGAGCGGGACATGCTCGACGGAGGGCTAGTGAGATCGAACGGACGATCCCGTCGCTCAACGCTGAAAGGGCCAGCCTTGGCGTGCGCCCTGAGCGACGGAACCTCCACCTACTC
>JADGPP010000077.1 GCA_017882375.1 Solirubrobacteraceae bacterium | reverse complement strand
TCAGGAGCACCAAGCGAAGATCGGCGTCGCGGGCGACACCCAGATCATCCCATTTTCATCAGCCCGCGCGGGCCCGCAGCGCGGGCACGGGGACTAGCCGGCGACCGGTAAGCCGAGCCCCGACTTTCTCCCACTCGGCGGCTTGCCGCCCGGCCGCCACGACGCTTTCCCCGCGCAATGCAGGAACCCGCCTTCCGGCCCCTTGCACCCAACTCCCGGTGTGCATATGTTCCGCCCAGACGCGGAACCGAGCCGCAAAGAGCGAGGCCACCGAGGTGTGAGGCCGCGCCACCCAAGCGGCAACGCCGCAAGGCGAGGCGGGGCGGGTTCCTCAAGCGGCCGGGACCGCGTCGCTTTGTTTGATCTGCGCCCGGCAGATCTCCATCTGCCAAGAGCCGGTGAAGAACCACGCGGTACCGGGCACAGGCTGTACGACACGTCGCTTGAAACGATCCTCGCCGAGACGCATGGACGGGAGCCTCGACGCCGCGGCGGACCGAGTTCGCTCGCACGGTGAGCGTCAAGGTGCGCGCCGCCGCGTCGTAAGCGAAGGCGCCTGGCTGCTCCGGAGCGGGGTATCCACGGTGGCGTAGGATGCGGCTCGTGTACAGCGAGATCGCCAGCAACAAGCGACGCAGCGTCATCTTCATCGGCCTGTTCTTTGTGATCTGGCTGGCGATCGGAGCCGCCTGCGGGTTCATCTTCAAGGCCTTCGCCCACCCCGCGGCCAACGCTGAATATGCGTCTGCCGCACCGACCAGCTACGGCTGGACCCCGGTCATCGTTGGCATCGTGATCTGTGGTGTCCTGGCGGTGGCCGGGATCGTCTACTCGCTGAACGCGGGAGCCGGGCTCGTGCTTCGGGTCTCGGGCGCCGTGCCGGCAGACCCAAGCCAGTACCGCCAGCTGCATAACTTGGTCGAGTCTTTGGCCATTGGCGAGGGGATCCCAAAGCCGGCCGTGTATGTGATCGACGACCCCTCACCCAACGCCTTTGCCACCGGGGTCAGCCCGGAGAAGGCAGCCATCACCTTCACCACGGGACTGCTCGCCATCATGAACCGCGAGGAGCTCGAGGGTGTGGCCAGCCACGAGATGAGTCACATCAAGAACCACGACATTCGTCTCCTGCTCGTGGTGACAACCATGATCGGCATGGCCGCCCTGCTGGCCGGCATCCTTTGGCGGAGCGCATTCTTTGCCGGAGGCGGGCGAGGCAGGGGCAACCAGCTCGTGCTGGCGATCTTCCTCGCCGGCGCACTGCTCGCAGTGGTCGGCTTCATCTTCGGTCCACTCATACGCCTGGCACTCTCACGCCGCCGTGAGTCCTTGGCCGATGTCAGCGGCGTGGAGCTGACCCGCAACCCGGCGGGCTTGCTGAGCGCCCTGAAGAAGCTGCAGCAGAGCGACGAGCCGTTCAAAGAAGATGAACCATGCCACCGCGGCGATGTGCATCGACGATCCACTGCAGCACCACGATGCTTGGTATCACCGCCTCTACGACACCCACCCTCCGATCGAGGAGCGGATCGCTGCGCTTGAAGAGATCGTCTCGGGCCAGTCGGTCTGACCGGCCGGCACGTCCCCTCGGTTGTCTCTCAACCGGCTGGCGGCGGGCCCTGGTCGCCAGTGCCAGGCGGAGGCCCCTCGGAGGGCGGGCCAGCGGCGGGAGAGGGTGCGGCGCTCACCGCGCCTGGGCCGGAACCGGAGAAGCTCACCTGAGGTACGGCGCGGTCATCCTCGTCGGTTGAGAAGAACGCAACGGCCTTGAAGCCGAACGGCCCGGCGATCAGGTTGCGCGGAAATGTCTGCAGGGCGATGTTGTAGTCGCGGGCGCTGGTGTTGTAGTAGCGGCGGGCGTACTCGATCTTGTCCTCGGTGGCGGTCAGCGTCTCCTGCAGCTGCAGGAAGCTCTCGACCGCCCGCAGCTGGGGGTAGTTCTCGGCGACTGCGAACAGCGAACGCAGCGCCCCGGACAGGGCGTTCTCAGCCGGGGCGATCTGACCCGGATCGCCCGTCGCGCCGGCGCTGACCGCGTTGGCGCGAGCCTGGGTCACTGCCTCAAAGGTCCCCTTCTCGTGGGCGGCGTAGCCCTGCACCGTCGACACCAAGTTGGGGATCAGGTCGTGGCGGCGCTTGAGCTCGACGTCGATCTCCGACCACGCCTCCTGGGTCCGATTGCGCTTCTTGACGAGGCCGTTGTATGCCGCCCACAAGCCGAGGGCAAGGAGCACGACGATGACGATGACGACGATCAGCACGACCATTGTGCAGCGAACCCCCTTGAAGCCTTGGTGGCGCGAACTCTATCGGCTGTGCCCTTGAGCGATGAGGAATCGGATGTCCGCCTCAGGCCACGACCACGCGAGAGTCTCGAGGCACCGTCCCCAAGCGCGCAAGGCAGGAGCCGGACGCTCGTCGCCAAAGAGTGGGACGTGGCCTCCGTGGATCTCAAGACACTCTCCGTCCGCGAGCTGCTCGCGCTGTGGGCCGGCGCACTGCGTGAGCTCCGCGAACGCGGCGTGCTCAGAACCTTCAACAACCCGATCGCCGACATCGCCGAGGATCTCGTCGCGCTCCATTACGGTGGGGAGCGCGGCGCCTTCAGCCAGAAGACGTGGGATGTCCGCGCCGGGGACGAGCTCCTGCAGGTCAAGGCGCTCCGGGATACCGGCAATCGGACGCGGCGCAACCTGTCACCGATTCGCTCGGATGATGGCTACACCGCGGTCATCCTCGTCATCTTCACTGAGGATCTCCGAGTGGCAGAAGCGATCCGGATTCCGCGTGAGCTCGTCAACGAGATGTTCGAGCACCGATCCCACGTCAATGGACGGGTCGTCCGCCTCACTCGTCGCCTGCCTGCACATCCGGCCGTGAAGACGATCGCGCTCTCGGACGCTTCTCTCGACACCCGATCGCTCCACCACCGACCCCACCGGCGCACAGTCGGCCCCTGTCAAGCTCAGCTTCACGATCATAAAGAGCTGACGCGACCGCTCCAAGGGGAGCGGCAGCAGCAACCTGCTCCTCTCGGCGTTAGAGCGAGGAGCGATAGGACTGACTACTCCGCCGAGGAATGCCCCCTTCGCGTAAAGGCGGAAGCGCTCCTCCTCGCGTAAGCCCTCACCCCAGCGGGCCACCCAGCCGATAAGTCCCCATGTCCGCCAAGCCACGAGCCGCGAAACCCGGCGCCTACGCCCACGACCGCTACACGCGAGGCCTCCGCAACTACCGCGCAAGAGCCCGCTGGATCTTCGCTGCGGTCTTCGGCCCGTTCATCCTCGCCGGCCTCGTCGTCCTCATCCTCGACGGCCACGAGCTCTCGTGGATCGCCGGCGCGGTAGCCGGAGCCTTCACCGGTGCCTGGCTCGTAATGCGCGACGAACCCCCTGCCTACATCGAGCACTGGAACGAGGGTGCCGAAGGCGAGCGCAAGACTGCGAAGGCGCTCAAGCCGCTGCAACGATCGGGATTGCGAGTAGTCCACGACCTGCAGGCGCGCTACGGCAACTACGACCACGTCGCGGTTGGACGCGCGGGAGTGTTTCTGCTTGAGACCAAGAACCTGAAAGGCGTCGTCGAGCTCCGAAATGGAGTGCTCCACCTGCGCCGTCGCCTGGACCCGGACGCCGATACGCGCCTCGACCAGATCCGCCCGCGTGCCCTGGCCGCTGCCGCACGCCTCAAGGAAGACATCGAGCGACGAACTGGCCACTGCACGTGGGTCCAGGCCGTCGTGGTCCTCTGGTCGGACTTCCCAGAAGGTCTCGTCGATGACGGCCGTTGCATCTTCATCCACGGCCCGCAACTTCGCGCCCGGATGCAGAGCCTCCCCAACCGCCTCGATCAGGTCAAGGCCGAGGAGATTACAGCCGCGATCGAACATATCGCCAACCACGAACCGTCCGAGAACCAAGCGGACGCTGCCTAGCGGCGTCCGTTCCAAGCGCTGACTGATTAGGTCTGCAGTTACGACTACGGCGTCGACCCAGGCCTGCCACGACCGCCCAAAATCGCCCAGAGCCCGGTGTGGTCACCGGGCTCTGGGCTCTACCTCCGCGCGTCGGCGTCCTTACCGTCGAGCACCAGCGGGCGTAGAAGAGGAGGGAGCCGCCCGCCGCGTCGGGAACCTATCGCCGGTCTCGATCGACTTTGTTACGGCTCTGCGAAGCGACGCTGCGCACGGTTGCAGTAGTCGCGGGCATCCCCTCGTCGCGTCACGAGCCGCTAACAATCGCTGACTTCGGCGCTGCAAGAGTCCGCAAGGAATTGATCCCAACGCGGGCGGATTCAATGGCACACGCACATCGACTCCGAGAAACGACCCGTGCCCGACGGCGCGTGGTCGGGACCGTCAAACGCCCTCGGGGCCCGCATGCCGGCTAGCGGCGTCCGACGGCACCGGGATCTGTGTTCGCGGCCCGGGCCTCCTGCCTGCGGTTCGCGCGCCTTCCGCTGCGACGGCGGATGCTGCCCAGCAGCCCGTACACCATCCCTGTTGGGTTGTGACCAATACGAGTGGCCGCACCGACGCTCGGTCCTCAGACGCGGCACATCCTGCCGACGGCGGCAGTCCTAAGCTGTCACAACCGAGAGGCCCCGCGTCAGGTCCTGTCTGACGTCGCCTTGCTACCGGGCCCGTCAATCGTGCGAATGAACGCCGGCCGCCGAGACCAGCAAGCGCGGCGTGGCGCACAGGGCGCTCGCGTGAGATAGCCAGCAAGCCGTCGATCCACCCAGGTACAGGTGTGCGAGCGCGCCGACCAGAGCCACGGCGCTCAACGGGTCCAGGTGGCTACTCGGCCTCGGAGCCAATGCATCTATGGGCGCTTCCGTCCGCGCGGTCTGGCGCGGGCGGAAGCGCTGACGGCGTCGAGGCGCTCGACCACGTGCGCGGGCGCCTGCCGCCAGTGTGATGAACAGGCACGGTCGCGGGCGAGCATCGTGCGCTCGGGCGCGCCGCTGCAGCGATCATGCCGAGCTTCGCTCTCGTGTGCGGATCGAGACCAGAGTGGGCGCTTGAGCGCGTCAGCGTGAGGCGGCGAGCTGCGTCATGAGTCCTTCCAGTCCGGGCCAGAGAAGGTCCAGGATCCAGTCCGCGAGCTGCTCGGGGGGGACCTCGGGATGCTCGCGCCACCACAGCGACAGCGACTCATAGGCGCCGGCGATGGCGAGCGTCATCGCTTCGAGCATCGCCCTGCCCTCGTGGCCCGCCTCGGTGCCGGCGCTCTCGGCCATCAGGTCGATCATGAGCTCTGACTGCCGGTGCCTGATTCTTGCGGCCTCGGCGGCGAACCGGGCGTCCCCGCCCTCCTGCGCGTCGAACAGCACCGCCCAGGCCTGCATCTGCTCTGCAAGGAAGCGGAAGTAGGCGATCGACCCGGCACGCAGACGCGCTCGCGGCTCTGACTCCTTGCGCACGGCGGTCCTCACCTGCTCGGCGAGAGCCTCTCCGGTGCGCCGGACGCACGTCGCAAAGAGCTGCTCCTTGGAGCCGAAGTGGTCGTAGATGACGGGCTTTGAAACGCCGGCGCGCCTTGCGAGCTCGTCCATTGAGGCGCCGTGGAAGCTCCGCTCGGCGAACAGCCGGTCGGCCACGCCGAGCAGCTGCTCGGAGCGCACGGCGCGGGGGACGCGTCCGGGGCGATGTCCCTCCAGGAGCGTGTCGGGGGAGGACGGCACGGCACGCATTCTACCATCAGTAGGCTACTTATGGTAGGTTACCGTGAGTAGCCCAGTCGTTTCAGTCCCTGATCCCGCCCACTCGAGAGAGGTCGCGATGAGACACTCACCGTTCTTCGAAGGTGTCACCCAGTCCGATATGACGGTCGCAGGCCAGCCCGCGAAGGTGCCGATCTTCTACTACGACGGCACCGCCACGCAGGCCGTGTTCGCAGCCCGGCTGGGGGCGCTGCGCCGCCTGATGCCCGACCCCCGCTTCTCTCCCGCGAGGCTCGCACCAGGCCTCGGCGCACTCGCGATCACCTGCTTTGAGTACCGCGACACCGACCTCGGGCCCTACAACGAGCTGGCGATCTCGGTCGTGCTGAACGAGCCGTGGTTCCTGGCGAACCTGCCCGGCCGGGCTCTCGTGTCGAGCCTGCGCAGGCGCCAGCTGCACGCCTGGGTCCAGCACCTCCCCGTCACGACCGAGATCGCGCGCGCGGGCGGCGTGGACTTCTACAACTACCCCAAGTTCATCGCCGGAATCGACTTCGAGGAGACCGCGAGCAGGCGTGTCTGCCGCCTGAGCGAGGGAGAGGAGCACATCCTGACTCTCTCCGGCGAGCGGATCTCCACGCCGCGCTCGCAGGAACTGCAGCTGTTCAGCCACCTGTGGATGGACCGCCAGCCGCAGGGCTCGGAGTTCAAGATCAACGCGCTCGAGATGGGCGTCAGCCTGAGCCCCCGCGCCGCAACGCTTCAGCTGGGTGAGCGTCACCCGATCGCACGCGAGCTGGCAGGCCTGATCGCCTGGCACCGTCCGCTGCAGTACCAGTACATGGCTCGCTTCGAGGGGATCCTCTATGGACCGGAGCATCTCTCGCCCGCGCTGCTCGCCCGGACCGCCGCGGCCGGCATCGATGCTGCGGCCCAGCCGGCATAGGCGGCTGCCGCGATGAGCACCATGATCCCCGAGCGCTCGCTGACCGAGCAGTTCCCGCGCCTCGCCCAGAACGGCGGCCTGGATGTGCGAGAGCTGGAGCGCCTTCGCGCACGCGCCCGACGCTTCGCGCATGAGCACATGCGCCCGCGGGCCCTCCAGATCGACCGGCGAACCGGCGAGGATCCGTCCTCCTTTGACTGGGATCTCGTGCGGGCGGGTGCCGAGGCCGGGATGCTCGGCCTGCTGATCCCCAAGCCCGCGGGCGGAGCCGGCGGCATGTCGACCCAGGTCGCGGTCGTGATGGAGGAGCTCTGCGCCGCATGCCCGGGCATCGCGCTGATCTTCGGCGCTCACGCGCTCGGGATCTCCCCGCTGCTGCTCGGCGGCCCCTCCCAGTGGGATGGCGTGCTGGCGGAGCTCGTCGCATCCGAATACGACAGCGAGCCGCAGCTGATGGCGTGCGCGATCACCGAGCCGGAAGCCGGAACCGACGTGGAGGACCCAGACCTGCTGCGCCATGCCCGCATCACGAGCCATGCTCGCCGGGTGCCGGGCGGCTTTCGCCTGAGCGGCACCAAGCGGTTCATCTCAAACGGCAGCGTCGCACGCTGGATCACGCTCCTGATGCCCACCGATCCCAGGCGCCCGGCGGAGAGCTGGACCTGCTTCCTGCTGGACACCCGCAGCGAGGGGTTCGCGGTCTCACGTGTCGAGCACAAGATGGGCCAGCGCGCCTGCCCCGCCGCCGAACTGACATTCGATGAGGTGTTCGTCCCCGCCGAGCGGATCGTCAGCCGGGAGGGAGACGGCGCCGCCGCCACGACGATCGTGCTCGCCTGCTCGCGTCCCCCGGTCGCGGCGATCGCGACAGGCATCGCGCGGGGAGCCTACGAGCGCGTGCTGGGCTGGCTGCAGGAGGACCCGGCTGCCAGGGGGCTGGCCGAGCGCCAGCATGTGCAACTCGCGCTGGCGGGCATGGAGGAGGAGATCCACCTCGCACGCCAGCTCTACATGGACGCCGCCACCGAGCTCGACCACACCGCGCTCGGGGGTGTCATGTCCCACCCTGGCGTTCGCGCCCTCGGACATGTGCCGGCGGGCATCCGCAGCCGGGCGCCCGTCCGCGGCTGGCTTGCCTCAGAGCGCGCCCGTGACGCGACGATCGCGCTCCTTCACCGCAGCACCAGCGAGCGTGCCGTGACGCGCTCGCTGGCTCTCTCCTCGATGGCGAAGGCCCGCGGCGGCGACGTCGCGATGCGGGTCACCGGTGCGGCGCTGGAGCTCGTCGGCCTGCGCGCCGGGCCCATCAGGGCGGAGCTCGAGAAGCTCTGGCGCGACGCGAAGCTCACCCAGATCTATGAGGGCACCAACCAGCTCAACCGGCTCGAGGTCTACCGCGGGCTCTGCCACGCCGAGACCATGAACTGTCTGCCGCCGCTGCGCCGCGTCCACCCTGACCCAGCCGCGCAAGCCCACACGAACGGCGACGGGAACGCTCATCTGCAACCAGACCCGCCACAGCGAGCCAACGTCGATGGAAATGGAGGTCGATCATGAGCGCTGCCACCGTGAGCGAGCGCGCCGAGATTCGGGCGATGGCGCGCGAGCTGGCCTCTCGCGAGCTGGCGCCGCGGGCCGCGGCGCTCGACGCCGGCGGCCAGGACGTCCTCGCGGAGTGCTGGCGCCTGCTCGTGCAGCTCGGACTCGACCGCGTGCTGCTCGACGAGCGGCACGGCGGCGCGGGGTTGGGAGTCGCCGACCTGTTGGCGACGATCGAGGAGCTGGCCGTCGGCGACGGCGGCATCGCGATGTGCGTGCTGCTCTGCAACGCTGCTCTCGCGACGCTCACCGACGAGCAGCTCGCAGTCGTCCCCTCCGGTGCACGCTGGGCCCTCGTGCCGGGCGCAGCGGGCACCGAGGTGAGGTTCTCAGACGGACAGCTGGACGGCAGCCTCGCCTGTGCGCTCGGCGCGCACGGCGCCGACGGGCTCGTGATCCTGCTCGACGGGCCCCAACCTGCTGCGTGGGCGATCCCTCGCGATGCCCCTGGGCTGAAGCTGCAGCGCGATACCGACCAGATGGGTCTGTGCGCCGCGCCCGCGGCGTCGATCGAGATGGCTGTCATCAGGAGCGCGCAGGTAACCGGCGAGGTCGACGGCTCCGTTGGGACCGCGAGCGCGCCGGCGCTGCTGCGAGCCGGCACGGCGGCGATCGCGCATGGGATCGCCCGCCGCGCGCACGGGATGGCGCTCGAGTACGCCCACGCCCGGCGGCAGGGTGGCGTGGCGATCATCGAGCACGACGCCGTCAGCGACATGCTCGCCGCGATGGCGGTGAGACTCGCATGCTGGCCGCAGATCGCCGCCGACCCGGCCGGGCTCGCCCTCGACGGGGAACGCGCGCTCGCCGTGAAGATAGCCGCGAGCGATGCCGCGGTGGCGAGCACCACCGACGCCGTGCAGGTGTTCGGCGGCACCGGCTACATGGTCGAGACGGGCATCGAGAAGCTGATGCGCGACGCCAAGTACTGCCAGCTGTTCCCCGAGCCCAACTGGGTCGCGCACGACGAGCTGATGCGCTCAGCGCGCGCCGGGCGCGCAGCGTAGATGTCGCGGCATGACCTGACCGACAGGGTCGCTCTCGTGACCGGTGGGGCTCGGGGTATCGGCCTTGCCACAGCCCGAGCCCTGATCGCACGCGGGGCATCGGTCGCGATCGTCGATCTGGACGCAGCCGCAACGACGGGCGCCGCTGCACAGCTACACGCCACCAAGGCGCTCGGCCTCGCCGCGGATGTCACCGACCGGAGCGCCATGCAATGCGCGGTCGCCACGGCAGTCGAGCGCTTTGGCGGCCTTGACATCGTCGTGGCCAACGCGGGCATCCCCTCACGCGTCGCCACCTTCCGCGCGACACCCCCGGAGACCTTCGAGCGCGTGCTCGACGTCAACTTGATGGGGGCTGCTCGGACCGTCGATGCCGCGCTGCCCGAGATCATCCGACGGGAGGGCCACGTCGTGCTCGTCTCCTCGATATACGCGTTCATGAACGGCGTCGGCGCGGCGCCCTATGCGATGAGCAAGGCCGCCGTTGAGCAGCTCGGCCGCGCGCTGCGGGTGGAGCTCCGCCAGCACGGCGCAAGCGCGAGCGTCGCCTACTTCGGACTCATCGACACCGAGATGGTCCGTCAGGTGCTCGACAGGGACCCGCTCGCCCACTCGATGCTCGAAGCACTGCCGAAGCCGTTGCACGAGCGCCTGGCGCCGAGCGTCGCCGGCGAGGCGATCGTCCGCGGGATCGAACGCCGCCGGCCACGCATCATCCGGCCGCGGCGCTGGGCGCCGATGTCGGTGCTGCGCGGCATCCTGGGCCCGCTTACCGACGCGCACATGGAGCGCGACGAGAGGACGCAGGAGAATCTCCGCAAGCTCGAAGCCCGAACGGGCGATGCTCAGCCCGCGACCTGAAAGTAAGCGTCTCGCATGCGCCGAACGGTCCTCGGCCACCGTCGCGCACATCGATGACTCTCCCCGCGGCTGGGCGCTGGCCGGTCTCAAGCTCAGTCCTGTCTCTCCGACTCGACGCGGTGCCTGCTATTGCCAGGTTGTCTCGCCGACCAGAACCACAGCCGCACGGCGGCAGGCGAAGACCACGTGTGGTCCGATCGAGTCTACGCACCCCACAGCGTTCGTATCGCCCGTGGGGTCGTGCAACCGGTGGTCTGGTATGAAGCGGCCATGACGACGATCTGCGAGCAGATCGGCCGCTGGGCGGCCAGCCTCACCGAGGCCGACATACCAGCGAGCGTGCGCGAGCGCTGTGCGCTACAGACGGCTTCGATCATGGCCGCTGCCCGAGCCGGGGAGCGCGAGGCGGCCCCGTTCGCCGAGGTCGCCGGCGAGGGGCCGCTCGGCGAGGTGTTCGCCAGCGCCGCCGCGTCGATCGCGCACGACTGGGATGACTACCTGTACATGGGCCACACCGGTCATTCGGCCGTGGCCGTCTCGCGCGCGTTCGCTCCCGACGATCCCGCTCGCGCACTCGTTGCGCAGGTGGCCGCCAATGAGGTCGCCGGGCGTTTTGGCCTCGCCCTGTTCCTTGGCCCTCACAACGGCCAGTTCTGGGCGTCGATTCACTGCGCGGCGGGCGCCGTGGCGGCCGGGGTGGCGCTCGGTCTCGACGCGCAGCAGCTGGCTCATGCGCTCGCCATTGCCCTCTACCAGCCTCCCTATGGGCTGTGGCCCGGGTTCATGGGGCCGGCGACGAAGCTGCTCACGGCCGCCGAGCCGGCGGTGCAGGGCGCCCGCGCTGCGCTTCTGGCAGCCGAGGGCGTGGAGGGCGCGCTCGAGATCGTCGAGGATGATCGTGGACTGCTCACGCACCTGTCCTTCGTGGGACGCCCGAGCGCGTTTGGGGGTCTCGGCGGGGTGTGGCTGAGTGACACGCTCGCGTTCAAGCCATATCCCGGCTGCGCCTACCTGCAGGCAGCGGTCAACGCCGCCCTCTCCACCGAGGTGAGCCCCGCGGAGGTCCGGGAGGTGGAGATAGCCGGCGGCTACCTGACGGCTGCGATGGAGGCGCTCGGTCAGTGCGCGGGCCTGCGTCCCGTGGGCGTGACGTTCTCGGCGAAGCTGAGCGTCGCCGTGGCGATCCTGGCTGGAAGGCTCACGCACAACGAGCTGAGCGGGGAATGGCTGAGCAATAACGACAGCGCGATCCACGAGCTGGCGACACGCATAACGGTGCGCCACGACTGGGAGCTGACGCTCGCCACACTCCAGGGCGCTGCCAGGGGAGGGGCCACGCTGCGCGAGGTGCCCTTGAAGGCGTGGCCCGGAGTGCGACGCAGAATGCGCGAGCTGCACATGACCGATTCCTCGCTTGGCACGCGTGATCTGGGGGCGCTCGCACGCGAGCCGCGCCTACTTAGACGGCTCCGCCGCGCGGCGCTCGGCCCCGGCGGGGGTGGCACCGAGACGCTCGACACGCGCGCGCTGCGCATGACATTCCCATGCCGGCTGACGCTCAGGCTGCGTGGTGGGCGCGTCGTCGAGCTCGACGGCGCCGAGCCGGGCGCGTGCGGTCACCCGCTCGCGGAGCAGCGCGAGGTGGTCGAGCGCAAGCTAGCCCTGATCGCGAGCGCGGCGGGCGGTCGCTGAGCCGACGTCCGGCCTGCGGGGCGCGCAGAGCTGGTCGGGCTCATGTGACCAGCGCTACGGGTCCAGGGGGCTGGTTGGCCCTACTGGTCTGTCGCTCGGATCGATCAGGCTCTTGATCGGCGATCGATCGAGTCGCCGAGCTCGTCATCTCGGGTGCAACGGTCTCGAAGACCGTTAGGCGCCGGCTACCCCGCGCCAGCTCGCCCTCCCAAAGGACGTCTCCATCGAAGGCTCGGGCGCGGCGGTCCAGCGCCGATAGCGTATGCCCGCGTCGCACGGTGCGTCGAGGTAAGCGGGCGCGAGGTGGTGAGCAGGGAAGTCGATGCGGTGCCGCTCCGTGGGTCGGCGCTCATGACGGCGTGCTCCCGCGGCCGAGCAGGCGCGCCCCGAGCCCGCGCTGCGGGTCGGCCTCGCGCTCGGCGAGCAGGAAGTCGATCCCGCCTTCGACGGCTCGCTTGACCTCGTCGCGGACGGCGCGGGCCGCCTCGTCGTCGTGGCGCCCGGCGAAACGGGTGGTGTCGATCGGCTCGCCGAACCAGAAGTACAGGCGCTCGGGGTGCGGCAGAATGGTCGGGCCCACGCCGTGCACCAGGGGCTGCATCGGCCAGCCGGTGAGTTTCTTGACGAGGTCGGCAAGCTGCGCGTAAACAGGGTTGCTCTCGTCGATGAGGATGTCGAGCATCTCCTCCGCGCCGACGGCGGCGAAGGGCACGATCGGATAGCCGTGCTCGATGGACAGGCGGGCGAAGCCGAGGCGCTCCTTCCACATGAGCTGGTACTTCTCGCCGCGGCGCTTGTTGGCCTCACGGGCGCCGCCGGGAAAGACGAGCACGGTCTGGCGTTCGCGCATGAGCGCGCGGACGTTCTCGCGCGTGCCGCGCACCATGCCGCAGCGCGAGAGTATGTCGCGCCACAGGGGGATGGCGTAGTGGGCGTGCTCGCCGAGCCCCCGAACGGGCACGTGGCGTTGCTTCCACAGCTCGGCCATCATGAACGGCAGGTCCATGAGGCCGTAGATGGTGTGGTTGCCTACGAGCAGCGACCCGTCGTCGGGGACGTTCTCGATTCCGTAGACCTTCGGCCGCGTCACGCGCGCGAGCGGCTCGAGCAGGCCGACTAGGCGGTTGATCTGGCGATCTGGTGGGATCCCTGGGATGTCGATCTCACGGTCCTCCATGGCGGCCACCGTCAGGTCACGCGGGCCCTGACGCCGGGCAGGATGTTGAGGGCGTTGGCGCGCTGGACGGCGTGGCGCTCCTCGGATTGGAACGGTCGCGAGAGGTCGGGCTGCGGGTCGCCGGGACTCACCGAGCCATTCGCCGTTTCCAGGGCACCCGCCGATCCGAGCATCCCGCTCCCCCTCTGCAGTCGCGGCTTCACCGGCGGCGCGATGTGGGCGGGAGCGGAGAACAATGTTCAAGCCTTCTTCAAATCGGCACGCACCGCCACTAAGGCCGTCCCCCTTCTGACGCCAACCGGAGAAGGCCGCACAGCCGCCGCGGGGAATTGCGCGTCGATCACCGTTTGGTGGCGCCCTCGGTCGAGGCGGTGCCTTTGGGGCGCTTCCGTCCGCGCAGCTTGGCTCGCGCGGGAGTGCTGACGGCGTCGAGGCGCTCGGCCACGTGCTCTGCCTCCTCGACGAGGCCGCTGACGTGCGCCGCCGCGAGCATCCGCTCGGCGCGCTCGGCGCCGATCATCTCGAAGACCGAGCTGAGGCGGTCCTCGCCCTCCATCACGAACGTCACCCGCAGCAGATCCTCGTCGCTGAGCGCCTCGAGACAGCGGCTTAGCGCTGCGTCGTCGAGGTAGGCGACGAACCGCCCCATGGCGACGTGCTCGCCGTTGGCGGCCATCGTTGCCGACACCGCGACCACGGTGTCGGTTGCGATCCCGCTCACGACCTCGGCGGCGCGGCGTGGATCGAGCTCGGCGGCAAGCTGCGCGAGGAAGTCGACCGTGAAGTGAGCAGAGATCTCGACGGCGCGGCGCGGATCGAGCAGGCTGGTGAGACGCGCGCAGAAGAGCGGCCCGAGCGCACGCTCGCCGATCGCCGCGAGTGTGCGCGCCGGCAACAGCCGGGCCGCGTCAGCCGTGCGCTGCAATAGCTCCTTCTCGTCGTCGTAGAGCAGGTCTGTCACGGCTTCGCGGTAGTCGCGCAGCTCCGGGGCCGGAATCGGGAGCAGGAACGCGAGCGCCTGCGGATCGCTGACCCGCAGCAGGCGAGCGAGCTTGGCCGTCTCGGCGCGGCTTTCCGAGGTGCGGCTCACTACCCGAGCGCTCTGCGCACGGCGCCGCGCAGCGGTCGCGGTACGTGCTCGAGCGCCCTGTCGATCGCTTGCGCGAGTTGGCGTTGCTGCTGGCGCAGGGCTTGCTTGGTCAGCGCCGTCAGCTCTGCGTCGCGCCCGCGGTCGAGCGACGGTGGCGGGGGCGGGAGGTGGTCTGCCGGACGTGGCATCGGGAGGGTAGCGTGGCCGGACGCGGCGGGAAGCGGCGCCGACGGCACATCAAACCAAGTCCGGGCCGCAGGGGGGTTGACTGTTTCCCACGGGTGGCCCGTCAGTCGGCGAGCCGCGCGTCTTCGAGTAGTGTCGGCCGTCGTCGAACTGACGCACGGTGTGCAGCCCGCAGCTGGGGACGAGAAGGCACAGCAACGGGCTAATAACCAGATCGAAGTCCCCGTCAGCCCTGTTGAGACGAAGCTCCGCGCACGGCGCGCGCGGAGCGGTCAGCTCGTAAACAGGGGGTCGAAGATGTCGGCGAACTTGTCGTAGACGACCCTGCGCCTGACCTTCAGCGTCGGCGTCAGCTCGCCCTCGGCCTGGGTGAGGTCGCGGTCGAGGATCGCGAACCGCTTGATCTGCTCAATGCGCGCGAAGCGCGCATTGGTCCTGTCCACCGCCTCTCCGATCACGGCCCGCACCCGTTCGTCGCCGGCCATCGAGCTGCGGTCCGGCTCGATGCCGAGCTGCGCTGCGAGGGCGGGCGCCTCCTCGGGGTCGAGCGTGATCAGCGCCACCAGGTAGGGCCGGTTGTCGCCGTAGACGACGGCCTGGGAGATCCAGCGGCTCTCCTTGAGCACCGTCTCGATGTTTGCCGGGCTGATGTTCTTGCCGCTGGAGGTGATGATGATCTCCTTCTTGCGGCCGGTGATCGTAAGGAAGCCATCCTGGAGCGACCCGATATCGCCGGTGCGGAACCATCCATCCGTGAACGCCTCCTCGGTGGCGCGAGCGTCCTTCAGGTAACCGTCGAAGATGTGAGGGCCGCGCATCAGGATCTCGCCGTCATCGGCGATCCGGACGTCCACGCCGGGCAGCGGCCTGCCGACGGTTCCGATCCGGCGCTCACGGACCGTGTTCAGGGTGCCGGCCGCGGTGCTCTCGCTTAGTCCCCAACCCTCCAGGACCGTGACCCCGGAGGCGTCGAAGAACTCGAGCACGTGGGCGGCGATCGGAGCCGCGCCGCTCATCGCGAGCCGGAGACGGTCGCCGAAGAGCCCGCGCACCGTGGACAGCACGAAGCGATCCGCCAGCTCGTGGCGGCGGCGGAGCAGCCAGCCTACCGAGTCCGGCTCGCGCCGGCGAGCCTCGCGCCCCGTTCCGAGCGCCCAGCGGAAGATCGCGCGCTTGACTGCCGACTGCTCGGCCACGCCGGCCGATGCGGCCGTGAATATCTTCTCGAACACGCGCGGGACCGATGTGAGATGCGTCGGGCTCGCCTCGCGTATGTCTTCGAGCAGGCGCTGCGGGTCGCGCTGCCAGAACACGAGCGTCCCGCCGACGTCGATCGTGAGCATCTGGATGATGCGCGCGAGCGAGTGCGCGAGCGGCAGGAACATGAACACGATCACGGGCGGGTCCTGGAGGTCGAGCACTTGCTCGTAGAGGTTCGCGGTCGAGATCCAGTTCGAATGGGAGAGCATGCAGGCCTTGGGTGGACCCGTGGTGCCGGACGTGTAAACCAGCGTCGCCAGGTCGCCGGAGCCCACCGCGGCCACGCGCCTGTCCACCTCCTCGGCGTCGATCTTCGCACCTGCCGCGCACAGCTCCGCGAGCGTCATCGCGTTGCGGTCCTCGCCAGTCAGCAGTACCACGTGCTCGAGCTCCGGACAACGGTCCTTCACTTGCGCGACCTTCGCGAGCTGGTCGGCATCCTCGCAGAACACGAGCCGACTGTCGGAGTGCACGAGGACGTACTCGCACTCCTCCGGCGAGTTCGTGTGGTAAATCGGCGCG
>JADGPP010000076.1 GCA_017882375.1 Solirubrobacteraceae bacterium | reverse complement strand
CGCACCCGCAGCGCGCGCAGGTCGTCGAGCACGCCCGCCCGCGTGGCGCTGTCGGCCAGAGCGAGCTCCGCCGCGCCGTCGCGCTCGATCTGCAGCCGTGCGCGCAGCCGCTGGACACCACGACGGCTGCCGAGCTTCTTCGGCTGGCGCTTGATCAGGCCGTCTAGCGTGCTCAACAGCACCTCCGCGTCGCGCGCCTGTGCCAGGCGCTTGCCGGCCCTGCGCACGACCTCGCTGTCACGCGCGTATGCCCGCTCGCCCAGCTCGTCGCGCACCAGCCGCAGCAGCGCGCGCAGGCGCTTGAGCGCCTTGCGCGCCTCGTGCACCCGCTCCTCCGGCGACATCCTCAGGCCCGGTCCCTCCAGCGACTCGATCGTCACGTCGAGCTGCCCCAGCGCCATCCGTCGCAGGCCCTCCCCGACGCGCTCGTCGACCAGCAGCGCAAAGCGACGGTCGCGCATGCGGCGCTCTGCAGTCGCTCGGCGCGCGCGCTCGGCGCGCGCCAATGCCATTCCGACGCCCACCGCCACCGTCGCCGCCAGCGTTGCCGTCAGCGGCGCGACAATGGAGCCGTGTCCAGACTTCCGCCCGCCCCATGGTGGACGGCGCGCCGTGCGGCGAATCGAAAGCCGGCGACGTATCGCTGTCCGTTCTGTGGTCATCATCTACCCGCGCTCAGCGAGCATATGCTGATCGCGCCCGAAGGCGACACCCGACGCCGCCGCCACGCCCACACCGAGTGCGTGCTCGCCGCCCGACGCGACGGCAGTCTCGTCCTGCGCGACGAGTGGCTGCGCGCGCAACCGCGCCCGCCGTCGCTGTGGCGGCGCCTGCTGCGCCGCGCGTAGCCGAGCCTCCCGCGCGGGCCGCGGGCCGGGGCCGGGGGCCGCGGGCCGGGGGCGGGGGGGTGGGGGGTGGATGTTGCTTTTACAGCGTGCGATAGCAAACGTATATACGGCGTAGATACGATGGCACACAGTCCGCCAAGGGAGAGAGTCGCACTCCCGCGCGGTGAATACCATGGCTATCGCTCGCACGGGCGCCGCACGCGCTGCACGGCGCCCCGTCCGCCGGCGGACGGCACCGCGCCTTGAGCGGACTACTGCCTGCTGAGACCCGACGAGGATTCCGCCGGCGGAATCTTGCCCAGCGGGACGAGCTTGCCGTTGTTCAGCTGGAAGGTCACGTGCGCTTCGCCGCCGCTCGGGCTGCTCAGCGGGTCGCGCTTGCGGTACAGCGGATAGGCGAGCGTCACTTCCGTGTCGGACTGGCTGAGCACCTTCAGCGTCGCGCTCGGCTGCTTGGAATCAGTGCCGATGTAGCGCCCGTTGAGGAAGAAGAACGCCTGCTGGCCGTAGCCGTCGCTCGAGCCCGTGCGCGTGCCCACGAGCACGCGAAGCGCCTGATCTGAGTGGTAGTCCGACGTGTGGTTCGGCGTGAAGCCCTTTTCGCGTACGACCGCCGCGGCGGCGCTCAGCCCTTCGGACTTTGCTTCGTGCTGCGTGAACGCCGGCTCCGGCGCGGCGCGCGTGGACGTCGTGCCCGTGCTCGTCGAAGTCGTCGGCGTCGGCGTCGGCGTTGTCGCCGTGCTCGTCGTCTTCGTCGACGTTTGCGGCTTCGTCGTCGTCGACGTCTGCGAGACCGGTGGGACGCTGGACACCGTCACCGTCTTCGTCCCAGAGCCGCACGCCACCACAAGCGCGGCGATGCACGCGCACAGCGCCACGGAAGTCGTGCGAAGAACCGTCTGTCTCATGCCTCCCATGGTATTCGCCGTCCGCCCGCGCCCTCCTCGCATGGGTGGCACCCGGCCAGCGGCTGCGGACATGCGCGTGGGCCCGGCGTCGCGCGATCCGACCGGCCGAAGGCCGCCTGGAAGTAGTAATTATTAGCGACTGCTAATATACGCGCCGGAACCTCGAAAGGAGCAAGAGATGAGCGGCATATCGCGCAAGAACGGCTGGACCCTCGGGATCGTCTCCGTGGCCCTCTTCATGGTCGTGCTCGACAACCTCGTCGTCAGCGTCGCGCTGCCGACGATCCACCGCGAGCTCGGTGCGTCGATCCAATCGCTCGAGTGGACCGTCAACGCCTACGTGCTCGCCTATGCCGTGCTGCTGCTCACAGGCGCCGCGCTCGGCGATCGCTTCGGGCGCAAGCGCATGTTCCTGCTCGGCCTCGCCGTCTTCACCGGCGCGTCGGCCGCCGCGGCGCTCGCGCGCAGCACCGATCTGCTGATCGCCGCGCGCGCCGTGCAGGGCGCCGGCGCCGCGATCGTCACGCCGCTCACGCTCACGCTGCTCGCCGAGGCCTTTCCCAAGGAGCGCCGCGGCATCGCCATCGGCGTGTGGTCGGGCATCTCCGGTGTGGCCGTCGCGCTTGGGCCGCTCGTCGGCGGCGCCGTCGTGCAGGGCATCTCCTGGCACTGGATCTTCTGGATCAACGTGCCCATCGGGCTCGTGCTCGCGCCGCTCGCCGCGCGCTGGCTGAGCGAGAGCCGTGGCCCGTACGGCAAGCTCGACCTGCCCGGGCTGGCGCTCGCCTCGACCGGGCTGTTCGGGATCGTCTTCGGGCTCGTCCGCGCGCAGTCGCTTGGCTGGACCAGCACCACGATCCTCGCCACGCTGCTCGCCGGCGCTGCGCTGCTCGCCGGCTTCGTCGTTTGGGAGCTGCGCACGCCCGAGCCGATGCTGCCGATGTCGTTCTTCGCCAAGCGCTCCTTCGCGGTGACCAACGTCGCCTCGCTGGCCATGTACTTCGGCATGTTCGGCTCGATCTTCTTCCTCTCGCAGTACATGCAGAACGTGCTCGGAAACACGCCGTTGCAGGCCGGGCTGAAGCTGCTCGTGTGGACCGGCGGCACGATGGTCGTCGCGCCGCTCGCCGGTGTCTTCTCCGAGCGCTTCGGCAGCCGCCTGTTCATGCTCGCCGGGCTCAGCCTGCAGGCCGGCGCGCTGGCGTGGCTGAACAGCATGACCTCCACGCATCTCGCCTACTCGCACATGCTCGTGCCCTTCGTCATGGCCGGCGCCGGCATGGCGCTCGTGTTCGCGCCGTCGGCCAACGCCATCCTCTCCTCCGTGCGCACCGACCAGGCCGGGCAGGCCTCCGGCGCCAACAACGCCATCCGCGAGGTCGGCGGCGTGCTCGGCGTCGCCGTGCTCGCATCCGTCTTCACCGGCTCCGGCGCCTACACCTCGCCGCAGGCCTTCGTCGACGGTCTGATCCCCGCCATCTGGGTCGGCGTCGCCGTGCTCGGCGCCGGTGCCCTCGTCGTGCTCCTGCTGCCGTTCACGACCCCCGCCGTGGAAGAGGGCGAGGCCGAGCGCCGGCTCGAGGGCGAGATCGGCGCGGAGGCTGACGTCGGCGCCCTGCCGGCTGCACCAGGTGGCCTGACCGCGGGCGGTCGCCGGGCCGGCGGAGCGCCCTCCGCGGGCGGCGGCGGTGGCGGTCGTGAGCCGGTCGTGGTAGGAAGGAATGCGTGAATGCCACTACCAAGCCCGCGCGCCGGCGCGTGCCGGCGGCCGAGCGCCGTCAGGAGCTGATCGCCGCCGCCGTGCACGAGTTCGCGCACGGCGGCCTGCACGGCACGCCCGTCGAGCGCATCGCGCGGCGCGTCGGCGTCGCCCAGCCGTACGTCTTCAGCCTGTTTCCCAGCAAGCGCGACCTGTTCCTCGCCGCGCTGCAGCGCGGCTTCGATCGCGTCGCCGAGACCTTCCGCGCCGCCGCCGCCGAGTACGCCGAGGGTCGCGGGCCCGCCGACTGCGAGGACACGCTCGAGGCGATGGGCCGTGCATACAAGGAGATGCTGCTCTCAGACCGCGACTACCTGATGCTCCAGCACCAGTCCTATGCCGCCTGTGACGACGACGTCGTGCGCGCATGCGTGCGCCGCAGCTACGCCGAGCTCGTCGACCTCGCCCGGCGGCTCTCCGACGCCGAGTCCGAACGCATCGACGACTTCTTCCGCCACGGCATGGCCCTCAACGTCGCCGCCGCACTCGGCGTCGAGGATCTGTCCGTCGGCTGCGCTTGGGTCGCCGACGAGCTGCGCGGCGCCGGGCAGTAGCGGACGAGGCGTGGCGGGACGGGCCGGGACCGGACGGGCCGGGACCGGATGGGACGTTACGCGAGTGGCCGGGGAGCGTTCGGGGAGGGTGCTTCGGTGTGAGGCGCTGAGGTGTGTATTGCGCGCTGAAAGTTGCGTATAACCATGGTTATACGCAGTCTGTTTTGTGGCATACAACACCCGCTCGCTCGGCAGCGCTGCATGCGTGCGCGACGCGCCGGCCTTCGCATTGGCCCGCCCACGCCAGTCAGCATGCCCGTCAGCGGGTAGCATCGGGCCCAGCGATGTCCACGCCTGCACAACCACCCCAGACGCCGGGTAAGGGTCAGCCGAAAGCAGACAAGCGCAGCACGCGCGAGACCGCGCGCACGGGCGGACTGATCGTGCTCGCCGTCTTGATCACGCTGTTCGCCGTCTTCAACCTCAAAGAGGTCAAGGTCAGCTACGTCTTCGGCACCGGCAAGGCGCCGCTGATCATCGTCATCGTGATCTCCCTGCTCGTCGGCATCGTGCTCGCCTACTTCGCCGACCGGCGGCCGAAGAAGACCCGCTAGTCCTGCTCGATCACCAGCGCCGCCGCCTGCTCGGCGCCGATGAACGGTGCCAGCACGATGTAGGAGAGGTAGTCCGAGAGGACCGACAGCAGCTGGATCTGACCGCTTGCGACCTGGTAGCGGACGGTGTGCGACAGCGCTCCCGCCACCCCCTGCACGACGAGCGTGCTGTGCGCCTGCTCGGGTGCTCCCTCGGTCAGGCGCGAGGCGATGCCGTAGGCCAGGCGCACGTTGCGCTCGATCGCCTCCGGCCCGGCAGCGAACGCGCCCCCGGCGATCATCTGTGCGTAGATCGGGCGCTCGGCGAGGTAGCGCATCAGCTCGCCGATCGTCCGGCGCACGGCTTGCGGCCAGTCGGCCGAGCGCAGGTCGGGATCTGCCGTGAGCGTCATCAGCTGCTCGCCGAGCATGTCCAGCGCCGCCAGGAAGCACTCCTGCTTGCCGTCGAACAGCTCGAAGAACGCATCGATCGGCACGCCCGCCGCGTCGGCGATCTGCGGCGCGCTGAGCTCGTGGTAGTCCTCGGTCACCGCCAGTCGCAGGGCGTGCTCGAGCAGGCGCTCGCGCTCGCTCGCACACGTCGCGCGCGTCCCGTTCTCGCTGCGCCCGCGCGGTGGCTTGCGTCCCTGCGCGAGCGCCGCGTGGGCGCGCTCGGAAAGGCGCTCGGCAAGCTGGCTGGCGGCCGGCGTCTGAAACAGCAGCGTCCAGCGGAACATCTCCTCGGTGACCTCCGGCGCCGTTTGTGCCGTTCCCTCGCGCAGGCATCCCGACAACGCGGCGTGCAGCCCGCCGGCGATCCCGCGGATCACCGGCGCGGGCAGTGGGCTGGCCACCGAGGTGTGCTCGAAGCAGCCCGCGAGCATCCACTCGAACGTCGCCGACGCACGGCGCAGTCGCAGCAGTGCCGGCGCGCCGACCTTCGGCGCCTCGAGGATCACCAGGCCAGCGCTGTTCCAGTTCGCGCTGATCGCCTGCCCGAGCTCGCCGAACGCGGCCTGCATGCGCTCCTCGGCGTCGCCCCGCGCTGCGCGGTAGGCGGCGCTGACCCGCCCGGCGCCACGCGTGGCGATCAGGTCATACGTCGCCAAGAAACACTCCTGCCTGTTGGCGAACTGCTCGTAGAACGAGCGTCGCGAGACGCCCGCGAGACCGACGACCTGCTTGACGCTCATGTGCTCGTAGCCGTTGTGCGCCACCGCCTCGATCATCGCCCCGTGCATGCGCGTGCGCTGGTTGCGGACGACCTCGTCGGGGCCGAGCCTGTGCGGTCCATGCGGGAGGCGCTGATAGAGCGGGGCCGGCGCCTTGCCCGCGCCACCGCTTTCAGTCTCGGTCCTCGACATTCGATCCCCCAGAATTGATCTGTGGATTGGATCATCGCACAGAATCCGGCTGTCAGGATCGTTTCATGGCAGCAGCGCTCTGTCTACATGCAACCGCCGGCCTTCAGGCGAGGATGCCCTTCATCGCGAGGATCGCCAGCCCCATCGTCACGCCGACCGCGCCCTTCAGCAGCAGTTCTCCCGGTGTCGGCTTCGCACGGATGCCGGCGACCACCTCGAACACGACGACCGTCACCACGGCCGTGCGCAAGGCTGCCGTCACGCCCGCTTCCTGGCTCGCTCCGGCGATCCACGCGATCACCAGCGCCGCCAGCGGCAGCGCGGCCCCGCGCACGATCGCCCAGTCGTGCGCCAGCGCGCGCGCAAGCGTCCCCGCCGTGAGCCGCTCGCCCGTCGTCAGGCGGCTCCCGAGCAGGTCGGCGTAGGCGTGCGCCAGCCAGTACAGCAGCGTGGCGATCAGCGCCGAGGAGATCGCGTCCACGTAAGACTCGTGGCGGCCGCTCTCGGCGGCCATCAGCGCGCCGACCGTGATCACGCCGTAGACCACCCCGGCGGCGTTGCCCGCCGGCACGAGTCGCTTGCTGGTCAGCCAGCCGCTTTTACGTACCATTTAGCGCATGGGGGAGCGGTCTTTAGGAAAGCGGAGCAACATGGTCGAGGTGCAGCGCAGCGTCAAACAGAAGGTAGTCGCCGGGGCGGCCGTAGCGGCTCTGCTCGCCGGCGGCTCGATTGCCGCTGTGTCGGCGACTGGTCAGAGCAACCCGCGCAAGAACGCGGGGGCGCACGACCACGGCTCCCATCGCGGGCGCGCCCGCGATCTGGCCGCGGCCGCCGGCTACCTCGGCATCCCCCCGGCGCAGCTGTCAAGCGAGCTGAGCTCCGGCAAGACACTCGCGCAGATCGCCGACGCGAGCACCGGCAAGTCGGCCGCCGGGCTGATCGAAGCGCTCATCGCCGCACGTAGGGCGCGACTCGCAGCGGCAGCCGCCAGGCTCCCCCAGTGGGTTGCGGCCGAGGTCAGCCGGGCCGGCGGCCCGGCCGGCGCCGGGCAGCGCACGGCGCGTCACCGTGTGACCGGCGCCGCGCGGCTGGACGCGCTGTTCTCCGCACCCGCAGCACGCGGCTCCGTCGCCGCCGGCTATCTCGGTGTGGCGCCTGCGCGACTGAAGTCGCAGCTGCGATCGGGCAAGACGCTCGCGCAGGTCGCCGACGCGACCTCCGGCAAGTCCAAAGCCGGACTCGTCGACGCGCTCGTCGCCGCCAGGCGCAGCAAGCTCGCCGTCGCGACCGCCGCCGGTCAGCTCACGCAAGCGCTGCAGGCCAAGCGCGTCGCCAGGCTGCACGAGCGCATGAGCGCGTTCGTGCAGCATCAATTCGCGGGCACCGGCTCGCCGTAGCTAAAGCCGCGCCAGCCGTCTGTCGAGGAGTTGTTGCGGAAGGCCACAGGTCATTCGGGTAGAGGGCGACCGCGGGGCCTATTGTCTCGGCCCCCGGTCGCTCCATAACCCCGCGGCGAGTCGTTTATGGCAGTCTCCGCGCCCATGCGCGACGCCGTCATCTGCGAGCCGCTGCGAACGCCGGTGGGTGGTTTCGGCGGCGTGTTTGCAGACGTGCCGCCGGCGAAGCTCGCGGCGACGGTGATCGCCGAGCTCGTGCGACGGACGTCGCTGCCGGCGAGCGAGATCGACGACGTGATCCTCGGGCAGTGCTACGCCAACGGCGAGGCGCCGGCGATTGGCCGCGTGGCCGCGCTCGACGCCGGAATGGGCATCGAGGTGCCGGGCATGCAGCTGGACCGGCGCTGCGGCTCGGGGCTGCAGGCGGTCGCGCTCGGCTGCATGCAGGTGCAGACGGGCGTCGCCGACGTGATCCTGGCGGGCGGCGTCGACAGCATGAGCCAGGCCGAGTTCTACGCGATGGGCATGCGCTGGGGCGTCAAGGGCGCGAGCGTCGCGCTGCAGGATCGCCTCGCGCGGGCGCGCGTGACCGCCGGCGGTGCCTACCACGAGGTGCATGGCGGGATGATCGAGACGGCCGAGAACGTGCGCCGCGACTACGCCATCTCGCGCGAGGACCAGGACGAGCTGGCGCTGCGCTCGCACCGGCGCGCGGTCGCGGCGCAGCAGGACGGCACGTTCGCCGAGGAGATCGTGCCTGTGAGCGTCGCCGACCGCAAGGGCGAGCACGTGGTCGAGCACGACGAGCACCCGCGCGCGGACACGACGCTGGAGCGCCTCGCCGCGCTGCAGCCGATCATGGGGCGCGACGATCCGCAGGCGACGGTGACGGCGGGCAACGCCAGCGGCCAGAACGACGGCGCGGCGGTGTGCGTCGTCACGCATCCCGAGAAGGCCGCCCAGCTGGGCCTGGCGCCGCTCGCGCGCCTGGTGTCGTGGGCCGTTGCCGGGGTGGCGCCGGAGACGATGGGCATCGGTCCGATCCCGGCGACCGCGCGGGCGCTGGAGCGCGCCGGCCTGACGCTCGCGGACATGGACCTGATCGAGCTCAACGAGGCGTTTGCCTCTCAGGCGCTCGCCGTGCTGGGCGAGTGGAGGCTGCCCGACGACCTGGAGCGCGTCAACGTGCACGGGTCGGGCATCTCGCTCGGTCACCCCGTCGGGGCGACCGGCGCGCGCATCCTCGCAACGCTGCTGCGCGAGCTGCGCCGGCGCGGCGGGCGCTACGGCTTGGAGACGATGTGCATCGGCGGCGGCCAGGGCATGGCGGCCGTGTTCGAGAACATCGCCGCGTTGTAGGGTCCGCCCACGACGGGGTTCTGTACGGGCTCGCCCCAGGGCGCGGCGCGAAGCTAGAGCAGGATCTGCGTGCAGATGAAGTTCGCGGCGAGGCGCTCGCCGCGAAACACCTGAACCTGCCAGACGTGCGTGCGCGAGCCGATGTGCAGCGGCTCGCCGAGCGCCGTCAGCTCGTCGCCGTCCTGTGCGGATGCGAGCACGTTGACCTTCAGCTCGACCGTCGTGAAGCCCTTGTCCTGCGGCAGGTGGCGCATCGTGCCCCACGCGGCGACGGTGTCGGCGAAGGCGACCCACGCGCCGCCGTGCACGTAGCCCATCGGGTGCAGGTGGCGCTTGTCGACGCGCATGCGCCCGCGCACGTGCTCGTCGGTGATCTCCGTCAGCTCGATGTCCAGGTTGCCCGGGAAGGTTCCCGGGAGCAGCTGCGTGCTGAGCTCCGGGGTGATCGCCTGGTTGGTCTCGCCCATCGGCGCAGCAGTGTCGCAGAGGCCGCAGCCGTTCGGCGTGCGGCCGGCCATGCGCGTGCGGAGCCGCGTCATGCGGCCGCCCATGCGCCTGCGGACGCGCGTGGCGCGGGTGCGATCAGTCAGCGAGTGCGATCGGTCGGCGCCCTCAAAGCCCTCAAAGCCCGGAACGCCCGGAACGCCCGGCGCGCGCGGCGCCGGCCGACGCGAGCGCGATCGCCAGGCCGTCCTCGCAGACGGCCGCGACCCAGCCGGGGGAGCGCCGGCGCGCGGTGTGTCCGGCCAAGGCGCTTGCCAGCGCCGCGCTCGCGCCGCGCACGGCACCGGCGGTTCCGGCGACGAGCTGCCCGCTGATCGCGCTGCTGAGCAGTCGCCCGGTGAGTCCGCGGCGGGCGAGGCGGCTGGGCATCGACGGGAGCTTGTCGGCGACCAGCTCGCCCGCGGCGGCGACGAGCACGAGTCGGCGCGGGGCGTTCAACGGGCGCGTGCGCAACGCGAGCGCCGCGGGCGCGCTGAACGTGCGCAGGCCGGCTGCGAGCCCGAGCAGCAGCGCGGCGTCTGTCTGGCGGCTGCCCGAGGCGGACACGCTGAGAGCCTAGAGCAGCGACGCACCGTCGCCGCGCGGCTCGGCGCCGCTTGGAGGCTGGGCTCGCAGGGCATAGATTGGAGTGATGCTCCGTTTTCTGCTCGAGCACACGCCGGTCAAGCGCCTGGCCCGGGGGATCCCCGTGGTCGCGCTGCTGTTGGCCGCCGAGGTCGCAAGACTGGCGGGAGGGCACCTTGCACGGCTCTCGCCGCAGGAGCGTCGCCGGCTGCTCGGTCTCGTCGGCAAAGCTCGCGGTGGGTCGGGCGCGCTGAGCGAGGACGAGCGAGCAGAGCTCGGCAAGCTCGTGGCAAGGCTCGAGCCGCGGGCGTTCGTCGGCTCGGCCGCCGATCACTTCAGCCCGGTGCCCGTCCCCAAGCGGTTGCTCTACGGCCCGCGCGGCAGCAGCGCGCGGGCGGCGGCGGACAAGCGCTCCTGAGCCGCCGCTCGATGGGTTGTTTGAGCGACGTCAGCTCGCCAGGGTAGTCGAGCGCTCTCGCCCGGCGGATATAGGATCCGCCGTAATGTCAAGCGCCACCGCTAGACGACTCTCGACGCCGGCACGGGGACCAGCCCCCGTCGGCCGGCGGACCCGGTGAGCGAATCGACCGGACTCGTCGACGACCTCGTCTACGACGTCGGCGCACACAAGGGGGAGGACACGGCGTTCTATCTGGCCAAGGGCTACCGGGTGGTCGCCTTCGAGGCCAACGCCGAGCTGATACGCGTCTGCGAACAGCGCTTCTCCGCGGAGATCGCCGCGGGACGGCTGACGCTCGTGGAGGGCGCGGTGACCGACTCCGACGAGCCGACCGTGTGCTTCTATCGCCACCCGCTGAGCACGTGGGGCACGACGAGCGACGAGATGGTCACGCGCAACCTGATGGTCGCGGCGAGCGAAGCGGTCGACGTGCCGGCGGTGCACTTCGCCGACAAGCTGCGCGAGACGGGCATGCCGTCGTTCATGAAGATCGACATCGAGGGCTCGGACATGCTCTGCCTGCAGGCGCTGCTGGAGTTCGAGCAGCGACCGCAGTCGGTAAGCGTCGAGTCGCACAAGACCGACTGGTCGAGGATCGAGCAGGAGTTCGAGTTGCTCGCGCGCCTGGGCTACGACCGTTTCGCGGTGGTGCAGCAGGGCGACATCCCCGGCAAGCGCGTGGAAACCAAGAAGCTCGACGGCAGCCCGCTGACGTTTTCCTTCGAGGAGGACTCGAGCGGTCCGTTCGGCTCGGACGTCGGCCCGTGGCTCAGCCGCTCGGCGGCGATCGCCAGGTACCGGCGCGTCTTTCTCGCCTACCGGCTGATCGGCGCCAAATCGCGCCTGCGCCAGACGCGAGTCGGGCGCAGGCTGCACGGATGGGCGCTGGCGCGCTTTGATCGTCCGCTGCCCGGGTGGTATGACACGCATGCCGCGCGCAGCGATGACCTCAGCGCGCCGACCTTCGCGCCGGGGCCAGGCGGGGCGACATGATCGCCGGGCACGCGTTCGGCGTGGCGGGCGTAGGATCCTGACATGGGCGAGCTGCCGTCAGTCTGCGTGATCGGAGCCGGCGTGAGCGGTCTCACGGCCTGCAAGGCGCTCGCGGACTTCGGCGTGCCGCACACGTGCTTCGAGGCGTCCGACGAGGTCGGCGGCAACTGGTACTTCGGTAACCCCAACGGGGTCTCCTCGGCATACCGCTCGCTGCACATCGACATCTCCAAGCCGTCGATCTCCTTCCGCGACTTCCCGATGCCCGATCGCTACCCGGACTATCCCCACCACTCGCACATCTTCGAGTGGCTTCGCGACTACGCCGACGCGTTTCACCTGCGCGAGGCGATCCGCTTCAACACGCGCGTGCAGCACGCTGAGCGCGGGCCCGAGGGGGGCTGGCGGATAACGCTGCAGGACGGCACCGAGGAGAGCTTCGACGCGTTGCTCGTCTGCAACGGCCATCACTGGGATCCGCGTTACCCGGACTTCCCCGGGAGCTTCGACGGCCCGCAGGTGCATTCCCACGACTACATCGACCCGAGCACCCCGCTGGACCTCAAAGGCAAGCGCGTGCTCGTCGTCGGCATCGGCAACAGCGCCGTCGACATCGTCTCCGAGCTGGCGCGCAAGACGATGTGCGACACCGTCTACCTGTCGACCCGCTCGGGCGCCTACGTCATCCCCAAGTACATCTTCGGCAAGCCCGCGGACCAGATCGTGAAGACCAACCCGAGGATCTCCGTCACCCTCCAGCGGCGCGTGGCCAGCATCCTGCCGAGGATCTTCTCCGGGCGCATGGAGGACTTCGGGCTGCCGACGCCCAACCACAAGTTCCTCGACGCCCATCCGACCGTCTCCAGCGAGCTGCTCGGGCGCCTTGGCGCCGGCGACGCCGTCGCCAAGGGCGACGTCGCGGAGCTGATGGGTGACCGTGTGCGCTTTGCCGACGGAACCGTCGAGCAGGTCGACGCGATCATCTACGCGACGGGCTACAACGTCAGCTTTCCGTTCTTCGACCCGGAGTTCATCTCGGCGCCGGAAAACGCACTCCCGCTGTACAAGCGGATGCTCAAGCCGGGAATCGACGATCTGGCGTTCATCGGCCTCGGCCAGCCGATCCCGACGATCTTCCCGTTCTCCGAGCTGCAGTCCAAGCTCGCCGCGCGCTGGCTGAGCGGCGACTGGGCTGCGCCGCCGATCGACGAGATGGAGCAGGAGATCCGCCGCGACGAGGCATTCCACACGGGCCACTTCATCGACAAGCCGCGGCACACGATGCAGCTGGAGTGGTACGGCTTCGAGCACGAGCTCAAGACGCGCTCGATCCCGGCCGGTCAGGCGCGTGCGCGGGCCGGTGCGCCCACCGGACGCGCGACGGCGGGCCGCTCCGGCGCGCTGAAGCGGGAGGCATCGGTCAGATGACCGCGATCTCCTTCGACAGCGGCGGGGTGCGCTGCGCCGGCGTGCACCTGCGTGGAGAGGGGGACGCGTTTGCGGGGGAGGACGGCAGGCGCCCGTGCGTGGTCATGGCGCACGGCTTCGGTGGGACGATGGACTCCGGCCTGATGCCCTTCGCCGAGCGCTTCGCCGAGGCGGGGTGCGACGCGCTGGTGTTCGACTACCGGCACTTCGGAGCGAGCGACGGCCAGCCGCGTCAGCTGCTGTCGATTCGCCGCCAGCTCGACGACTACGCGGCGGCGATCGAGTTCGCGCGTGCGCTGGACGAGGTCGATCCCGATCGGATCGTCGTCTGGGGGTCCTCCTACGCCGGTGGCCACGTCGTGCCCGTCGCCGTCGCCGACGGCAAGGTCGCGGCGGTGATCTCCCAGGTTCCGGCGATGGACGGCGTGGCGACGATGCTGAACGCCGCGCGCAAGTCCGGCTTGGCGGGTATGGCGAAGCTGACGGGGAAGGCGCTGGGCGACGTCGTCGCATCGCTACGCGGCCGAGACCCGGTTACGGCAGCCGCGGTCGGCGCACCGGGAAGCGTCGCCTTCATGACGACGCCGGACTCCGAGCCGGGTATGCGTGCGGTTGCCGGGCCGTCCTGGCGCAACGAGGTCGCCGCTCGCATCGCGCTTCAGGCGGGCGCCTACAGGCCCGGCCTGCAGGCCGACCGCCTGCCCTGCCCGATCCTCGTGCAGATCGCCGACCGGGACTCGGTGGCGCCGGTGAAGGCCGCGCAGGATGCCGCCTGGCGGGCCACCGGCCGCGCTGAGGTCCGCACCTACCCGATCGGCCACTTCGACATCTACACCGGCGCACCGTTCGAGCAGGCGATCGCCGACCAGCTGCACTTCCTGCGTCGCCACGTGGGCGCCCGCGCCGTCGACCGTTCGCTCGCCCACGACGCTCTGGCGGTGCCGGGCAACTGAGCGCGGGCGTCAGCCTGTCGTGGCTCGGCTCGGTTTGACTCGGCCGGCAGGGCGCTTGCGCTTGCCGAGCAGCAGCCGCTCGATCTCGTCGAGCGCCTCTCCCATGTAGATCGCCAGGCGCTGGAGGTGGGGGAGGGTGTCGCGCGCGCCGGTGAGGCCGAAGTTGAGCGTGCCGGCGTAGCTCACGCAGGTGATGTTCAGCGCATTGCCGTGCAGCAGCAGGGACAGCGGGGAGAGGGAATCCAGACGTGAGCCGTTGAGGTAGAGCGGCTCGGGCGGGCCGGGCACGTTGGAGATCCCGAGGTTGAAGGGAATCGGCGCACGTCCGGCCAGGCCCGCGATCAGTCCGGCGATGTACGGGCCGTTGATCAGCAGCGTGTAGGACGTCCGCGCCTCGGGCGGCAGCCCGCTCAGGTGATGCTTCGCCTCGGCGGTCGAGCGCACGATCGCCTGCAGGCGATCGATCGGGTCGGCGACGTTGGTGCCCAGCTCGGCCACCATCATCCCGATCGCGGTGCCCATCGACTGATCGTCGGCCTCGCGCAGGTTCACGGGAATCCCGGCGGTGAGCGGCCGGTCGGGGACGCGCGCGTGCTCGGCGAGATAGCGACGCAGGGCGCTGCCGCACAGGTAGAGGACGATGTCGTTGAGCGTGCAGTCGGCGGCCCGCGCCAGGCGCTTGATCCGCGCGAGCTCGTACTGCTGGGTTGCAAAGCGCCGCTGCCCGCCGAGGCTTCCTCCGAGCACCGAGCTCGGTGCGCGGTAAGGGGCCTGCAATGCCCGATCGTCGACCGCCGCGACGGCCAGGTCGAACGCCGCGCGGGAGAGGCCGCCGACGGCCGCGGCCGCGCCCCGCGCGGCGCGCAGCGGGAGTCCGAGCGCTCCCAGGGGGCCGCCACCCTCACTGGCGTGTTGGGGGCGCTCGCCGGCGCCGACGGTCCAGAAGGAGGCCATGCCGCGCCGGTCGGGATCCTTGGAGAGCGCGCGCATGATCAACCGCATCCCGCTGACGCCGTCGATCAGCGAGTGATGAATCTTGCTGTACATGGCGAAGCGATTGCCTTCGAGCCCCTCGATCAGATGGACCTCCCACAGCGGGCGATGGAGATCCAGCTGATTGCTGTGCAGGCGCGAGACGAGAATTCCCAGCTCGCGCTGGCCGCCCGGGTGCGGCAGCGCGGAATGGCGAACGTGGTAGTCCAGATCGACGTCGTGGGACTCGCGCATGAACGGCGCCCGCTGGCCGAACAGCGGCCCCTCGACGAGCTTCAGGTTCCAGGGCGGCGGGATCGCGCGCGCCTCGCGCATCCGCTCGAACTCCTGCTTGAGGTAGTCCGCGGGCGCGTTCTCCGGCAGCGTGAACTCGAACAGCCCGCCGACGTGCATCGGCGTGTCGCGCGACTCGAGCGCCAGCCAGACGGCATCGAGTGGAGGAATCTGCCTCATGGCCCCGCGTGTGAGCCGACCGTGATCGCGCCGGCCAGCCGCTTCACGGATTCGGGGTCGTGCGAGGGCATCAGGGCGTGGATTCTCATGCCTGAGGCGCGAGCCTACCTTGCTTTGAGCGCGGCAGGTCGGATTCGAAGGGGAGATCTCCTCTCGCCGCTGCGGATTCGCGCCCGGCGAGGTTTCGCGCGGTGTGCAAACGCGTAACTCCGCGCGCAGATGAAGGGGCGCGTCGCGCGCGAAGGCCCACACATCGATCTGCCGCAGCCGCCGGAATCGCCGACCCCTTGGCTACCAGCAGGCGAGCAGATATGCGAGAGTCCCAGACTCCAACGTCCAGGAGAGGGTGGTTGCGATGGCTGACGGCGTCTATCGGGTTACCGAGGTAATCGGTGTTAGCGACGAGTCCTGGGAGGCAGCCGCGCGTAGCGCGGTCGAGACTGCGGGCAAGACCGTCCGCGACCTCCGGATTGCAGAGGTTCTCAGGCAGGATGTCGCCATCGAGAACGGGCAGATCAAGAACTACCGCGTTCGGCTCGCGATCTCGTTCAAGTACGAGTCAAGCGACTGAACGACCTCGTCAGGTGGAGTACGCTCCGCTGGAGGGAACTATCGCAGCGCGACTGGCGGGAGGGCAGATGGTGAGCACCATCAGCCAGGAGCAGACACCCGCTCTGGTCGGCGACGACACAGCGTGGCTTCACGCCGAAGCGGATCGTTGGCGCGGGCGATCCGGACGCGACGCGCCGCTGAGGTGAAAGACCCCCGCGGTGCGGGACGCTTCAGCCCCCGCCGTGCGGGACGTTTAAAGGGCCCGTGTGTTTCCAGGGGATTCGCGTCGTCGGCGGGCTCGGCGGCTTGCGCGATCGCCGTGCGGCTGCCCGCGGGAAGCCGCGCAATGGCTGCGGAGAACCCGTACATGGGGCGATGTTCGCGGTGGTACGGTTCGTGGCGTTCTCACAACGTCGACCGGCGGAGGAAGTGGTGGAGCGCCTCAGCCCACAAGATGCTTCGTTCCTGCATCTAGAGGACGCCGTGAGCCACATGCACATCGGTGCGGTGGCGATCCTGGAGGGACCGGCC
>JADGPP010000006.1 GCA_017882375.1 Solirubrobacteraceae bacterium | reverse complement strand
CCTCCTTCGCTGGCCGCTGATTCTTCGAACAGCCAGCAGCCTGCCGGAGGGGACGGCGGCGTGTCGCTCAGCGCGTGCGCAACTTGCGAGAGCTTCCTGCCACGCCGAAAGCCCCGCCAACACCAGCCGAACGCGGCCCTTCAGACTGCCACTTCACCCCCAAACGACGAGGAGAGCCAGACGTGCTGCGCGTAGGCAAGCCTGACCGAGTCGAAGTGCTCGCTGGCGAGCTGGACGTAGCGCTGTGACCCGTCGAGCGTGATCGTCACGCCGTGTTCGTGGACGTGGGTGATCTGGCCGCGGGTGCCGTTCTCAACCCTTGGCTGTCCTGGCCGGCCGGTGCTGTGCGGTGAACGCGATGAGGTCGCCCTCGCGCAGGCCGTAGTGGACGCCGGGGAGAGGGATCTCTCGGTGTCCGAGTTCGCCTCGCTCGGCTCGGAGGTGTTGGGCGCGGGCGTTGAGACGGTCGATCTCCTGGTTGGAGGCGTCGGCGATCAGTGCAACCGCCCGGATGTCGCCGTGTTCGCCCGTGAGCCTCCCCCATGCTTGAACGGCGTTCTCGGCCGCGTCGTCGCGGGTGTCGGTGAGGTGCAGCCGGCCCTGGCGGAGGTAGTGCGCCATCGCGCGCTCGGGTTCGCCCGGGCGAAGCGCTCTCCACGCTTTCTGGTCGCTGGGGTCTCTCGTGCGATGAATGTCCGACAGCCGAACTGTCGGGGCGTGCCCAGTGAGCCTGTCGAACATGCCGCCGGGACCGATCGAGGGGAGCTGCTTGCCGTCGCCGACCGCGATCAGCTTCGCCCCTGTTCGCTGCGCCAGCTCGGTCAGGCCGTCGAGCCGGGCGTGGTCGACCATACCGGCCTCTCGAGGAACACGGTCGTGTCCCGGCCGACCTCGATGGCCCCCGGGTTCGCGCGCGCGACGAGCGCGTCGAGTGTGAGCGTCTGTCCGGTGAGCGCCGGACTGTCGGCCCCGAGCCGCTCGGCCGTGGACCCGGACACGGCGATGCCGATCGTCTGGTGGCCGGCGTGCTGCTCGGCGCGGGCGGCGGCGTCGATCACCACGCCCTTTCCGCTCCCCGCCGGGCCGACGAGCACGGCGGCCCGCTCAGGACCCGTGAGCACACGCAGCGCGTGGTCCTGCTCGACGCTCAGCGGCCCCCCGATGCGCTCGGCCACTTCACGCCCGGCGTTCGCGCGTACCCGCTCGCCGACGGTGGGACAGCTCGCCCGCGAGTTGGGCCGTGACGCGTCGACCACCCGCCAGAATGCCCGCCGGATGGCCACTGACGGTCTGCTGACGAAGTCGACAGTAGATGGTCAAGAGGCCTACCGGGCGACGCGAAAGGGATCAAAACTCCTAGCGGTTCAGGCGCCTGTCGAGGACGCGTCGGACACCTCGCCCGCGGTGGCGACGCTCCGTGCCGGCCTTACGCTGGTCTTGCTGGGAGACCACCTCGGAGCCGCAGCCGACACGCTCGTACACGAGCAAATCGTTGCGGGAGCAATCATCTGGGCGGCGCGGCTCCATGGGCGTATGCGCTGGCTCGTGGCAACCGTGGACACGGAGCGCGCCGAGCTTCTCGAACGACATCTTGGTGCTGGCGACTCGGTCTCGGCGCTTGTTGACCGGATTGTCTCAGACCCGCGCGTCGGGCATCTCGTGCTTCCGGCGACGACCGGACCTTGAAACTCACTAGGTATCTGAAGCCCAAACGGCAGAAAATGGCAGACGAGCCCGGTCGATCGGACGGCCGAGGCGGCCGATGTAGTGCGCCGACAAGAACAAAACCTCGCCTGAGCGGGGCTCTTTCCGATGGGCGATCCAGGACTCGAACCTGGGACCTCTTCCTTATCAGAGAAGCGCTCTAACCATCTGAGCTAATCGCCCGCGCGTGAGGCGCGGGATGCCTCGTGCGGGGGCTCATGTTATCGCTGGCGACGGGTTCCAGCGCGGTCTGCAGTGGCGTCCAGCGCGAGGCGTTGCAGCATCGCAGGCTCGTCCTAGCTGCCCGAAAGCTTCCGCTACCTGGAATGCTCCAACAGGCCCGGTATCGCGCGTGGGCGCACCCGCCGCGCCATCTCGATCGCCTCGTCGGCCGTCTTGAATGAGAGCTCGGCGCGGTACCGACCATCGCGCGTCGTCTTCACGCTGACCTCGACACCAAGCGCCGCGCCGAGCGCCTCGGCGATCTCCCGCGCCGTCTGCTCCTGGTCGGGGTGAACCTCGCCCGAGGCTCTGCCGCGGCGGGCGACGCGCGGGCGACTCGACCCGGCGGCGTCGTTCTCCGTGCGAGCGCGCGCTTCCACCGTGCGCACCGACCAGCCCTCGTGCACAGCCGATCGTGCGAGGCTCGTCCGCACCGCGTGATCTTCGGCAAGCAGCAGCGCCCGCCCGTGACCCTCGCTGAGCGCGCCGTCCTGGATCAGCTCGATCACGTCGTCGGGCAGATCGAGCAGGCGCATCAGGTTGCTCACCGCGACCCGGCTGCGCCCGACCCGCCGGCCGACCTCCTCGCCCGTCAGGCCGAGCTCCTCGACCAGCGCCGCGCATGCGCGCGCCTCCTCGACAGGGTTCAGGTCCTCGCGCGCCATGTTCTCGATCAGCGCCAGCTCGATCGCTTCGGCGTCGCCGCGCGGGCGCACCAGTGCGGGGATGCTCTCCAGGCCGGCGATCTGCGCGGCGCGCCAGCGGCGCTCGCCGGCGACCAGCTCATACGTGCCGCCGGCCTTCGGGCGCACGAGCACCGGCTGCAGCACGCCGCGCTCGCCCAGCGAGCCCGCAAGTGCCTGCAGCCCGTCCTCGTCGAAGCGACGCCGCGGCTGCGTCGGGCTCGGCGCGATCAGCTCGAGTGGCAGGTCGCGCAGTTCATCGGCCCGCTCGGCGTCGGCGTCCGTCGACACCGACAGGATCGCCTCCAGCCCCCTGCCCATTCCCGGTCTTGGCCTAGCCACGCGCGGCCACCTCCTTCGCCAGCTCGAAGTACGCCTCCGCGCCCGCGCTGTGCGGGTCGTGATGGGTGACCGGCAGCCCGTAGCTCGGCGCCTCGCCCACGCGGACGTTGCGCGGGATCACCGTCGAGAACACCAGATCGGGAAAGTGCTCCCGAACCTCGCGCTCCACGTCGCGCCCGAGGCGCGTTCGGTTGTCGTGCATCGTCAACAGCATGCCAGCAACCGTCAAGCGTGGGTTCAGCTCGCGCTGGATCAGCGCGAGCGTATCCAGCAGTCCGGCCAGGCCCTCCAGCGCGAAGTACTCGGTCTGCACCGGCACGATCACCCGGTCGGCCGCCACCAGCGCCCCGACCGTCAGCGGCCCGAGCGACGGCGGGCAATCCAGCAGGATGTACTGAAAGCGCTCGCGCAGCGGCTGCAAACGCTCGCGCACCCGCTGCTCGAAGCCCTCGATACGCGGCAGCTCGACGTTTGCCCCGGCCAGCCCCGCGCCCGCCGGGATCACCTGCAGGCCCGCGACGCTGCAATCCGTCAACGCCTCTTCCGCCGTCGCCTCGCCCGTCAGCACCTCGTACAGGCCCGGCGACTGCGTGCGGGCGATCCCCAACCCGACCGTCGCGTTGGCCTGCGGGTCGACGTCCACCAGCAGCGTCCGGTAGCCGGCCTCGGCGATGCAGGCGCTGATGTTCAGCGCCGTCGTCGTCTTTCCCACGCCACCCTTCTGGTTGGCGATCGCGTAAACCGTGGCCATCACTGCAAGCTAGCGACGTTCGCGGTCAGAGGCGGGCGCAACGCGCCCAACCAGCGGGGAAACCTCGACCATCTGCATCCGCGCCGGTGGCTCCCGGCAGGCGGAGGTTGCGGTCACGGCTTCAGCCGCCGAGCGGGCGCTTGCGCGCCATTCCTGCGCGGCGCGGGAACCGCGGCGGCGTTTCGCCGGTCTTCGTGAACACGTGCACGTGCCGGTCGCGCGCCTCGGCGAACGGCTGTACCCGGCGGATCTCGCGCAGGCGCAGGCCAAGCGTCTCAGCAGCGTCGGCCGCCGCCCGCTCCTGCTCGTCGCTGCGCTTTCCGCGCCAATCGACCAGCGTCCCGCCCAGGCGCAGCAGCGGCGCCGCGTACTCCAGAACCACCGGCTGCGGGCCCAGCGCGCGGGCGACCACGACGTCGTTGCGCATCCTGCCGTCCTGCCAATCCTCCACTCGCGCATACACGACCGTCACGTTGGCGATCTCAGCGCGTGCGCAAAGCCCGCGCAAGAACTCGCACTTGCGTCGCTGACTCTCCACGAGGCTGAAGTGCGCGCGCGGTAGGGCGACCGCCAGCGCCGTCCCCGGGAATCCGGCGCCCGACCCCAGGTCGGCAATCGCGCACGCCGACCGAATCTCATCTATATCCAAACCCACGAGCGAATCCGCGAGATGCGCGTGAACCGCCTCGCGCGCGTCACGAATCGTCGTCGGCGCGTGCTCGTCGTCCTCCAGCTGGCGCAGGATGCGCTCGAACTGCGCCAGTTGCCTCGCGTCAAAGCCACGGCCGTCGAGCGTCTGCAGCCAATCATCCCGATCGCCGGCCATTGCGCGCCGCTCCTAGGAGTGTTTCACGGGAAACACTCCGCCGGCCGGTCAGTCGTCCGCGGGCGAGACCACGAGGAAGCGTTTGGGCTCCTCCCCCTCGCTGTGCGTGTCCACGCCGCCGCGCTCACGCAGGTATTCGTGGACGATCCGCCGCTCCGACGGCGGCATCGGCTCGAGCGCGACCGAGCGGCCATCGCGCAGAGCCTCCTCTGCAGCATCGTCGGCGTCTTCGCGTAGCAGTTCGGCGCGCCGCTCGCGATAGCCGTCGGCGTCGATTTCCACGCGCACGGACGAAGGCCCCTCGGGAAACACGATCCGCTGGGCCAGGTGCTGGACCGCGTCGATCGTCTGTCCGCGCCGACCGATGAAGAGCCCCACGTCTTCGCCCTTGATCTGTCCGCGCAGCAAACCCTCGGACTCCTCAACCTCAACCTCAACCTCAAGGCCAAGTCCCGCAGTGATTTCCTCCAGCAGCTCCTCCAGCAGCTCCGCCGGCTCGAGCTCTTCCTCGTCCGAGCTCAGCGCCTCCGCGTTCGGCTCATCGCTCATCGACGCCTCCCCGATCGCTTCTTCTTCTTGCGCGGCGGGCGCGGCGGAGGCGCGGCCGGTTTGCCGTCGTCGTCGCCCGAGCCCTTTGCGCCACTCGCGCCCTTCCGCTTGCCTGCCTTGCCTGCAGAGCTCGACGCGCCCGACGCGCCTGCGCTCGAACCTCCTGAGCCGCCCACCCCCGCGCCCGCCAGCGCGGGCCTCAGCGAGCGCGCGGACTTCCCGTTGGAGCTGCCCTTCGTCTCCGCCAGCGCCGGCGGCGGCCCGATGTGGCGTTTGATCAGGTACTGCTGGCCGATCGTCCACAGGTTCGTCGTGATCCAGTAGACCAGCAACCCGGCCGGGTAGCGGTACAGAATCACCACGAACACCAGCGGCAGCAGCAGCATCAGCCTGCGTTGGTTCGGATCGGCCGTCGCCGTCGCCACCAGCGTCGAGGCCACCTGCGACCCCACGTACAGGAGGATCAGCACGATCAGTGCGGCGCCCGTCGCCTTTTCGGTGATGTCCGGCAAGAACAGGAACTTCGCCGAATGCGCTGCCACAGCGTTGCAGCTGATTTCCGACAGCCCTTTGATGTGCGTTCCGGCGTGCGTCACCGCGTTTGCCGGAATTTCGCCGTTGTGCAGGATCGGGTGGCCCAGCGCGCTCGAGAAGTGGCCGCGCAGCTGCTTGCCACAGATGTCGAGCTTCAGGTCGGTGCGCAGCATGTAGAACAGCGAGATGAACACCGGCAGCTGCAGCAGCAGCGGCAGACACGACGCCAGCGGGTTGATTTTGTTCTCCCGGTAGAACGCCATGATCTCCTGCTGCTGGCGCTGCTTGTCGTCCTTGTACTTCTCTTTCAGCGCAGCGATCTGCGGCGACAGCCGCTGCATCTCCTGCATCGACTTCAGCTGCCGGTAGGTCAGCGGGACCAGCACGGCACGGATAAGCACCGTCAACCCGACTATCGCCAGACCCCAGCTCCCGCCCACGACGTTGTCGTGGATGAACACCATGATCGACTCGAACGCGCTGATCAGCGGCGAGAACGCATTCTCGATGACGTTGGCGATGATTGGCATGCGCTCTTAGGTGCTCTCGGCAGTCTCGTTACGCGGCTGATGGCTGATGGACCGAACGGGCATCACTCGCCGCGCGGCGGCTGCTCGCCGCCGATCGTCCGCTCAGACGCCCGTGCGGTGGCCGGCAGTGAACACTCGCTGAGCCTCCACAGGATCGTACCCGCCGTAGCTCCATGGATTGCACCTGAGCAGGCGCCACGCCGCGAGCACCGCGCCCCTAAGTATGCCGTACTCCCGGATCGCTTCGACCGCATAGCGCGAGCACGTCGGCTCGTACTTGCAGCGTCGCGGAATCGCCGGCGACACGAACCGCTGATACAGCGTGATCGGGGCGACGGCGACAGCCCGTGCGAGGCGGGCGAGGGCCGTTCGACGAGGCGCATCCGCGGCAGATCGGTCGACACGGGTCATCCCGAGGTCTCCGCCGCCGGATCTGCGCCCGGCGGCTCGGCCACGCGCATCCCCGCCTTGGCGATCAGTTCACCGAGCGACGCGTCCACCCCCGCCAGACCGTCGCGCTCGACCAGCTCCGCCGCCGACGGGCGCGCGACAACCACGATGTCCTGATCGTTGCGCAACTCCCCCTCCACGCGCGCGAACGCCTCGCGCAGCATCCGCTTGACCCGATTGCGCTCGACCGCCCCACCCACCTTGCGCGACACCGACAGCCCCAGCCGCGGCCTGTCGGCGGACGGGTTCGGGAACGTGTACAGCACAAGGTGCCGGTTCGCCGTCGAGCGTCCCTGCCGGTAGACCCGCTCGAACTCCGCGCTACGCGACAGACGACCGCGACTGGACGAGCGCGGATTCATCACGCAACCGTCACCCTCAGGTCGAGAGTCGCTTGCGCCCCTTGTCGCGGCGGCGCTTGAGCGTCAGCCTGCCCGCGCGTGAGCTCATGCGGCAGCGGAACCCGTGAGCGCGGGCTCGCTTGCGCTTCTTTGGCTGGTAGGTGCGCTTCATGGTGTGTTCGCCGCGTGACCCCCGATTCCTTGCTTACCACCGGTCACGATGGCCGGCGCGGGGCGCGTGTCGGCGCTGAAGTATAGGACCGTATCGCCTGCTTCGTAATTTTCTCGGCAGTTGCGGCCAGCCGATCCAGCGCTCCGAAGACGTCGGTTATAGTCGCCTGACCGGGGCCCGCGGGCCCTCCTCTGAATAGTCGTCAACGTTTTCTTCCGGGAGACAAGCGGATTCACGCTGCCGTGAGCGTCGAGCTCGAGCAAATATGGTCGCGCGTGCAAGCCGAGCTTGCACTGTCCGTCGACGAGCCCACGTATCGAATCTGGCTCGCGCCGCTGCAGCCGGTCGCGATCAACGACGGCCGGCTGACCCTGCAGGCACCCGCGCAGAGCCGCGCGTGGATCCGCGATCGCTTCGGCCGCGTGCTCGAATCCTGCGCCGCAAAGGTCATTGGCGAAGGCACGAGCGTCGAGCTCGTCGAGCCCGACGCTCCTAGCGATGGTCCGTCGGATCCCCCCTCACGTGAGCGCCCGACGGCAGCGACGCGCAGCGGCGCGGGCAGACGGCGGATCACCGCACCCCGCTCAGACGCGAGCTCCGCCTCCGGCGACACGCTCGCCGCAGACCAGCGCACAGGGCCGCTTGGCAACCCCAAGCTGACCTTCGAGCAATTCGTCATCGGCGACTGCAACCGCCTCGCCCACGCCGCTGCGCTGACCGTCGCCGAGATGCCCGCGCAGGCCTACAACCCGCTGTTCATCTGCGGACCCCCCGGCGTGGGCAAGACGCACCTGCTCAGCTCGATCGCCACGCTGCTGCTCGCCCACAGCCCCGGCCTCACCGTGCGCTGCACAACCGGCGAGGGCTTCACCAACGACTTTCTCGACTCGCTCGGCGGCGGTCGCACCGATGCCTTCAAGGCCCGCTTTCGCGACATCGACGTGCTGCTGCTCGACGACGTCCAGTTCCTCGAGCGCAAGACCAAGACCGAGGAGGAGTTCTTTCACACCTTCAACGCCCTGCACGACGCCGGACGCCAGATCGTGGTGACCTCCGATCGCCCGCCGCACGACCTGCAGGCGCTGGAGGACCGCCTGCGCGAGCGCTTCGAGGCCGGGCTCGTCGCCGACGTCAAGCCCCCCGAGCTCGCCACACGGCTGGCCATCTTGCGCAAGCGAGCCCACCACGATGGCGTCGAGGTGGCCGACGAGCTCGCACTGCACGTGATCGCCGAGCGCATCGAGAATAACGTTCGCGCCCTCGAGGGCGCCCTCATCCGGGTCGTCGCCTTCAGCTCGCTGACCGGTCGGCCACTCACGGCCGACCTGGCGCGCGAGGTGCTCAAAACGCTCTACCCCCGCGCGTCGTCCGCCTCGACACCCACACCCAGCTCGATCGCCGAGATCCAGGCGGCGGTCGGCGAGCACTTCGGGCTCACTCCCGACGAACTACTTTCCACGGCCCGCACGCCTCGCATCTCGTGGCCTCGCCAGATCGCCATGTATCTGTCACGCGAGCTCACCGGCGAATCATTGCCGGCGATCGGCAGGCACTTCGGCGGGCGCGACCACACAACCGTGCTTCATGCCTGGCGACGCACCGCCGCGCGGATCGCCGACGACGAGCAGGCGCGGGAGGCTGTGGAGAAGCTGTGTCACACCCTCAACTCACGGCGTCCATGACCAACCATGCCCCCGACCGACCGCGTCGCCTGAGAGACTGCTCTGCGCTGTGCACAGCGCCGTCCACCGGCTCACCGCGCGCGACACCAGCCCCCAAGCCATATACACATACCCACAGCCCCTACTAACTACTTCCCTCTCTCTCGACACCGTATGAAGCTTTCCCTCTCCACCTCAGAGCTCTTGAATCAGTTGCAGACCGTCACGCGGGTCGCCTCGACGCGCAGTGCTGTTCAGGCGCTGTCCGGCGTGATGATCTCCGTCAGCGACGACTCTGCGCCCGAGCTGCGCGCCACCGATATGGAGATCAGCCTTCGCGTACCGCTGAAAGCCGAGACCAGCCGACCCGGCAGCGTGGTTCTACCCGCCCGCCTGCTGCTCGACGTGGCCCGCTCGCTGCCGGCCCCCGAGGTCTCGCTCGAGCTGCGCAGCGCAGAGCAGGACGTCGAGCTGATCTCCGGGCCCGCGAGATTCCACCTGCGTACCCTTCGTGCCGAGGACTTTCCAACGCTGCCAGAGCCCTCGCCCGAGACGCGCGTCGCTGTTCCTGTCGATGCATTCGTCGCGACCATCTCGCGCGTCGCCCGCTCGGCCTCACGCGATGAGACCAGACCGGTGCTCACCGGCATCCTCATGTCCGCCTCCGGTCAGGAGCTGCGCATGGTCGCCACCGACTCCTACCGCCTCAGCGTCAAGGAGACGGCGCTGGACGCGCCGTTGCAGGGCAGCCTCGAGGCAAACGTCCCCGCCCGCGCGTTGCAGGAGCTCGCGCGCATCGCCCAGGCCGCGCCAGCCGAGTCGCTCGCCGTCAGCGTCGGGCAGAACCAGGTCGTCTTCGAGCTCGGCGACATCGTCCTCTCCTCTCGCCTGATCGACGGGCAGTTCCCCAACTACCGCCAGCTGCTGCCCGAGTCCGTCGAGCACGAGCTGCGCCTGGCAAGCGGCGAGCTGACCGACGTCGTCAGGCGCATCAGCCTGCTCGCGCAGAAGAACGCGCCGCTGCGGCTCAGCTTCAGCGAGGGCACGCTGACCGTCTCGGCGCAGACCCCCGACGTCGGCGAGGCCAGCGAGGCCGTCCCCGTCCCCTTCCACGGCGAGGCCTTCGAGATCGGCTTCAACCCCGACTTCCTGCGCGACGGGCTGGAGAGCATCGAGTCAGACGAGCTGGTGCTCAAGCTGATCAGCCCCCTGCGTCCCGGCCTGATCGAATCACCCGACTCTGGCGATTTCGTATATCTGATCATGCCGATTCGATTGAACGTCTAGGGGCATGAAGTGCGCGTGCTCAGCGTGCAGCTGCGCGACTTTCGCACCTACGCGCGCGCCGAGGCCGCCCTGGGCCCCGGCCTGACCGTCGTCCACGGGCCCAACGGCGCCGGCAAGTCCAACCTGCTGGAGGCGCTGTACTTCGGCTGCACCGGGCGTTCGCCACGCACGCACAACGAGCGCGAGCTGATCAGCTTCGGCGCGCAGGCCGCGCGGGTCGTCGTACGCGGCAACGACGGGGCGCAGCAGCACGAGCTGAGCGTCGCCTACGGCGCCGGACCGGACGGCGAGCGCGGCGTCAAGCGCATGACCGCCGACGGGGCGGCGGTCATGCGCCTGCTCGACGTCGACTTCCGCCCGCTGCTCAGCGTCTTTCAGCCCGACCGCCTGGAGCTGCTCAAGGGTCCGCCGGCCGTCCGTCGCGCGCACCTCGATCAGGTCGTCGCGGCGATCTGGCCGCTGCGCGCAAACGACCGGCGCGAGTACTCGCGCGTGCTCGCGCAGCGCAACGCCCTGCTCGCACGCATTCGCGCCGGGCGCGCCTCGGATGCGACGCTCGCCACCTGGGACCGCGAGCTGGCGACCGCCGCGCTGGCCGTGCGCGAACATCGCTCCTCGGCCGTCGAGCTGCTGGCCGAGCCGTTCGCCCAGCGTGCGGCGCAACTGGGTCTCAACGGTGACGCGGCGCTCGACTATCGCCCTCGCTCGCGCGCCGCCGGTGTGGACGAGTTCGTCGCCGAGCTGCAGGCGAAGCTGGCGTCCGATCTCGAGCGAGGCTTCTCCGGACACGGCCCGCACCGCGACGAGCTGGCGATCCTGCGCGACGGCAGGGAGCTGCGCCTGTACGGCTCTCAGGGCGAGCAGCGCCTGGCGCTGCTGGCGCTGCTGCTCGCCGAGCGAACCGTGCTCGCCCGTGAACGCAGGCGCACGCCGCTGATGCTGCTCGACGACGTGATGAGCGAGCTCGACTCCCAGCGCCGCGAGCTGCTCGCCGCCGAGCTGTCCGCGGACGGACAGAGCGTGATCGCCACCACCGACCTCGCCCACGTGCCCGGCGCCGGCGATGCACGCGTCGCGCGCCTGCGCGTGTCGCCGGGGACGATCCTCCAGGAGGCGCTCGCCGCGTGAGAAGACCGGCCCCTCGCTCGCTGTCGGTCGCCCTGGACGGGCTGACCGCCACGCTCGCTCCCGCCACGACGCTCGCCAGGGCGCAGGAGATCTGGGAGCTCGCCACCGGGCCCGTGATCGCCTCCGCCGCACGTCCGACCGCCGAGCGCGACGGCGTCCTCACGGTCACCTGCGACGCCGCTGTGTGGGCCCAGGAGCTGCACATGATGGCCGGCGATCTCGTGCCTGCGCTGAACGCCGCGCTGGGCGCCGAGACGATCCGCGAGCTGCGCTGTCGTGCCGGCTGACGACGAATCTGCGGGCGACTTTTGCAGAAGCGGGCTCAGGCGGACGCTCAAGACCCCGTTTTCCCTGCAATTTGCAGGGGTTTAGGGGGCTCGCGGCGAGCCGGAACGACCCCGCTGCGTGCTATTGTTATGTACACAGTTAACCCGCCCCGGTCCGCATCCTGAGCGCCGCGGATTCCGGGGCGTTCTGACGTAATCGGAGGCCGATTGGCTACAGGTAGCGACAGCTCTGACGGGAGTTCCAAGAAAGCGAAGAAGGGCGGCGTCAACGATCCGTCGATGACCGGCGGGTCGGGTACTTACGACGCCCAGGACATCACTGTCCTGGAAGGCCTCGAGGCGGTGCGCAAGCGCCCTGGCATGTACATCGGATCGACCGGCGTGATGGGTCTGCACCATCTCGTCTACGAGGTCGTCGACAACTCCGTCGACGAGGCGCTGGCGGGCTACTGCAGCAAGGTCTCGGTGGCCGTGCATCCGGACAACTCGGTGACCGTCGTCGACGACGGTCGTGGAATCCCCGTGGCGATCATGGAGAAAGAGGGCCTGCCCGCCGTCCAGGTCGTGCTCACGGTTCTGCACTCCGGTGGCAAGTTCGGCGATGGCGGCGGCTACAAGGTCTCCGGCGGTCTGCACGGCGTCGGCGTATCGGTCGTCAACGCGCTGTCCGAACAGCTGCACGTCGAGATCCGCCGCGATGGCCACGTGTACTGCCAGGACTACGCGCGCGGAGCGCCGCAGGGCGAGTTGACCGAGGGCGAGAAGCTGCCGGCGGGCGCGCCGACTGGCACGACCGTCACGTTCCTGCCCGACGCCGACGTCTTCGAGACGCTCGACTTCGACTTCCTCACGCTCGAGGAGCGCCTGCGCGAGACCGCCTTCCTGACGCGCGGCCTGGAGATCTCGATCGTCGACGAGCGCGCCGACGGCCACTCGGCCACATTCCGCTACGAGGGCGGGATCGAGGACTTCGTCTCGTATCTGAACGAGAACAAGGAAACCGTCCACCGCAAGGTCGTCTTCTTCGCCGGCGAGTCAGACGAGGGCGCCGCGGAGATCGCGATGCAGTGGAACTCCTCCTACCAGGACTCGATCCACTCCTTCGCCAACAACATCAACACCCGTGAGGGCGGCTCGCACATGAGCGGCTTTCGCTCGGCGCTCACGCGCACCCTGAACAAGTACGCTCGCGACCACGGCCTGCTCAAGGAGAAAGAGGACAACCTCTCCGGCGAGGACGTGCGCGAGGGCCTGACGGCCGTGATCTCGGTCAAGCTGCGCGACCCGCAGTTCGAGGGCCAGACCAAGACCAAGCTCGGCAACCCCGGTATGGCGGGCTTCGTCGAGTCGATCGTCAACACCGGCCTGGGCGAGTACCTCGAGGAGAATCCGAGCGAGGCCCGTGCCGTGATCATGAAGTCCGTGCAGGCGCAGCGAGCCCGCGAGGCCGCGCGCAAGGCCCGCGACCTGACGCGTCGCAAGTCCGCCCTGGAGAACTCCACGCTGCCGGGAAAGCTCGCCGACTGCTCGGTCAAGGACCCGTCGCTGGCCGAGCTGTTCGTCGTCGAGGGCGACTCCGCAGGCGGCTCTGCCAAGCAGGGCCGCGACCGCAACACGCAGGCGGTGCTGCCGCTGCGCGGCAAGATCCTCAACGTCGAGAAGTCGCGCATCGACAAGGTCCTGCAGAACACCGAGATCCAGGCGCTGATCACGGCCATCGGCACGGGTGTGCGCGACGAGTTCAACATCGAGAACGCCCGCTACCACAAGGTCGTGCTGATGACCGACGCGGACGTTGACGGCGCGCACATCCGCACGCTCGTGCTGACGCTGCTGTTCCGCGAGATGCAGGAGCTGATCGAAGCCGGCTACGTCTACATCGCCAAGCCGCCGCTGTACAAGCTCAAGCAGGGCGCCCGCGAGCGCTACATCGAAAAGGACTCCGAGCTGGAGGAGATCCTGCTCGCCGACAAGTGGGAGAAGCTCAACGTCTTCGACCGCCACGGCAAACAGTTCAAGCTGACCGAGGCCCGCTGGCAGCGCTTCTCACGACTGCTCAAGCAATACGAGGGCTGGTCCTCCTCGCTGCGTGCCGCGCACGGCCACGACATGGTGCAGTTCCTCGAAGAGTCCTCGCTGCTCGGCGAGCAGGTGATGAATGCCGACGACGCGATCGAGCTGCTCGCCCGCGCCGGCCTCGAGGGGGAGACGCACGCCACAGAGATGGTCGGGCACGACGACCTGGAGATCCGCGTCAAGGCCGTCGAGGCCAAGACCGGCTTCGCGCTGACGCACCGCATCAAGCGCTCGCTGTTCGAGTCCCAGGAGTACCGTCAGCTCGCCCGCGTGCACGAGCAGCTCGTCGAGCTCGCCGGCACGCCGGCCTTCGAGGTGACCCTCGGCGACGTCCACGAGGCCGCGCCCTCCTTCGAGGCATTGCGCCTGGCAGTCATGACCGTCGCGCAGAAGGGCATCAAACTGCAGCGCTTCAAGGGCCTCGGCGAGATGAACGCCGAACAGCTCGGCGAAACGACGATGGCACCGTCGACGCGCACGCTCGCGCAGGTCACGATCGAGGACGCCTTCGCCGCCGATCGCGTCTTCTCGATGTTGATGGGCGACCAGGTCGAGCCGCGCAGGGCCTTCATCGAGGACAACGCAAGAGCCGTCGCCAACCTCGATGTCTAGGAGGTGAACCATCGCTGCTACTGACGTCATAGGAGGCGGCAACGTCGAGCCGCGCGCCCTCGAGGAGGAGATGCGCACGGCGTATCTCGACTACGCGATGTCGGTGATCGTCGGGCGCGCGCTGCCCGACGTGCGCGACGGCCTGAAGCCGGTGCACCGCCGCGTGCTCTACGCGATGAACGAGCTCGGCCTCGGGCCGACTCGCTCGTACGCCAAGTGCGCAAAGATCGTCGGCGAGGTGATGGGCAACTATCACCCGCATGGCGACTCGGCGATCTACGACGCGCTCGTGCGCATGGCGCAGGACTTCTCCATGCGCAACGAACTCGTCGACGGCCAGGGCAACTTCGGCTCGGTCGACGACGACCCGGCTGCCGCCATGCGCTACACCGAGGCCCGCCTCGCGCGCATCGCCACCGAGATGCTGCGCGACCTCGACATGGACACTGTCGACTTCGCGCCCAACTACGACGGTTCGCGCCGCGAACCGCTGGTGCTGCCGGCGAGGTTCCCGAACCTGCTCGTCAACGGCTCGTCGGGCATCGCCGTGGGAATGGCGACGAACATCCCGCCGCACAACCTGCGCGAGGTGATCGGCGCCACGATCGCCTACATCGATGACCAGGACATCGACCTCAACGGCCTGATGGCGCATGTCAAAGGACCCGACTTCCCCACCGGCGGGATCATCCTCGGGCACCAGGGAATCCGCGATGCGTACGAGACCGGCCGCGGCCGTGTGCGCCTCCAGGCGCGCGCGCACATCGAGCCGCTGAAGCAGGGCAAGGAGGCGATCGTCGTCACCGAGCTGCCGTTCATGGTCAAGAAGGGCGGCGACGGCGGCCTGATCTCCAAGATCGCCGACCTGGTGCACGAGAAACGGATCTCCGAGATCTCCGACCTGCGCGACGAGTCCGACAAGCGCGGCATGCGCTTGGTGATCGAGCTCAAGCGCGACGCGATCCCGAAGGTCGTGTTGAACAAGCTCTACAAGCACACGTCGATGCAGACGACGTTCGGCGTGAACATGGTCGCGCTCGTCGACGACGTCCCGCGGACGCTGAACCTGCGCGCGGTGATCCACAACTACGTCGCCCACCAGCGCGAAGTGATCGTCCGCCGCACCAAGCACGAGCTCTCCGAAAAGGAGGCACGCGCGCACATCCTCCAGGGACTGCTGATCGCGCTCGAGCACCTCGACGCGATCATCGAACTGATCCGCGCCTCGCGTGACCGCGACGCCGCCCGCGAGCAGCTGGTCGAGCGCTTCGAGCTCAGCCACATCCAGGCCACCGCGATCCTCGACCTGCGCCTCTCCCAGCTCACCGCGCTGGAGGCCGACAGCATCAAACAGGAGCACGCCGACGTGACCGAGCGGATCGCCGAGCTGCGGGCGATCCTCGGCGACGAGACACGTGTGCTGGCCGTGATCAAGGAGGAGCTCTCCGAGATCTCCGAGCGCTTCGGCGACGAGCGGCGGACGGAGATCAGCCACTCCGAGGACGAGATCGACATCGAGGACCTGATCGCCGACCAGCAGATGGTGATCACGATCACGCAGACCGGCTACATCAAGTCGCTGCCGCTGGCCACCTATCGCCAGCAGCAGCGCGGCGGTCGCGGCGTGACGGGGATGGACATGAAGGACGGCGACTTCATCGAGCACCTGTTCGTCTGCTCGTCGCACGACTACCTGCTGTTCTTCTCCAATCGCGGCAAGGTCTACCGCTCCAAGGTCTACGAGCTGCCCGAGGCCTCGCGCACGGCCAAGGGGCGCGCGCTGGTCAACATTCTGCCGCTGCGCGAAGGCGAGCGCATCCAGGCGGTCGTCTCCACGCGTGACTTCACCGAGACCAAGTACCTCGTGTTCGCCACGAAGTCGGGAACGGTCAAGAAGACCGAGTTCCTCGCCTACAACACACCGATCAAAGCCGACGGCATCATCGCGATCAAGATCCGCGACGACGACGAGCTGCTCGCCGTGCGCGCGGTCGATCCGGGCGACGAGATCATCATGGTCTCCAAGGCCGGGCTGACCGTCCGCTTCGCCGAGTCCGACGCGCGCTCGATGGGGCGCGACACGACCGGCGTGCGCGGCATGGACGTCGGCAAGAAGGGCCAGGTGATCGCGATGGACGTCGCGCGCGACGACATGGATCTGCTCGTGGTGACCGAACACGGTTACGGCAAGCGCTCGCAGATCGCCCAGTACCGCAAGACCAAGCGCGGGGCCAAAGGCGTCAAGACGATCGGTCTGACCGAGCGCAAGGGCGGCCTCGCCGGAGCACTCGTCGTGCGCGAGCACCAAGAGCTGGTGTTCATCAGCGTCGGCGGCATGGTGCAGCGCACGTCAGCCGGCGGAATCTCTGCGCAGGGCCGCTCGGCGACCGGCGTTCGCGTGATGAACCTCAAGGACGAGGACCTCGTCAGCGCGGTCGCGCTCGTGGTCGACGCGGGCGAGGGCGCCGACGAGGAGCTGCGCGCGCCCGACGGAGCGCCGCCCGCGCCCGACGACGACGGACCGGGCCAGCAGCCCGCCGCCGAGACTTCCTGAGAGACCGCCCTACCCGTCCACATTCGCCCCTAAAGCCTCAGAGGAAGGCTGCCCACCGCCGACAGCCTGAGGGTGACCCGCCTAGGAACCCTCATCGCCGCGGCCACCCTGATCGTCGTGTGGGCGGCCATCGGGGGCTCCGCCGGTGCCGCCGTCGCGCACGACGCGCCGGTGGCTCACGCCGCCAGTCTGCACGGCGCCGCCGCGCGCTCCAGCGCCCACGCGCGCACGGCCGCCTTGCATGGGCGGCGCGCGAGCAGCCGCTGCACGGCGCCGTGGCCGAGCTCCCACGCCAAGCACCGAGCGAGCTGTCGCACGACGGCGAGCCGCCACCGGACGACGCGCCTCAGCGCACGCCACGCGCTGCGCGCGCCGCGCCTCAGCGCACGCCACGCGCCGCGCACGCCGCGCCTGCGTCCGACGGGCGCGAGAACGACACCATCCGCAGATGAAGCCGCGGCACGCCAGGCCGCCACTATCGCCAAGGTGCTCGCGACGCCCTGTCAGAACACGCAGCTGATCCCCGAAGCGGGCAATCTCGCACTCGTCCGCGCTGCGGTCCTCTGCCTGGTCAACACCGAGCGCGCGCAGAATGGCGAGGGACCGCTCAGCGCCGACCCCCGACTGGAACAAGCCGCCGAAAGTCACGGCAAGGAAATGCTCTCGCTCAACTACTTCGACCACATCGCGCCTTCGGGTCTCACGCCGGTCGGACGCATCCGCACGACCGGCTACATCCCCAACTCCCAAGTCGGATACGTGATCGGCGAGAACCTCGCCTGGGGTACGCTCACGCTAGCGACGCCGCAGTCGATCGTCAGCGCGTGGATCGCCTCCCCCGAGCACCTCGCGAACATCCTCGAAGGCAAGTACCAGGACACCGGGATCGACGTCGAGCCGGAAGTCCCGCAGAAGCTCGCCGAAGGCGTCGCCGGGGCGCTGTACACGCAGGAGTTCGCCGTCATCGTGCACTGAGCGCCGCGGCCTCGCCACCCCCAGCGCGCGTCAGCCCCGTCCGCTACTCTGAGCGGACCAGAGAAAGGAGGTGGTCCTAACGTTGTCTGACAGTTTTTGCGGGACCCTGGAGGTGACCGGCCGCTAGGTCGGACAGGCTGGACCGCTTAGCGGAATCCAACCCGGGACACCCCGAGACGACCGCCGGTCCTGGTCCCTCCGGCACGCCATTTTTCGTCGTCTCGGTTTTCCAGTCAGAGCAGCAAAGCGGAGGGCGCCCGTCGAAGGCGCCCTCCGCCGTTTCACAGCCGCTCAGGCGGCCTGTGGCAGATACGCAAGCCACGCCGCCGGGATCGTCGGGCTGGCGACGTGGATGAAGATCTCCGCGCGCGGGGTGCGCGGGGCGTGGCGCGGGTGCATGCCCGCCTGGCGTGGCAGGCGGTCGCCCTTGCGCCGGTTGCACGGTGCGCACGACGCGACGATGTTCTCCCAGCTGGACGAGCCGCCCTTGGAGCGCGGGATCACATGATCGACGGTGAGGTTGGAGCGCGAGCCGCAGTACTGGCACGTCCAGCTGTCGCGCGCGAACACCGCTCGCCGCGTGATCTTGCGCCGGTGTGCGTCGCGCGGAACGTTGACGTAAGCCATCAGGCGGATCACGACCGGGCGAGCGAGCGTCGCGCTCTCGGAGTGCAGCTCCCACAGCCCTCGCTCGAGCAGCTCGGCCTTTTCCTTCAACAGCAGCACGATCGCCCGACGAACCGTGCACACGTTGATCGGCTCATACGTCGCGTTCAGCACGAGCACCCGACCGCCCATCGCCGTCTTCGGCGATGCCTCAGGTCCGCGCCGCTGGTGCTCGGAGGGCGACACGGACCCCACCGGCTCTGGTGGGACTGTGATCTCCATCGTCAACGCGGGAGTCTAGCGAGGGTCCGCGAGCCGTGGCGGGGGCTCAGTCGTCGCTTGCGCCCGGCGCCATGGCCGACTTGGCCGCGCGATATGCGCCGAGCACGCCGACGTGCTCGCACACCGCGCGCAGCCCGTCGATCGCCTCGGCCACCGCAGCGTCGCCGGCGCGACCGTTCAGATCGGCGAAGAACATGTAGCGCCCGAGGCGCTCGCGGCGCGGGCGCGACTCGATCTTCGTGAGGTTGATCTCGCGGCGGGCGAACTCGTCGAGACAGCGGACCAGCCAGCCCGGGCTCTGCGCGCCAGCACCCCAGAACACCAGCGATGTCTTCCACTCCGCGCCCGTCGTCTGCGTCCCCGGCGCCGCAAGCGGCGCCGCTGCGGCCTCGCCGCTGCGCGCCAGCCAGACGAAGCGCGTTTCGTTGTCGTCGCGATCCTCCACGTCTTCGCGGATGATCGTGCCACCGTAGATGCTCGCCGCGAGCACCGTCCCGATCGCCGCGCGCCCGCGTTGGCCCTCGCTGGTTACCGCGCGCACCGCGCCGGCCGTCGAGCTCGCGGGCAGGATGCGCGCGTGCGCCAGCTCTGCGCGCAGGAAGCGCGCGCATTGACCGGGCACCTGCGGGTGCGTGAGAACGGTGTCGATCTCCGCGAGCTCCGCCGGGCCGGCTGCGATCAACGAGTGACGCACGCGCAGCAGCGCCTCGCCGACGATCTCGACGTCGCCGTCCTGCTCTGCCAGCAGGTCCAGCGTGACGCTGACCGACCCGTCGAGCGAGTTCTCGATCGGCACGATCGCCCACTGCACCTCGCCTCGTCGCAGCGCGGCGACGGTCTCGTAGATGCTCGCCAGCGGGACAGGCTCGATCGCCTCATCGGCAGCGCTCGCCAGCAGCGCCTCCTCGGTGAACGTTCCCGCCGGCCCGAGAAAGCCGACGCGCGCCCGTGCGCTCGATGACATCTCAGCCCGACTGCTCGGCGGCGCCCTCGCCAGCCGCCGCAGCGGCGGGTGCGGACAGTGCCACGCGCACGGCCTCCGCCTCCTCGGGCGACAGCTCGAGTTCCCCGCGCCCGGCGGTGACCTGCTTGGCGTATACGCGCGCCTGATCGCGGTGGTGGATGCACGAGAGCACGACGCCGGACTGTTCCTCGTCGAGCAGCGCGATCGACAGCGACTGGTGGCCGGACAGCTCGTTGTAGGCGTCGTAGCGGACGAGCGCGCGGTGCGCGATCGTGCCGCGCAGCGCCGCTTCCACGCCCCCCAGGCGACCGTCGAGTCTCAGCGCGACGTCGTCGACGTATGCACGCAGGGCTTCAAAGGCCTCCTGCAGACGGGCCGCGTGCGCGACGACGTCCTGCTGCCCGGCGTCGCCGAGCACGAGCTGCTGGGCGCGGCGCATCCGGCGCATGCTCAGCATCAGCCACGCGCAGCAGACCAGTGCGATCACCGCGGCGGCGCCTGCGGCTATCGCGATGATCCCCTGCGTGTCGGTGATCTTCGTGGCCAGCGTGCCCATCGGCACAACTTAGCCGGTGGGGCAGCCGTGTTGTGCAGGATGGTCCACGCGCGTGCCATGGCCGCGCTGTGCGCTCACCGCCTATTTCGCGAACACGGCGAGGAATATGCCCTTGTTGTTTTCGGTGTCCGTCTCGCCAGGGACCTTTTCGATGTTGACTTCGACCTTGGCGGCGGCGCCGAGCGGGACGCCGTTGACGGGGATGTCGACGCTGACGCTCTTGCCCGGTTCCGCCTTTTCGATCGCATGAGAGGCCTTGAACTGCTGGCCGCCGGCGGTCACCACGACGTTGACCTTGACGTTCGTCTCGGCGCTTTCGCCGCCGTTTTCGACGTTGACGGTGAACGTCGGGTTGCCGCCACCGCTGACATGGTTGAGCGTCGGTTCGGGCGCGAGCGTGTTGGCGCCGACGCTCACGCCGGCCAGCGAGGTGCCGTGCGTGCCGGACGTGGCTTCTTTGCTCGGCGTGTTGGCGGACTGCCCGGTGATGCGCCCTTCGACGGTCGTCGGTTCCAGCCAGCCGAGGTTCGCCAGCGAGCGCGAGGGGGCGGTCGTGAGTCCCGTGACCCCGCCGCTGTCGAGCGCCTGCTGGATCAGCGGGGCGACGCGCTGGGAGTAGACGACGTCTGAGGCGAGGAAGATCTCCATGTCGCCGGCGATCTGCGTGATCGCCTGCTTACCCTGCCCACCGAGTGCGGTGGGCACCAGCGCCGCCACCTTCGTCACCGCTTCCGAGCGCAGGTTGAAGGTCAGCAGCAGGTTGTCCTGTGCGCCTGACATCTCACCCGGCGCACTGAGCTTCTTCGCACGCGATGCGAGATCCTGGGCCTGTACGCGCAGCTGGTCGACCTGCACCTCGACGTTCAGCGCCGACTTGCTCGAAGCGCCGGTGAGCGCCGAGAACAGCGGGCGCGCAACGTGTTCGTCGAATCGCTGGGCCAGCGTGGAAACTTCGTGGTTGTAGTCCTTCAACGCCTGCGTCTTCTGGCCTTTGAGGCAGCCGTTGACGAGCAGGATGATCACGATCAGCAGCACAACGCCGACGCCCGCGGCGATGCGGCGCCGGACCATCAGCGTGTGCTGGTCCAGGGGCAGGGAGCCGGTCGCCTGCTGGGGACGACGCGGTTGTGGGCGCTGAGGCGGGCGAGGCGCGCGGGATGCCGGCCGCTGCGCTGTCTCGTCGCCATCGTCGAAGAACGACAAAAGCTGCTCCTTGCAGGGATTTGGAGGGGCCCCAGTATGACTGCCGGCCACCTCCCTGACCATCCTGCAACTTCTCGGTCAGCGCTGCTTCTCCTCCCGCGCGCGGGAGGGACAGGACCGCAGGGCGGCGAACGCAGGACCCGGTGGACTCGCAGACTCTCGTGCACTCTCGCCAACCGCGCGCCCGCGACGCGTGGACGGACGGGCCCGGCGCCGACGCGCTGGTCCTCGGCCGCTACCGCCTGCGCGAGCGCCTCGGCGCGGGCGGCTTCGGTGTGGTCTGGAGCGCGCACGACGAGCAGCTGCACCGCGAGGTGGCCGTCAAGCGCGTCGCGCTCGCCCCCGGCGAGGACGCCGAGCGGGTCACGCGCGAGGCGCTCGCGAGCGCGCGCCTGGCGCACCCGGCGATCGTGGCGCTGTATGAGGCGTGTCCCGTGCAGGACGCCTTCTACCTGATCTCCGAGCTGGTCGACGGCGACACGCTGGCGCAGCTGATCGCCGACGACGCGCTGGCCGACGAAGAGGTGCTGGCGATCGCCAGGGCGCTGTGCAGCGCCCTGGCGCACGCCCATTCGCGCGGGGTCGTCCACCGCGACGTCAAGCCGCACAACGTGCTCGTCCCGCGCCATCCCGATCCGCACGCACCGGCGCCGGAGGCGCTCGGCGGCGTGGCCAAGCTGACCGACTTCGGCGGCGCGCATCTGAGCGGTCAGGACGTGCTCACGCGCACCGGCGACGTGCTCGGCACGCTGGCCTACATGGCGCCGGAGCAGAGCGAGGGCCGCGAGGCGGGCGAGCCAGTCGACGTGTACTCGCTGGCGCTCGTGCTGTACGAGGCCCTGTGCGGATTCAATCCGGTCCGCGGCGCCACGCCGGCGGAGACCGCGCGGCGCATCGGCCGTCCGATTCGCCCGCTTGCGCGCGCCCGCCGTGACCTGCCACGCGCGCTCGCGCAGACGATCGACCTGTGCCTGCATCGCTCGCCGGCGGCTCGAGGGACGCTGGCGGAGCTCGACGCCGCGCTGGAGCAGGCGCTCGGCGAAGCCCCGGCCCCGGGCGCCCCGCGTATCGTCGCGCACACACGCCGGCGCGACAGACGCCTGTCTGAGCCCGCGCGGCGACAGCCGCAACCGCCGCAGCAGCCGCCGGGCGGGCCGGCGCCGGCGACGGCCATCGGCGAGGACGCGCCCGTGGCGCACGGGCAGGCGGCGCTGGCGCCGGCCGTCCTGAAGCCAAGCTTCCAGGCGGAAGGCTGGGGCCTGCCGCGCGTGGTCTGGCTGGCTCTGGCGCTGGCGCTGGCGGTGTGGCAGACGGTGGCAGGGCGCGCCGGAGTCGGATTGCTGGTGCTCGCGGCGCTGGCGCCGATCGTCCTGCTGCCGGTCGGGCGCAGGGCGCAGGGCGGTTCGGGCGGGTGGTTGCTCTGCGCGCTGGCCCCGGCGCTCGGCGTCGTCGGCCTCGCTGGAGCGTTCCCGGCGATCGCCGGACAGGCCAGGCGCTGGCGCATGCGCGCTGCCTTCGCGGCGGTCGGCTACTGGTGGCTGGTGCTCGCCGAGCCGCTGCTCGCGCGCCGCCTGTGGCTGGGTCCACCCGGACACACGCCCGCGCGGGCAGCCTGGGAGAGTTCGCTGAACACGGCCGCCGTGCACGTGATCGGACCGCTGCTGAGCCTCGGCGTGCTGCTCGGCGCGGCGCTGTGGGCGGGCGGTGCGGTGCTTCTGCCGGTGCTCGTGCGCGGGCGCAATGCGGCGCTGGACGCCGTCGCTGCGACCGTCTGGTCGACGGCGCTGGCGGTGGTGGCGCCGATGCTCGACGCGAGCGTGCAGGGCCACACCGTGCAGGCCAGCCCGCACGGCGCGATCGTCGGAGCCGTGCTGGGCGGCGCGCTCGCCGTCGCCGCCCGCGCTCTGCGCGGCCCGGTCTGACGTAGCATGGCCTCACGGCTCGACCAAGCCCCGCGGATCGGGTGCAGCGCCGATCTCCGATCGCTCGGTTGCGGTCGGCGGGCCGTGCCGTAACCCAAGTCAGCCTATGAACGTCCTCAAGAGCGTCGAGACCACGATCGCCAACCTCGTCGAGGGCACCTTCGGGCGCCTGTTTCGATCGGAGGTGCGCCCGATGGAACTCGCACGCAAGCTCGCGCGCGAGATGGACGAGCACCGCACGATGTCGGTCTCGCGCGTGTATGCGCCGAACGAGTACTCGGTGTGGCTCTCGCCGGAGGATCGAGCTCGCTACGAGGGCGTGGAGCACGAGGTGATCGACGAGCTGTGCGCGTATCTGCTCGAGCACGCACGCCGCGAGGAGCTGATCCTGACGGCGAGCCCGATCATCACCTTCCACACCGACGAGCGGCTGGCACTCGGCGAATTCGGCATCCAGGCGCAGTTGGTCCGCCCGGGCGGTCACAGTGACGAGGCCCACGGTGCAGCGGCGCAGGAGGCCGAGCCGATCTCAGAGCATGGCGAAACGATGATCTACAGCACCTCAGCGCGCGTGCGCGGACAGGTGGCCGAGGCCCAGGACCGACCGACGCGAGCGCTCGTCGTGGTGGCCGGGAGGCGTCTGCCGGTTCCGCCGAGAGGCGCGACGATCGGGCGCAGCCGCGACTGCGACATCGTGCTCGACGACTCCGGCATCTCACGACGACACGCGGAGATCAGGCCGGGCGCGGGGGGCTGGACGGTCGCCGACCTCGGCTCGACCAACGGCGTGCGCCTGAACGGCCGTGCGCTTTCAGACGCGCAGCCGCTGCACGCTGGAGACCACGTCGAGCTGGGCTCGACGGAGATCGTCTTCGAGCTTGGATGACGACGCTCGCGCCTGTATCGGTCGCGTTGAAGTTCGGCTTCCTCGCCGTGCTGTACCTGTTCGTGCTGTGGGTGGCGCGCAGCGCGCGGCGCGACCTGCGCGGCGGCGAGGGCGCGCTCGCGGCCGAGCGCGGGTTGCAAGCGCCGCCGCCCGCCGACGCCACGGGCCTGCACTCGGCCTCGGCGGTGGTCGGCGCCGACGTCGCGCATCGCTCGCCGCAGCTCGTCGTCGTCCGCGCCCCCGGACACGATTCGGGGATGATCTACGACATCGACGGCGACCTCGTGCTGGGGCGCGGCGATCGCGCGGAGATCCGCCTGGAGGACCCGTTCGCCTCCTCGCGTCACGCGCGCATCTACGAGCAGGGCAACATCGTCGTGATCGAGGACCTCGGCTCGACCAACGGCACGTACCTCAACGAGGAGGTGCTGCAGTCGCCGCGGCCGCTGCACCCGGGGGACCGCGTGCGCATCGGCGACAGCGAATTCACCTTCGAGGTCGATTGACGTGTTGCGGGTGGCCGAGCAGTACGCGGGGACGGACACCGGGCGACAGCGCCGGGCCAACGAGGACTCGCTGCTGGCGCGCGCGCCGCTGTTCGTCGTCGCCGACGGGATGGGCGGTGCGCAGGCCGGGGAGGTGGCCTCGCGCCTGGCCGTGGAGTCCTTTCAGGGCGGCCTGCACGACGCCTCTGAGCCGGAGTCGGCGCTCGCGACGCTCGCTCGCGACGCCAACTCGCGCATCCACGAGCTGTCGCACAGCCACGCCGAGCAGGCGGGCATGGGCACGACGCTCACCGCCGTGTACGTGGGCGAGCGCGACGTGTCGATCGCACACGTCGGCGACAGCCGCGCCTACCGCTTTCGCGACGGCGAGCTGCTGCGCCTGACCGACGACCACTCGCTTGTCGACGAGCTGCTGCGCCAGGGGCGCCTGACTCCCGAGGAAGCCGTCGAGCATCCGCAGCGGTCGGTGATAACGCGTGCACTCGGGCCGGAGGGGGCGGTCGAGGTAGACACACGCTCGTACTCAGCGCGCGACGGCGACGTGTACCTGCTGTGCAGCGACGGGCTCACGACGATGGTCGCAGAGGATCGCCTCGCCGAGCTGCTGGCTGCGCACGAGTCGCTGCGCGACAAGGGCGAGGCGTTGATCACGGCGGCCAACGAGGCGGGGGGCCGGGACAACATCACGGTGGTGCTGCTGCGCCTGGAGGAGCTCGACGCGAGCGCCGCACCACTGACCGAAGAGGCCCCCGCGGTACAGCCGGCGAGCGTTTCGCTGGCGCTGGCGGCCGCTGGCCCGGCCGCCGCGCCGGCGGACACGACGGCGGCCACGGCGTCTGCGGCCAGCGCGCCGCCGGACACGACGGCGGCCAGGGCGTCTGCGGCCAGCGCGCCGCCGGCCGACCGGCCCGTCGTCGCGCGCCGGCCGCGCCGCCCGTCGCCGAACGGCAAGGGCTCCGGGCGTCGTCGCGTGCGCCTGCGGCGCGCCGCGACGCTGGCGGTGGTCGCGGCGATTCTGGCGGTGATCGGCGCCGGCGCATACGTGGCGCTGCAGTCGGTGTACTTCATCGGCACGAACGACCGCGGGCTCGTGACGGTGTTTCGCGGCGTTCCGTTTCGCCTGCCGGGCAACGTGGCGCTGTACAGCAGCGACTACGTCTCGGGAGTGAGCGCGTCGACGCTGACGCCGGAGCGGCGCCACACGCTGCTCGACCACTCGCTGCGCTCGGAAGCGAACGCGGGCACGCTGGTGCGCAGCCTGGAACTGGGACAGCTGGAATGAACGAGCCGATCGTGCGCCTGTTCGGGCTGGTGATCGTGATGTTCGCGGTGCTGCTCGCGTTCACCTCGCGCTGGACGATCTTCGAAGCGAAGTCGCTGCGCGACAACCCGCTGAACGCGCGCTCGCTGCTGGAGCAGCAGCGGATCGACCGCGGCAGGATCCTCGCGGCGGACGGCACGGTGCTGGCGCGCAGCGTGCGCTCGGCGGCGTCGAGCCGCTCGGAAAGCGTGTTCGAACGCGCGTACCCGACGGGCGACGAGTTCGCGCACGCGATCGGCTACTACTTCACCGACCTCGGTCGCACGGGTCTGGAGCACTATCGCAATGCGACGCTCAACGGCCAGGCGGGCACGAACCTGCAGACGATCCTCGATCAGCTTCAGGGCAAGAAACGACAGGGCAACGAGGTCGTCACGACGCTCGACCCGAACGCCCAGCAGGTGGCGAACAAGGCGCTCGCCGGACACGAAGGCGCGGTGGTGGCGCTGGAACCGCGCAGCGGCGCGGTGCGCGTGATGGCCTCTTCGCCGGCGTACAACCCCAACGATCTGCGATCGACAAAGACCTATGAACGCCTGGCGAAGAGCCCCAGCGGCAAGCCGCTGGTCGACCGCGCGACGCAGTTCGGCTACGCGCCGGGATCGAGCTTCAAGGTGGTCACGGCGACGGCGGCGATCGACTCGGGCGCGTTCACGCAGGAATCGACGGTCGACGGTCGCAACGACGTGCTGATCTCGGGCGTGCCGCTGCAGAACGACGAAAACGAGAGCCTCGGGCCGGTCACGCTGACGCAGGGGCTGGCCAAATCGGTCAACACGGTTTGGGCGCAGGTCGCCGAGCGGCTGGGCAAGCGGACGATGGCGCGCTACATGCGTCGCTTCGGCTTCGGCCGCAAGCCGCAGCTGGATTACCCGGTGGAAGAGATGTCCTCCAGCGGCGAGTACAGCGGCGCGCGGCTGATCTCGCCGACGAGCTCGCAGGTGGACGTCGGGCGAATGGGCATCGGGCAGGACAAACTCGAGGTGACGCCGCTGCAGATGGCGGAGGTCGCGGCGGCGGTCGCCAACCGCGGGCGGCTGATGGTTCCGCACATGACAGACCGGATCGTCGATCCGGACGGCCGCACGACCGAGCGCATCTCACCGCACGTGCAGTCGGTGGTGATGAAGCCGTCCACGGCAGCCGCCGTCACAGCGATGATGGAAGCTGTGGTGAATGAAGGCACGGGCACGGCGGCGCAGATCGCGGGAGTGCGGGTCGCGGGCAAGACGGGCACGGCTGAGACGCAGATCGGCACGGCGATCAACAACGTGTGGTTCATCGCGTTCGCGCCGGCGTCGGCGCCGAAGGTGGCGATCGCGGTGACGCTGAAGGGCGTGCCCGGCCAGGGCGGGGCGTTCGCTGCGCCGATCGCCAGGGAAGTCATGGAAAGGCTGCTGCATGAATGAGCGCAAGGGGGCGTCTGGTGGTTGAGCCGGACACGATCATCGACGGCCGCTACAAAGTGATCTCGCGCGTGGGCTCGGGCGGGATGGCCGACGTCTACCTGGCCGAAGACCAGCTGCTCGGCAGGCAGGTGGCGGTGAAGCTGCTGCACCACCACTTCGCCGAGGATCAGGAGTTCGTCGAGCGCTTCCGTCGCGAGGCGTCGAGCGCGGCGGGCCTGTCGCATCAGAACATCGTGGGGATCTTCGACCGCGGCGAGTGGGAAGGCACGTACTACATCGCGATGGAGTACGTCGCCGGGCGCTCGCTGAAGACGATCGTGCGCGAGCAGGGTCCGCTGGACCCCGCTCAGGCGATCGACATCGTCATCCAGATCCTCCGCGCCGCGCGCTTCGCGCACCGTCGCGGCGTCGTGCACCGAGATCTGAAGCCACACAACGTGATCATCGACGAGGAGGGGCGCGCGCGGGTCACCGACTTCGGGATCGCGCGCGCGGGTGCCTCGGACATGACGCTGACGGGGTCGATCATGGGAACCGCGCAGTACCTCTCCCCCGAGCAGGCGCAGGGCTACGTGGTCAGCGGCGCCTCGGATCTGTACTCGATCGGCGTGATCCTCTACGAGCTGCTGACGGGAGTGGTGCCGTTCGACGGCGAGACGGCCGTGGCGATCGCCTTCAAGCAGGTCTCCGCGCAGGCGCGCCCGCCGAGCGAGGTCAACCCGTCGTTGCCGCCGGCGCTGGATCCGCTGGTGCTGCGCGCGCTGGCGAAGGACCCGGCGCAGCGCTACGCCGACGCAGACGAGTTCATCGCCGCGCTGGTGCGCGAGCGCCAGGCGCTGCCGGCCTCGGCCGGCGCGGTCGTGGCGGGTGCGACGCAGAGCGAGCACGGCTACGGCGCGCCGGCACCGGCGCCGGCGGGCCAGGCGCACGACGGAGGGCCGCCGGCGACGGGAGCGATGCTGCTGGCGAGCGACGGTGACGACGAGGACCCGGGCGCGGGCGACGGTCCGGGAATCCAGCGGGTGCTGCTGTGGGGCCTGCTGGCGGCGCTGGTCGTGGGCGCGATCGTGGCGGGCGTGCTGCTGCTCTCCTCCTCGACGCGCCAGGTGAGCGTGCCGAACGTGACCGGCGAAACCGAACAGGCGGCCTCGGCGAAGCTGCGGTCGGTCGGGCTGAGCGCCGTGCCGTCGCTGTCGTCGAGCGCGTCGGTCGCCAGCGGGCGCGTGATCAGGCAGTCGCCGACCGGTGGCAGGAGGGTCGACAGCGGCGCGAGCGTGAGCATCGTGGTCTCCAGCGGCCCTGGCAGCGCCGCGCTGGCGAGCGTCGAAGGGCTGACCGCCGCGCAGGCGCTCAGCCGGCTGCGCAAGGCGGGCTTTCAGCCGACGAGCAAGGAACAGCCCAACGCGAAGGTCGCGCAAGGACGCGTGATCGGCACCGAACCGCCGGCGGGCACGGAGCTGCAGGTCGGCAGTCCCGTGTCGGTGCTGGTGTCCAGCGGACCGGCGCAGGTGCGCGTGCCGGAGGTCTCGGGCGACTCGCAGAGCGGCGCGGAAGCCGCGCTGACGGCTGTCGGCCTCGCCGTGGGGACGGTGACGCAGCAGGTGTCGGCCGGGCAGGCGGCGGGGAGCGTGCTCTCGCAGTCTCCGTCGGCGGGCTCGTCGGTGCGCACGGGGGCGAAGGTGAACCTGACGGTGGCGAAGGCGTCTGACGAAGTCGCCGTGCCGAAAGTGGTCGGCCAGTCAGAGACCCAGGCCTCGGCGGCGCTCGGCGGCGCGGGCTTCGTGCCGAGCGTTGTCACGGCGACGACGAGCGAAGAAAGCAAGGTCGGCGTCGTGCTCAAACAGAGCCCGACGCCCGGCCACATGGCGCGCAAGGGCTCGACGGTCACGTTGACGGTCGGCGTGAAGGGAACGGAAACGACACCGACCACACCGACCACACCGACGACGCCGACGACCACGACCACGACGACAACGCCGCCGCCCACGCCGCCGGCGGGCGCGGTGGGATGACGACGCGCGACGGGCGCCAGGCGGCCGCGAGCCGCTCAGCCGCCGGACACACGCTGACTGTGGCGGTGCTGGCCGGCGGCCGCTCGTCAGAGCACGACGTGTCGCTGTCGTCGGGAGCAGCCGTGCGCGACGGCCTGCGTGCGGGCGGACACGAGGTGGTGTGGGTGGAGATCGGGCGCGACGGCGCGTGGCGGCGCGATGGCGACGGCGAGCCGCTGAGCACGACGCCGGGCGCCGGCCTGCTCGGCGCAGACGTCGTCTTTCCGGTCCTGCACGGGCGCTTCGGCGAGGACGGGACTGTGCAGGGGATGCTGGAGATGCTCGACGTGCCCTACGTCGGCTCGGGCGTGGCGGCGTCGGCGCTGTGCATGGACAAGGTGCTGTTCAAGGAGCTGATGTCGGCGGCGGGAACGATCCCGCAGGTGGCTTACGCCGATGTGCGCGAGGGGCGGCTCTCGGGCGCCGGGCGCCAGAGGCTGTTGGAGCAGGTGATGCGCCTCGGGCTGCCGGTGTTCGTCAAGCCGGCGCACCTGGGATCGTCGCTGGGGATCGTCAAGGTGACCAGGCAGGACGGGCTGGAGCGGGCGATCGAATCGGCGTTTGCGCACGACACGCGCGTGATCGTCGAGGCGGCGGCGAGCGGCGTGGAGGTCGAGTGCGGCGTACTGGGCAGCCCGCGCGGCGAGCACGGTGAGCAAGGCGCCGGCGCGCTGGCGTCGACGCCGGGAGAGATCGTGTTCGAGGGCGACTTCTACGACTTCGAGGCGAAGTACGAAACCGGGGGAATGGAGCTGCTGGTGCCGGCGCGGATCTCAGACAGCGCGGTCCAGCGGGTGCGCGAGCTGGCATTGGAGGCGTTCGCGCGCGCGGGCTGCGACGGCTTGGCCCGCGTGGACTTCTTCGTCGACGGCGAGGACGTGCTGCTGAACGAGCTGAACACGATGCCGGGCTTCACGCCGACGAGCGTGTACGCGAAGCTGCTGGCCGCGTCGGGGGTGGCGTATCCGCAGCTCGTCGACCGGCTGTGCCGGCTCGCGCTGGAGAAGCATGCGGCGCTGGGGGCGCAGGTGTTCTGACAGTGCGCCGCTACTTGAACAACGTGAGGTCGGAGATCGACGCGGACTGCTGGCCGGGCGGCAGGGTGGTCAGCCAGATGAGGTAGTAGCGGTAGGGGGTGGCGGCGCTGGAGAGCTTGATGCGCTGACCGTTGCGGACGCTGGTGGCGGAGGCGAGCGGTCCATGCCAGCCGCGGGAGGTCAGCGGCGTGGAGTCGCCGTAGGGGTATGAGAGGTTGGCGTTGCGGGCGCTGTAGATCTGCACGTCGAAGCCGGGGGTGGGGGTCTGGATCTCGATCGCCCGCGCGACTACGCCGGGCGAGGCGTCGAGGTAGACGCCGACGCCGGTGCCGCCGGCCTTCTTGAGCGTGGCTTCGTAGTAGTGCGCGGTGCTCCAGCTCGTGTTGGGGTCGCTGTCGACGACGTTCTGCACGCGATTGTGGTTTTCGGGCCCGGTGCCGAACGGGTTGTAGTCGTGCGCGGCGGTCTGGCTGAGCGGGACGGCCTGCAGGCCGGCGCTGGCGTGCACGTCGGGCGCGACGCCGGTTCCTTTGTGCGCCTGCTGGGCGGCGGCGACGAGCGCGATGGCGACGATCGCGCCGAGCAGCGCGAGCGAGGCGGCCCAGCGGGCGGGGTGACGCATGCGCCAGGGCAGGCGCCGGCGGGCCTTTCCGGGCAGCGTGCGCAATACGCTGGTGACCTCGCCGGTGGCTTGGCCGGCGCGCGCGGCCTCGATCGCGAGCAGCTCCTCGAGATCGGCGACCATGCTGGCGGCGTCGTGGTAGCGGTAGTCGAGATCCTTGGCGACGGCACGGTCGACGACGGAGGCGGTGGCGGCGGAGACTTCGGGGCGCAGCTGCTGCACGTCGGGCACCTGCTCGCGCACGTGGCACATGGCGACGGCGACGGGCGACTCGCCGCGGAAGGGGACCTGTCCGGTGAGCATCTCATAGAGCACGACGCCGAGCGAGTAGAGGTCGGACTGTCCGGTGACAGGCTGTCCGAGCGCCTGCTCGGGCGAGACGTAGTCGGTCGTGCCGAGCACGCGCCCGGCGATCGTCAGGCCTTCCTCGGTGAGCGTGCGGGCGATGCCGAAGTCCGTGATCTTGGCGCCGCCTTCCTCGCCGATGAGCACGTTCTGCGGCTTGACGTCGCGGTGCACGATCATGCGCTCGTGTGCGGCGCCGAGGGCGCGAGCGAGCTCGATCGCATAGGCGATCGCCTGCGTGATCTCCAGCGGGCCGTCGCGCCGGATGAGGTCCTTGAGCGTCTCGCCCTCGACGTACTCGAGCACGATGTAGGGAGCGCCGACTCCAGCTTCGTCGCCGCCCTCGGAGGGCTCCTCGCCGGCGTCGATGACGGTGACGATGTGCGGATGGTTCAGGCGCGCGACCGAGCGCGCCTCGCGCCGGAAGCGCTCGAGCTGATCGGAGTCCGAGGCGATCTCGCGATGCATGAGCTTGACCGCGACGGATCGCTCGAGCACGGTGTCGAAGGCGCGGTAGACCGTCGACATGCCGCCGCGCCCGATCTGCGCATCGAGCCGGTAGCGCCCGCCGAGCAGTGTCCCGAGCACGGTCATCTCAGGCCTATTGTGCGCGCAACGCACTCAGAGCGTGCAGTTTGCGCTGCCGGACGGGTTGCGGTGTGCCGGATCTTCTGCGATCGGTTGGGCGTTCGCGGTGGCGGGACTGCGCAGGCGCGCGAGGACGAGCGCGGCCAGCAGACAGCGGTAGAGCGAGCAGGGCAGCAGCGAGCGCGGGGCGCCGGCGGCGCGGCGCAGGACACGCGCGCTGAGCAGCGTCGAGACGAAGGCGGCGCCGGCGCCGGCGGCAAGGGGGGCGCCGGCGCCGGCGGGCGCCCCGTGGCGGGCCGTGCGCGCCCCCTTGAGCGCGCTTGCGCCGAGCATCACCGGCAGCGCGGCGTGCCAGGAGAGGCTCTGAGCGCCGGCGCGCGAGAAGCCGCGCGCGCGCGCGGCTGTGAGCGTGGCGCCGTAGCGCGAGATCCCGGGGACGAGCGCGACGGCCTGGGCGAGCCCGAGCGCGAGCCCGTCGGCGGGGCCGGCATCGTCATGGTCACGGGTCTTCGCTGCGGGCCGTGCGTCGGCGATCGCCATCGCCACGCCGCCGCCCGCGAGTCCGGCGGCGATCGAGCGCGGGCCGCCGAGCCGGCGCTCGATCGACGGCCCGAGCGCGAGCCCGGCGATCGCGGCGGGAGTGAGCGAGAGGGCGATCGTGGCCAGGCGCCGGCGGTCGAGCTTTCGTGCCGCGACGGCGAGCTCGCCGCGCATGTCGATCGCCAGCGCGACGCCTGCGCCGGTGTGCAGCGCGACCTCGAAGGACTTGCGCAGCTCGCCGTCGAGTGCGCAGTAGGGCCAGCCGAGCAGGAAGGGGATGAGCGCGGTGTGCGCCGAGGAGGAGACGGGCAGCAGCTCGGTGGGCCCCTGCGCAAGGCCGAGCGCGACGGCGTGGCGCAGGGGCAGCGAGGAGCTACCCCGCTGCATTGGCGGCGGGATCGCCTGTGTCGCCCGGCCCCCGCCCGCGGCGGATGATCGCGTAGCCGATGGCGGCGACGACGAGAACGACCACCGCGTAGTCGACGTACTCGAAGCCTTTGCGCACGCTCGTCCAGTCGTGTCCGACGGCTTCGCCGGCCAGCGCGAGGCCGAGCACCCACGGTATGCAGCCGGCGAGCGTCAGCAGGGTGAAGCGCAGGAACGGCATCCGCGCGACGCCGGCGGGCAGCGAGATGAACGTGCGGACGATCGGCAGCATCCGGCTGAACAGGATCGCCGGGGCGCCGTAGCGGGCGAACCAACGGTCGGCCCAGGCGATGTGGCTCGGCTTCAGATGCAGCCAGCGGCCGTGGCGTTCGACCAGCTCGAGGCGACCGGCACGGCCGACGCCGTAGGCGATCCACGAGCCGACGAGGTTGCCGAGAACTCCGACGACGACGATCCCGATCAGCGTCAGATGGTGATGGGCGCTGCTCTGGCCCGGGTCGGCGACGGCGAAGCCTGCAAACAGCATCGTCGCCTCCGAGGGAATCGGGATGCAGGCGCTCTCGGCGACCATCAGGACGAAGACCGCCGGCAGACCCGCGTCGCGGACGAAATGCCAGGCGATGTTGACCAGCGACTCGGAGATCGACGCGAGGACGAGCATTGGTCGCGCAACGATACCGGGCGCCGGATACCGTCCGTGCGCATGCGAGTGTGGATCGATCTGACCAACAGCCCGCACGTGCTGGTGATGCGACCGGTGATCGAGCTGCTGCGCGCGGACGGGCACGAGGTCCGCGTGACGGCGCGCGACTTCGCGCAGACGCTGGCGCTGTGCGAGCGGTTCGGCATCGAGCACACGCCGATCGGCCGTCACCGGGGCGAGCGCCTGGCGGCGAAGGCGGTGGGGCTGGCCTCGCGCTCGGCGGCGCTCGTTCGCTGGGCGCGCTCCGAGCAGCGCGCCGCCGGAGGCAGGCGCTTCGACGTGGCGCTCGGGCACGGCTCCAACGATGTGTCGGTGGCGGCCGCGCTGCTGCGCGTCCCGAGCTCGACGATGTTCGACTACGAGTGGGCGACGGTGCAGCACAACGTCAACTGCCGGCTGGCGTCGACGGTGGTCGTGCCCGACGCGATCCCGCCCGAGCGGCTGGATCGCTACGGCGCGCGCGGCAAGATCCGCGCGTACGAGGGGCTCAAGGAGGAGTACTACCTGGCGGACTTCGCGCCGGACGCGGGCGTGCTCGACGACCTGGGCCTGGATCGCCAGCGCCCGATCGTGGTCGTGCGCACACCGCCGGAGGTGTCGCTGTACCACCGTTTCGAGAACGATCTGTTCGCGCAGGTGCTCGAGGCCTTGCGCCTCGCCGCGGCAGCGCAGGGCGTGCAGCCGGTGGTGCTGCCGCGCGTCGCCGCGCAGCGCGCCGAGTTGATCGACGTGCCGGGCTTCGTGGTGCCCGAGCGGGCGATCGACGCACAGTCGCTGATCGCGTACTGCGACCTGGTGATCTCTGCGGGCGGGACGATGAACCGCGAGGCGGTGGCGCTCGGCGTGCCCGTGTACACGACGTTCGAGGGTCGTCCGGGGGCCGTCGACGAGCGCCTGATCGCCGAAGGGCGCATGCGCCGGCTGAGCACGGCCGAGGAGCTCGACCTGGGCGGACGCGAGCCGGGGATCGCCGAGAACCGCGTGCGCCGCGATCCACGGGTGCTCGTGGACCTGCTGCTGACGCCCGTGCACACCCGCGCCCAAGGCGCCTGAGCGCCCGCGGGCGCTTACAATCCTGACAATGCGCCGACGGATCCGCTCGGCGGCCTTTCCCTTGCACCGTCACGCGCTGCCCCAGCTCGCGGTGGATGGGGTGTTGGTCGCGCTCGCGTACTACCTCGCCTTCCAGCTGCGCTTCGAGCACGGCCCGACCGGCTACTACGAGCACCTGCGCGAACGCACGATCTGGTGGGTGCTGGGGGGAAGCCTGCCGGTGCTCGTGCTGGCGCGCGTCTACCAGCGCCGCTGGCGCTACTCGGGCCAGCGCGACTACGAGGCAGTGGCGCGGGCCGTGCTGGCAATCGTGCTGGCGGCGGTCGTCGCGGTGGAGGTCCTGCGCCCCGTGCACCACTACCGCAGCACCGTGGCGGTGGCGCTGCCCAACGGCGTGATCGTGCTGTTTGCGCTGCTCGCGCTCGTCTTCCTCGTGGGCGTCCGCGCGCTTGCGCGCAGCGTGTACGAGCGCCGGCCGCTGGCGGCGTTTCGCGGCGGGCGCAAGGGCCAGCGCAGCGTGCTGATCGCCGGCGCGGGCGACGGCGGGCGGTTGGTGCTGCGCGAGATCGTGCGCAACCGCGGGCTCGGCCTCGCGCCGGTCGGCTTCGTCGACGACGACCCGAGCAAGCGCCGCCTGCGGATCGACGGGGTGCGCGTGCGCGGTAACACCGAAGGCGACCTGCCGCGCATCCTCGACGACGCCGAGCCCGACGAAGTGATCATCGCGATTCCCTCCGCGCCGGGGTCGACGCGCGCGCGGATCGTGCGCGAGTGCCGTGCGCGGGGCATCCCGGTGCGCACGCTGCCGACGGTGTTCGAGCTGCTGCAGACGCGCGGGGCGCTGGCGCGCCAGATGCGCGAGGTCCGCGTCGAGGACGTGCTCGGGCGCGAGCCGGTGCAGATGGAGCTGGAGAAGGTCGGCTCCTACCTCGCCGGCGAGACGGTGCTGGTGACGGGCGCGGGCGGCTCGATCGGCGCGGAGCTATGCCGTCAGATAGCGCGCGTGGAGCCCCACCGGATCGTGCTGCTCGACCACGCCGAGGACAACCTCTTCTCGATCCAGCGCGAGCTCGAGGACGAGCGCCACGTCTCGCCGTCGATGCTCTCGGCGGTGCTCGCCGACTGCAAGGAGGAGGAGCGCATGCGCGAGGTCTTCTCCGAGCACCGCCCGACGGTGGTGTTCCATGCGGCCGCGTACAAGCACGTGGGGCTGATGGAGGCCAATCCGGTCGAGGCCGTGCGCAACAACGCAATCGCGACGCGCGTCGTGGCGCACGTCGCGGGCGAGCTCGGCGTTGGTCGCTTCGTGCTCGTGTCGACCGACAAGGCGGTTGCCCCGGCGACGGTCATGGGGGCTTCGAAGGCGCTGGCCGAGTTCGCGCTGGAGGCCGCCACGGCGCGCTTCCCGGGCACCCGTTACGCGGCCGTGCGCTTCGGCAACGTGCTCGGCTCCTCGGGCAGCGTGGTGCCGATCTTCCGTCGCCAGATCGAGCGCGGCGGCCCGGTGACGGTCACCGACGAGCGGATGACGCGCTACTTCATGACGATCCCCGAGGCCGTGCAGCTGATCATCCGCAGCGGCTCGCTGGCCTCCGAGCGTCACGACGCCGGACAGAGCGACGCGCAGCTGCAGACGCCGTTGGCAGACGGTGCGAGCGCGCTCGCGGCCGGGCAGACGCCGGGGGCGGAGGTGTTCGTGCTCGACATGGGCGAGCCTGTGCGCATCGTCGAGCTGGCGCGCGCGATGATCGAGCTGTCGGGGCTGGACCCCGAGCGCGACATCGAGGTCGAGGTCGTCGGCAGGCGCCCGGGGGAGAAGCTGCACGAGGAGCTGTTCAACAGCTACGAGCGCGCGCTGGCGACGAGCGCGGAGAAGATCCTGCTGGCCGATCGCGAGCCGCTCGGTGCCGAGGCGGTCGAGTCGATGTTCGCCGAGATCGGCCTGCTGGTGCTCGAGGGCGACGCGGCGGGCCTCGCCGCGAAGGTGACCGAGCTGTCGGCATTGCACGTGGAGTCGCGATCGGGTGGGGCCGCGCGCCGTGTGGCTGCGCGCGCGGAGCCCGGCGGCGCAGGGCGCGAGGCGCCTGCCGCCCTCATACACTCTCCGGATTCATGATGGCCACGCCGCTCGCGCTCTCGCTCTCGAGCACCTTCACCCAGATCGGCGCGATCGCTGCGTTCGCGGCGCTGCTGGGAATTGCGATCCTCTCGCTGCTCGTCTTCTCCCAGGCGCGCGAGCTGCGGCGCCTGCGCGAGTGGGCCGGCCGGGCCCCTGAGCGCGCGGCCGAGGCCGAACAGCGGGTCAGTGCCGAGGCTGCCGCGCGCGTGCAGCAGCCGAACACGAGCGCCCAGCCCGTCCAGCCGGCGCGGCCTGTCCCGCGCACGGTGCCGATCAACGCGCGCCCGGTGGCTGGGACGGGTCAGCCGACGGCTGTGAGCGCCGCCGATCCCGCCACCGCCGCGACACAGGGAACCCAGCCGCCACCCGGTCGGCCGGCGCCCGCCCAAGGCACCCCCGGCCAGCCCCTGGCGCCCGGTGCGCTGCCGCCCGCGGGCGCCGGTGCTCCAGCAGCGCCTTCGGGCATGGCGCCCGCCACGGCGGCTGCAGTCGCGGCGGCCACGCCGAGCGCAGCCGCGGCGGCCACGCCGAGCGCGGCGCAGGCCGGCGGCAAGCCGGACGGTGGCGATGGTGGCGCTGCGCAGCCGCCGCAAGCGGCCGGTGCGCCGGAACGCCCCGCCGGGGCTTCGCCGGCACCGGTGGCCGCAAACAGGTCGCCGGCGGCGCAAGGCGCCGCGGCAGCGGCGAGCTCCACGGCAGCGGCGAGCCCCGCGCCGGCCATACCTGGGGCCACGCCCGGGCAACCGGCCTCGGCGCAGTCCCCGGCGAGCTCTTCGGCTGCGACGGACGGTGGGTCGACGACGACGGCCGAGCCGCGCACACCGGCTCCGGCGACGGCGGCAGCAGTCGCCACGGCGGCCAAGAGCGCGGCGGCGCGCGCGCCGAGCCCACCGGCCCGTCCGTCCGCACCGCCGGCACCTGCGGCCACGGGCGCAAGGACGGCTGCGGAGGCGGGGCGCGGCGCGCAGGCTGTGGCCGAGGGCGTGCTCGCGAGCAGGACAGCCCCGGCGGCGGCTCGCTCGGGAGCGGCCGCGCGCGGCGCCGGCGCCGATGCGATTGCGCAAGGCGCGGGAGGCGGACGCCGCGGGTCAGCGGCGGGAGCGTCGCGCCGTGGCGAGAGCGCGCAGCCGGGGGTTCGGCGCTATCGCACCGAGCGCCGCTCGCCGGCGCGTGCGACGCTGCTGATCGTCGGCGGGCTGATCGTCGGCGTGGCCGTGCTGGTCGTCGTGCTGGTGTCGCTCGGCGGCAGTTCGAAGGGCGGCGGCTCGTCCACGAGCGCGACCACGAAACCGGCCTCGAGCAGCACCGAACAGACGGGCGGGGAAGGCACCAAGACATCGAGCGGCTCCTCGGGCAAGGCCGGCTCCACGGCGATCAAGCCGTCGGAAACGAGCGTGGTCGTGCTCAACGGCACGGGGACGACGGGGCTCGCCCACCGCGTGTCCGGTGAACTGACCCAGCACGGGTTCTCGCGCGCGACAGCGCTGAACGGCCGCCCGCCTGGCGCCAATCAGGCGACCGTCGTCGAGTACGCCGGCGGGCACAAGGCGGACGCGCAGGGCGTCGCCCGGGCGCTGGGGGTCACGCAGGCGCAACCGATGGAAGGCACCGTCGCATCGCTGGCAGGCTCGGCGACGGTGGTGGTGATCGTCGGCCTCGACAAGGCTGCGACCTCGCCATAGCCGGCTTCCTGGACATTCCCGAGCGCTCCGCCAAGCCGCGCGAGCGGGGATTGACGCACGTGATCGACCGCGGCCTGTCGATCGCCGAGGTGGACGGTCTGCTGGAGGTCGCCGGCGCGTGCGTGGACATCGTCAAGCTCGGCTGGGGCACGGCGCTGGTGAGCGCCAACCTGCAGCCCAAGCTCGAGCGCTACGCGGCGCATGGCATCCCGGTGGTGCTCGGAGGCACGCTCACCGAGCTGGCGATCCGCCAGGGGCGGATGGAGGGGCTGATCGATTGGCTGCGCGAGCTCGGCCTGCGCCACGTGGAGATCTCCGACGGGACGATCGCGCTCGACCCCGACTACAAGCGCGGACTGATCGAACGGCTGTCCGCTGAGTTCGTCGTGCTCGCGGAGGTGGGCAACAAGGACGCCGACTTCATCATGGCGCCGTACGTGTGGGTGGAACAGATCCAGCGCGACCTCGACGCGGGGGCATGGAAGGTGATCACCGAGGCGCGCGAGTCGGGCAACGCGGGCATCTATCGCGCCGACGGCGAGCCGCGCACCGGCCTGATCGACGAGATCGCCCACGCGATCGACCCCGAGCGGCTGGTCTTCGAGGCGCCGCTGCGTCCGCAGCAGGTGTGGCTGCTCAAGCGCTTTGGCACGGAATGCAACCTCGGCAACATCGCTCCGGACGACGTGCTGTCGCTGGAGACCCTGCGCCTGGGCCTGCGCTCGGACACGGTCGAGCGCTTCGCGCTGGGCGATACGGGATCGGCCGGGGGCGATTGACCAGTCAGAGCCGGCGGGTCACCGATCCTCCCGCGCGCGCCGTGTTCGCTCTGCTGGTGGTCGCGTGCTTCGTCGCGTTCTTCTTGACGCAGCACCTCAAGCACACGCCGACGGCCGTGCAGGTGTTCAAGCTCACGCCGCGCTTCTCACCGACTCCGTCGGGCCACATCAAACAGGAGCGGATCTCCTTCCGCTTGGCGCGCGCGGATGAGGTGACCGTGTCGATCGTCAACTCGGCCGGGGCGGAGGTGGCGAGGCTGCTGCACGACCACCCGGTGCAACCCTACAAACAGCTCTCGCTGCGCTGGACGGGACGGCTGGGAACGGCGCACGGCTACGCGCTCGTGGCTGGGCCCGGTGGCCGCGCGGCGCTGGCGCCGAGGCTCACAGGGCCGCTTGCGCCGGCGGGCGAATACCGCGTGCGCGTAACGCTGCGCGAGCAGCGCCGCTCGGTGCTGTCGCCGCGCAGCTTCACGCTGGTGAGCCCATGAGCGTGGCGCTGGCGCTGCCGGCGATCGGAGCGACTTCGGTGAGCGCGGGCTTGGTCGCGGCTGCGGTGCTGGGGGCGGCGGCCGTGATCGCCGTGCTCGTCGTGGTGATGCGCGCCAACGCCGACGCGTTCCCGCTGCTGGCCGTGCTGGCGCTGCCGTTTCGCCTGCCGATCTCCGCAGAAGGACGCACGGTCAACCTGCTGATCCCGCTGTATCTGGTCGTCGGCGCCGGAGTGCTGGCACATCTGCTGCCGCGTTTGCTCAGGCGTGAGGAGCGCGGCCCGAACACGCTGGAATGGCTGCTGTTCGCTTCGCTGGCGCTGTATGCCCTGCAGACGCTGTACTCGTCCGATCGCGGCAAGGCGGCGGAGAACCTGGCGTTCTTCTACGTGCCGTTCGCGTTGCTGTTCGTGCTGTTGCGCGATGTCGACTGGCGACGCGAGCTGCTGTTGCGCTGCCTGGGCATTGCGGTCGCGCTGGCGGTGATCTTCGCGGGCATCGGCTTCGTCGAGTACGCGCGCAAGGAACTGTTCCTCAACCCGAAGGTGGTGGCGGCGAACCAGTTCGACAACTACTTCCGCGTGAACTCGCTGTTCTTCGACCCGAACATCTACGGGCGCTTCCTCGCACTGGTGATGATCGCGGTGACGGCGGTGGTGCTGTGGTGGCGCAACATGCGCGGCGTGCTCACCGCCGCGGCGGTGCTTGCGTGGCTTCTCGCCGGGCTGGTGACGAGCTTCTCGCAGTCGAGCATCGCCGCGCTGCTGCTGGGCCTCGCCGTGCTCGCGGCCTACCGCTGGTCGCTTCGCGGCACGCTGTACGTGGCCGCCGCGCTCGTGGCGCTGGCGCTGGCGCTGGTGTTGCTGGCGCCGGCGAGCTCGCACTTCGGGCTGAAGGGCAACGGCGGCTCGGCCAACAACGCGACGACCGGGCGCGCGAAGCTGATCGAAGGCGGCCTGGAACTGTTCGTCGACCGGCCGCTGCAAGGCTACGGCTCGGGCTCCTTTCAGAAGGAGTACGAGAGCCGCCACAAGACGAGCGTGGAGAACGCCACGTCGGCGTCGCACACGATCCCGATCACGGTCGCCGCCGAGCAGGGGATCGTCGGGCTGGCGCTGTACGTCGCGCTGCTGGTCGTGGCCTTCCTCGTGCTGTTCGGAGGTGCCGGTCGCTCGCCGCCGCGCATCGCGATCGCGGCTTGCTTCACCGCGCTCGTGCTGCACACGTTCGCCTACGCGGACTTCCTCGAGGACCCGCTGACGTGGACGCTGCTGGGCATCGGCGTGGCGCTGGCGCGCGACGGCGAGCCGACGCCCGGCGATCGCTCGCCGCGCCCCGGCGGCGAACGCGCGGCTGCGGCGTAAGCGGCGAGTAGGTTCTCAGCCGTGCGCGGCTATCTGAAGCGGCTGCTGGCGACCGGCGCCGCCTACCAGTTCGGCGACATCGTCGCCAAGGGGATCGCGCTGATCACGATCCCGCTGTACACGCGCCACGTCTCGCCGGCCGGCTACGGTGCGGCCAACTCGCTGCTGACGGCGGTGATCCTCGCGAGCATCTTCCTGCGCGTCGGCGTCGGCGAGGCGTTCATCCGTTTCTATTTTGATGATGAGGATCTCGCGCGTCGCGACCGGATCGCGCGCACGGCGACGGCGACGGTCGCCTGGACGACGACGCTCGCGGCACTGCTCGCCGTCGTCTTCGCCGGGAGCCTGTCGCGCCTGATCCTCGGCTACCACGATCCGCTGCTGCTCGACTGCGCGATCGTCGGCCTGTGGGCGTTCACGAACCTGGAGATGGCCTACGCGCAGCTGCGCGTCGACGAACGCGCGCGCGCGTACATCTTCGCCTCGGGCGCGAACGTCGCGCTGACGGTGACCTTCACGGTCGCGCTCGTCGTCGTCGCCGGCGAGGGCGCGCGCGGGCTCTTGCTGGGCAACTTCGGCGCGTCGGCGGTCGTCGTGCTCGGGCTGTGGTGGGTGCTGCGCCGGCGCTTCAGCCTGCGCGTGCAGTGGCACGATCTGCGCGCGATGCTGCGCTTCGGGCTGCCGACGGTGCCGGCCGACGCCAGCGTGTACGCGCTGCAGGTCGCCGATCGCTTCTACCTGTTTCGCGACTACTCGCACGCGGCGGCCGGCGAGTACTCGGTCGCGCTGCAGTTCGCGACGGTCGTGTTCGTGATGGTGCGCGGCTTTCAGTACGCGTGGCCGCCGCTGGCGTACTCGATCGAGAGCGACGCCGCGGCAGCGCGGCTGTACTCGCTCGTGACCACGTACTTCCTGCTGGCCACCGGCGTCGTCGTCGTCGCCGTCGCGCTGCTCGGGCGCTGGATCGTGCGGCTGCTCGCCGCGCCGCAGTACTTCGGCGCACACGCCGCGCTGCCGTGGCTGGCGCTCGCGTGGACGCTGTACGGCCTGTACCAGGTGATGATCGTGATCACCGGCCGCGCGAAGGTGACGGTGCGCAACCTCCCGGCCGCCGCCGCCGGGCTGGTGGTCAACGTCGTGCTGCTGCTCGTGCTCGTCCCGCGCGGCGGTGAGAACCTGGGAATCGCCGGGGCGGGGATCTCCCTGTGCGGCGCCTACGTGGCGATGCTCGTCGTCATGCACCTGCTCACGCGCAGGCTGTTCGCCGTCGGCTTTCAGTGGCGGCGCCTGGCGCTGCTGGCGGCGATCCTCGGCGGCGTCGCCGTGTCCGGCGAGCTGCTGCTGCCGACGAGCGGCTTCGCCGGCATCGCGCTGCGCGTGCTGTGGCTGGCGCTCGTGCCGGTCCTGCTGGTGCTCACACGTTTCTTCGCCGCCGACGAGCGCAGCCAGGCGCGCGCGCTGCTGGCCGACGGCCGGCGGCGTGTGGCGACGTTCCGCGCCGGTCACGGTGACGTCGAGGAATACGCAGAGGACCCGCTGAAAGACATCTGACGATGTCGGCGCGTCGCTCGATCGCCTACGCGTCGCGGTTGTAGCGCTCGGCGGCCTCGCGCAGGCCCTCGCCGCGGCGCGGATGCAAAGTCGCGCTGACGTGGCGCCGGTAGCGCGCGGCGGAGTGGCCGGGCAGGACCATCGCCGCCAGCGCGCGCAGCGCGTACGCCCATGCCGTCAGCCAGCGCACCGCCCGCGCTGCGGCGGCGGAGTGGTGCTTGCGCATGTACAGGTCGCGGTTGCGCGCCATTTCCACGATCCGCCGCTCGGGCACAGCCGCCGTCGAGAGCTGCTCGTGATGGATCGCCACCGCGCCCGGCACGTACACGCTGGCCCAGCCCGCGTCGCGCAGCCGCCGCGCGAAGTCGACCTCGTCGGAGTACACGAAGAAGTCCGGATCGAGGTAGCCGACCTGCTCGGCCGCCACGCGCCTGACCAGCAGCACCGCCGACTGGCACCAGTCGACCGCGCACGTCTGCGAGCCGCCGCTCTGCACGGTGTAGCGGCGGTGCAGCAGCAGCGCGCCGGCGAGCGCCGTCAGCGGCGTGGGAAAGCGCCAGGCGCACGGCTGCTCGGTCCCGTCCGGGCGCAGCAGCCTCGCCCCGGCGCACGCCGCCTGCGGGCGCGCCTGCAGTGCATCCCAAAGCGCACGCGTGGCCCCCGGCTGCAGCTCGGAGTCCTCGTTGAGCAGCAGCGCGTAGCGCCCGCGCGCGCGGCGCAGCAGCTCGGAGTCGTTGAGCGCCTTGCCGCGCCGCTCGTTCAGTGCGATCGTCTCGTCGACCGTCCGGTGCTGCTTCGCAGCCAGCGCCGAGCCGTCGCGCGAGCCGTTGTCCAGCACCAGCACCTCCGTCGCGAACGGCAAGTCCTCGCGCTCGCGCGCGATCGCGTCAAGCCCTCCCAGCAGCAGCTCGCGCTGCGAGGTGTTCACGACGCAGTAGGAGACCTCGATGTCCGCCACTACCGGACCCTACTGCGAGCGCGCTACGCCGCCGCGCCGTGCCGGACGTAGACCCCTGGCCCGTATGGCTCTGGATGCGCTGCCGCGCCTATTGTCTGGCGCGATGCGCGTTCACATCGTCGACCCGTCGGCCTACACGCCGCCGTATGACCACGCTCTCAGCGCCGCGCTCGCCGCGGCCGGGGCCGACGTCGAGCTGTTCACCAGCCGCTTCGCCTACGGCCCGGTGCCGGCACCCCAGGGCTACCTCAGGCATGAGTTCTTCTATCACTCCACCCGCGCCGCTCGCGGCGACTCCCGAGCGGCGCAGCGCGCGCGGCGCGCGCTGAAGCTCGCCGAGCACGTGCCCGACATGCTGCGCTACCGGCGCCTCGCCCGCGAGGCCGATGTCGTGCACTTCCAGTGGCTGAGCGTGCAGCAGCTCGACGGGCGCCTGCTGCCCGCGCCTGGACCGGGCGGGCGCCCGTGCCTGGTGCTGACCGCGCACGATGTGCTGCCGCGCGAGGGCAGCGCGCGCCGCCGCGCCGCGCAGCGGCGCCTGTACGACCGCTTCGACGCCGTCGTCGTGCACTCCGAGCACGGCCGCCAGCGGCTCACGCACGAGCTCGGCGTGGACGAGCGGCGCGTGCACGTGATCGCGCACGGTGCCTTCGCGCATCTCGCCGACCTGCCCGCCGGGCCGCCACCATTTCAGACCGACAAGCGCGTCGTGCTGTTCTTCGGCCTGCTGCGACCGTACAAGGGGCTGGACGTGCTGCTGGAGGCCTGGCGCGGCATCGACGACGCCGAGCTGTGGATCGTCGGCATGCCGCGCATGGACATCGCCGCGCTGCTCGCCGACGCTCCGCCAAACGTCCATTTCGTGCCTCGCTTCGTCGGCGACGCCGAGCTGCCGGCGTACTTCGCCCGCGCCGATCTCGTCGTGCTGCCCTACCGCGAGATCGAGCAGTCCGGCGTGCTGTTCACCGCCCTGGCCTTCGGCAAGCCGCTGCTCGTCTCAGACGTCGGCGGCTTCGCCGAGGTGGCCCAGCGCGGCGCCGCGCACGCCGTCGCGCCCGGGGATCCCGCGGCGCTGCACGACGCGCTCGCCGGGCTGCTCGCCAACCCCGCAGCGCTGGGCGCGCTCGGCGAGCGCGCGCTCGCAGCGGCGCACGGCGACTACTCCTGGGAGACGATCGCCAGCCGCACGCTCGCGCTCTACGAGCAACTGCTCAGCGCCTGAGCGGTCAGCGCAGCGGCCCAACCCGGCGGGTCAGCGCCGCGCTGCGCGCGCGCTCAGTCGGTCCAGAACTCGCTGTCGGTCTCGCCGTCCTTGTCGTGACGCGGGCCAAACACGATCCACTCCAGCCCGTCGGGACCCGCCTCGAACGCGCGCTTGACGCTCGGCGCCACGCGGATCGCATCGAGTCGCGCGATGTCGACGATCTCGTCGTCCAGGCGTACGCGCCCGGCGCCCGACAGCACCACGTAGACCTCCTCGGCCTTGTCGTGGCGGTGCCCGAACGCCTGGCGCTTGCCAGGCTTGAGCACTTGGTAGGAGAGGCCCGTCGACTCGGCGCCGAGCTCCTCGCGGGGGAAGTGCGCCTCGCCCAGCTCCGACAGGCCGAACCGCACCGCGCTGTCGGGTGTCTGTGAGAGGTTCTTGATCGTGTAGCTCATTGCGCAAGCGTACCGCGCACCGCATCACCCCGCGCGTCCGCGAGAATCCACGCGTGCTCGCCCTGCAGATCGTCTTCTGGCTGTGCGCCGCGCTGATCGTGTGGACACAGCTCGGCTATGCGCTCGCGCTGTTCGCCGTGGCCCGCGTCCTCGCGCCGGCCGCCGCTCTGCCACGCGATCGCCCGCCGCGGAGCCCCAATCGGGGCGGAGCTCATCAACGGTCTTCCGCGCCGGCTCATCCGCTGCCGACCGTCTCCCTGATCGTCGCCGCGCACGACGAGCAGCAGGTGATCGCCGCCAAGGTCGCAAACGCGCTCGCGCTCGACTACCCGCGCGAGCTGCTGCAGCTGATCGTCGCCTGCGACGGCTGCAGCGACGCGACCGCCCAGCGCGCGCGCGACGCCGGCGCCGATCTCGTTCTCGAGCTGCCGCGCGCCGGCAAGATCCGCGCGCAGGACGCCGCCGTGCAGCGCGCCGGCGGGGAGATCGTCGCCTTCTCCGACGCCAACTCCTACTGGCAGCCCGACGCGCTGGCAGAGCTCGCCGGTGCGTTCGCCTCACAGCATGTCGGCTATGCCTGCGGGCAGGTTCGCTTCGTGCAGGAGGCCGCCGGCACTACTGCCTCCAACCAGGAGGGCGTCTACTGGCGCTACGAGCTCGCCGTGCGCGCGCTCGAGTCTCGTCTCAGTTCGATCACCGCCGGCAACGGTGCCATCTACGCCACCCGTCGCGACGCCTACATCGTCGTCGACCCGATCATGGGCCACGACCTCTCGCTGCCCTTCAACATGGTCAAGCACGGCCTGCGCGCCGTCTACGTGCCCAGCGCGCAAGCCAGCGAGAAGATGGTCCCCTCGCTGCTCGGCGAGTTCGCGCGCAAGCGGCGCATGATGAGCCACACCTGGCCGATCGTCCTGCGTGGCGGCATGCTCTCCCCGCGCGGCTATCCACCGCTGTACGCGCTGATGATCTTCTCCCACCGCCTGCTGCGCTACGCCACGCCCGGCCTGCACGCGCTTGCGCTCGCCGCCAACGTCGCGCTCGTCGCCGCCGGCGCCGGCGTCCTGTACACGATCACGCTCGCGCTGCAGCTGGCGCTGCTGCTCGCCGCGCTGCTCGCCGGCGCGCTGCACGCGCGCCCACTGCTGATCGCGCGCTACTACGTGCTCACCACCGCCTCTCCCGCCGCCGGCCTGTGGGACTGGCTGCGCCACGGAACGACCGCCTGGTGGGACGCCGCCGAGGGCACGCGATGATCCGCCGCGCGATCGACATCGTCTTCTCCGCGCTCGCCCTGCTGCTGTGCTTGCCCCTGCTGCTGATCGCCGTCCTCGCCATTCGCCTGACCTCGCGTGGGCCGGCGATCTACCGTCAGCGGCGCTCCGGCTTGTACGGCGTGCAGTTCGACATGCTCAAGCTGCGCACGATGGTCGACGGCGCCGAGCACATCGGCGCCGGGCTCGCCGTCAACAGCGGCGATCCACGCATCACGCGCGTCGGCTCCTTCCTGCGCCGGACCTCGCTCGACGAGCTGCCCAACCTGCTCAACGTCCTGCGCGGCGAAATGACGCTCGTCGGGCCGCGCCCGACGCTGCCCGCGCAGGTCGCCCAGTACACCGCGCGCCAGCACGGGCGGCTGTCGGTCAAGCCCGGCATCACCGGCTGGGCGCAGATCAACGGCCGTGCCTCGCTTCCGTGGAGCGAGCGAATCGAGCTCGACCTCTACTACGTCGAACACCGCTCGCTGCTGCTCGACCTGAAGATCCTGCTGCGCACCCCCGTCCTCGTGCTCGGCGGCGGTGGCCTGTACAAGGGCCAGGCCGGCGGCTGGGAGGGCGAGCTGTGAGCCCACCCGCCGTCCTGCTCACCGGCGCCGGCAAGCGCTATGACATCGTCTCCTGCTTCGCCGCGCTCACCAGGACCGTCGTCGCTGACCCCTCGCCGCTGGCTCCCGCGCAGTACGCCGCGCACGTTCGCGCCGCCGTGCCGCTGATCGACGACCCGCGCTACGTCACCGCCCTGCGCGAGCTGTGCGAGCTGCACGGCGTCGGCGCCGTGCTGCCGCTGACCGATCTCGACATCGAGGTGCTCGCAGTCGCGCGCGCCGAGGGGCACCTGCCGGCGCTCGTGCCCTCGCCCGACGTCGCTCGGGCCACCTATGACAAGTACGAGACACACCTGCTGCTGGCGCGCCTCGATCTGCCCTCGCCGCCCACCGTGCTGCCCGACGCCGATCTCGATGCCCTGAACTATCCGGTGATGATCAAGCCTCGCCGTGGCTCCGGGGCGCGCTCGATCCACCTCGCCCACGACGCTGCGCAGGCGCGCTTCTTCGTCGACTACGTGCAAGAGCCCGTGATGGTTCAGCGCGCGATGGGCGGGCTCGAGCTGTCGATCGACTGCCTCGGCGACCTGCACGGCCGTTGCCTGAACGCAATCCCGCGCACGATGCTCGAGTCGCGCGGCGGCGAGTCGATCAAGGGCGCCGTCGTGCACGACCACGAGCTGATCGAGCTCGGCCGGCGCACGATGGAGGCGCTCGCGGTCACCGGCCCCGCGACGATCCAGGTCTTTCGCGACCCGCACATCGGGCTCGGCATCACCGACGTCAACACCCGCTTCGGCGGCGCTTTTCCAGCCCCCGTCTACGCCGCTCTGCCGGGCCGCAGCTACCCCGAGCTGATCGTCGCGATGGCCGCCGGCGAGACCGTCTCACCCCACGTCGGCGAGTTCCGCGACGGGATGACCTTCACGCGCTACTACTGGCAGCTCGAGCTCGACGAGCGCATGCAGCCGACCGGTCGCGACATCGTGCCCAGCGGCCCACCCTCGCCGGGTCGTTAGTCCTGTCAGTAGAATCCAGGCTGTGCCCACGGCGCTCGCAGACCCGCCGGCTGCGCCCACCGAGCAGCAGCCGCCTCCCGGCTCAGCCGGAGGCCCGCCCGCGTTCGCGCTCCCCGCGCAAGCACCGCTGACACGCACCTGCTCCAACTGCGGCGCGCCGCTCAACGACGGGCAGGACTGGTGCCTGCAATGCGGCACCGGCGCGCCCGACAGCCTGCGCTCCCGCGCCCCCACCTGGCGCTCGGCCGCCGTCGTCCTCAGCACGCTCGCGCTGCTCGTCGCCGGCGCCGCCGGTGCGGCCTATGCCGCGCTCAGCAAAGGCAGCGGGAAAGTGCCCTCGGCCACCACCACCGTCGCGCAGGTCCCCGCCCCCGCGACGACGACTCCCGTCGTGCCCCCGACGAGCGCAGTGCCCGGTACCGCCACAGCGAAAATCGGCGCACCCACCACGATCAAACCGGTGACCCCGCTCGGCGGCGCCAAACCGCCGAAGATCCCGCTGGCCGCGGCGACGCCCACGACCCCCGCGGTCGCCACGCCCGCGCCCGAAGCAACCACGCCCGCCGCGACCACGCCCAAATCCTCCAAACAGACGCCCGTTCCCGCCGGCGAAGCGCACCCCCAAGCGCTTCTGCTCGACACCAACGCCGCGTCCACGTACAACCCCTACAACTACGCCGCCGCCAACTTCGGCGATCCCAGCCTGGCGATCGACGGCGACGGCTCCACCGGCTGGACCGCGCTCGTCGAACCGACCGTCGCCCCCAAGCTCGCCGAGGGCCTGATCGTCGACCTGAACACCCCGCGCAAGCTGTCGGCCCTCGCGCTCACCACGACCACCCCCGGAATGACCGTCCAGGCCTACGGCGCCAACGGGCAGACGCCGCCCGCGTCGATCACCGACCCAGCCTGGATCGCGCTCAGCCCCTCGCTCATCGAGCGCAAGAGACACGTGCGCATCACCTTCGGCGCGACCACCACCGCCGCACAGCAGGCCGCAAAGAAGCCCTACCGCTTCATCGTCCTGTGGATCAGCCAGGCGCCCGCCTCCGCGGTCGGCACGCCACAGGCACCCGGCCGCGTCAGCGTCAACGAGCTCGAACTCTTCGCCCGCAAGAAGTAGCGCCGGCGCCTGGCTAGCCGGAGCTGGCGCGCGCGCGTTTGGCCCGGGGTTTCGCTGGCGCTTTGGCCGCTTTGCTTGTGCGTTTGGGCGTCTGCGCAGCCGGCTGTTTGGCGCGGCGGGCGCGCGGATTGGCCCAGACCTCGTCGAGGAAGCCAGCGATCTCACTCGTCAGGCGCTCCGGCTGCATGCGCAGCTCCAGCAGTGAGTTGGCTTCGATCAGCCGCCCGTTGGGCAGCTCTTCCGCGAGCATGCCCGCATCGGAGAACGGATGAATGGGGTCGCGACGATGGCCGAGCACGAGCGCCGGCGTCTGGAAGAGCCGCCGGTCGTTGCGGTGCGGCGCGACGCGCCCGAAGAACAGACCCTGCAGCACCGCCCCGCTCGGCCCGGGTTCCTGGCGGATCAGGTCGAGCATCACGTTGCCGTAGTGCGGCAGCAGCCGCCTGGGCACCGCGCGCGCCCCGCGCCCGACAAGCTTCATGGCCGACTCGCCGAACGTCAGCGCGACGAGCAGCGGTGTGAAGGTCAACGCGCTCCACAGCAGCGCGTTGTCGAGCACAGGCATCTCGATGATCATTCCGCGTAGCCGTGGCGGCTTGTTCAGCGCGATCTCAAGCGCCGTGTTCGCACCGAGCGACGTGCCCATCACGACCGCTTGCTCGATTCCCAGATGGTCCATCAGCGCGACCACCTGCTCGCCGAAGAAGTGCATCGAGTACCGCCACATGTCGCGCGGGCGCTCGGACTGACCGTGGCCGAGCAGGTCGACCGTGATTACCCGGTTTCCCCGAGCTGCCAGGTCTTCGGCGAGCGGGCGGTGCATCTCCTGCGAAAGCAGCAGCCCGTGAACCAGGATCAGCGGGCGCGAGCCCGAGCGCGAGCTTCGCGCGGTGCGCCCGCGGGCTCCCGCCTCGGTGACAGCCGCCGGGCCGCCGCCGTACTCGGTGAAGGCAATCCGCTGACCCTCGAACTCGAACGTGGCCATCCATCAACCCTACACCCGCGACCCGCGGCCCGTGGGCAAGTTGGCCGATCGGCCAGCACCTTCGGCGCCCGCGCGCTAGCGTTGGGCTTTCACCGCTCGCCGAGCATGCCAGCTCGGCACGATCAGGAGGAAGACCATGGCCAAGCAGCCCCGCATCCTCGCCGGAGAGACCGCCGCGATCACCGGCGCAGCCCGGGGGATCGGGCGCGCCACCGCCGAGGCGCTGCTGCGCCAGGGGATGAAGGTGGCGATTGGCGACGTCGACATGGAGGCCGCCCGCAAAACCGCCGACGAGCTCGGCCCGAGCGCCGTCGCGTTGCCACTCGACGTGACCGATCGCGCGTCGTTCTCCGCCTTCCTCGACGAGGCCGAGCGCCAGCTCGGTCCGCTCGACGTGCTCGTCAACAACGCCGGGATCATGCAGATCGGACGCTTCCTCGATGAGGACGACGCGACCGCACAGCGGATGGTCGACATCAACATCCACGGCGTGATCCTCGGCATGAAGCTCGCCTTGGCGCGGATGATCCCGCGAGATCGCGGGCACGTCGTCAACATCGCCTCCCAAGCGGGCAAGTTCGGCGCTCCCGGCGGCGCGACCTACTCGGCGACCAAGCACGCCGTCGTCGGGCTGACCGAGGCGGTGCGCGGCGAGCTGCGCCTGATGGACGCGCACATCGACCTCAGCTACGTGATGCCCTATGTCGTCAACACCGAGCTCGGCTCCGGCCTCGGCGAGGCGCGCGGCCTGCGCAACCTCGAGCCCTCAGACGTCGCAGACGCGATTGTCGAGGCGCTGCAATTCGGCCTCGTCGAAGTGTGGGTGCCGAAGTCGGCCAAGCGCACGAACGTGCTCAGCACCGTCCTGCCGCGGCGCCTGTCGGAGGGCATGGCGCGCGCGATGAAGGCCGACCGCGTGCTCGCCGAGGCCGACACGCTCACCCGGCGCAGCTACGAGCTGCGCGCCTCGCGCTCCCAGCCCGGGCTCGAGCCCGCGCCCGAGCAGCCGCAGATCCCAAGCGCCGTCGCCGACGGCGAGGGTCCCTAGCCGGCGAGCAGCCAGTCGGCGATCAGCCCGCCGATCAGCGGGCCCTGGTCCTCCTGGAGAAAGTGGCTGGCGTCCTCGATCGGCCTCGGCGGCGGTCCGCCGATCGCCGCGGCGAAGCGCTCGCCCACCTGCGGAGGAAGGATCGGGTCGGAGTCGGCCCACAGGATCAGCGTCGGTCGGGCGTCCTCGCGCAGCGCGTCCTGCACGCGTTGCCCGGCCGCCGCGCCCGGGGCGTCGGGCGAGCGGGGGATCATCAGCGGAAACGCCCGCGCGCCGGCCTTGGAGGCGACGTTCGGATACGGCGCGTCGTACGCCGCGATCACCTCGTCGCCCGGGTCCCGCTTGCACGCGCCGCGCACGAGAAAACCGACCGGCAGGTCCTCGGTGCGCTGCACGAAGTCGCGAAACGCGGTCCACGCGTCGGTCATCCGCTGGTGGCCGGTGAACAGGCCCGTGTCGAGAACCACGATCCGCTCGATCCGCTCCGGATACTCGACCGCCAGGCGCAACCCGATCGGGCCGCCCCAGTCATGCACGACGATCGTCGCCTTGCGCACGTCGAGCTCCTCCAGCAGCGACCCCGTCATCGCCGTGTGGCGGTCATAGGAGTACCAGTCGATGTCCGTCGGCTTGTCCGAGCGGCCGAAGCCGGCGAGATCGGGAGCGATGCAGCGAAAGCCCGCATCGCGCACCGGTGCGATCACCTTGCGCCACAAAAACGACCACGTCGGCTCGCCGTGCACGAAGATCACCGGCGCTCCGTCTCCCTCGTCGACGTGCGCCAGCCGCAGGCCGTCGACTTCGCGGTAGCGCGCCGCGAAGGGAAAGCCAGGCAGACCCTGCAGCGAGTCCTCCGGTGTGCGCACCGCATCGACCATCCCGCCGGGCAGCATATCCGGCGCCTCATCGGCTAGGCTCGCGCCCGTGCACACGCTTGCCACCTATCTCGCCCCCGTTCTCGCGGCAGAGAAGAGCAAAGTCCCGTATTACATAGCCGGCGGCGGGCTCGTGGCATGGGCACTGATCGTGTCCATCCTGCTCGGGCTGCGCAAACCGGACTTCCCCGGCAACGCCGCCGGGGAGCGCGCGGTGATGGCGATCACGGTCGTGCTCGTGCTCGCGGCGACATCGACCGCCGTGATCACCTCCGGCGGGACCGCGAGCGCCGGCGCTGCGAGCGCCTCCAGCACGCCGGCTAGCGCCACGTCGGGGGGGACCACCGCGCCGACCCCCGCGCCCGAATCCTCCACGCCGACAGCCTCCACTCCGACAGCCTCCAAGCCGGCCAAATCGCCGAAGGCGACCACCCGCACGCCTGCGCCGGCCAAATCACCGAAGGCGACCACCGGCACGCCTGCGCCGCCCTCGTCGCCGGCGGCAGCCGCCACGACCACGCTCAAGCTCGCGGCGAACCCCGCCGGGCAGCTCGCCTTCGACACCAAGCAGCTCAGCGCGAAGGCCGGCAAGGTCACGATCGACTTCTCAAACTCCTCGCCGATCGAACACGACGTCGCGATCGCCCAGGGCAGCGCAATTGCTGGTCAGACACCTGTCTTCAGCGGCGGTTCCAAGACGCTCACGGTCACGCTGAAGCCCGGCACCTACACGTTCTTCTGCACCGTCCCCGGCCATCGTCAGGCCGGCATGGAAGGTACGCTGACGGTCTCATGAAGCTGTACGTCTGCTGGGGCACCTTCCCGACGCCGCGTCCCGGCGGGCATCCTTGCGCGAACGCCTACCACGCGCTCAAGGACGCCGGCCACGACCCCGAGGTGATCAGGTCCTACGGCTTCGCCCCGCTGCCGGCTGCGCTCAACAACACACCCGGCCGCCGTCGCGCACAGGAGCTGACCGGCAAACGCTGGGTGCCGGTGCTCGAGCTCGACGACGGCACGGCGATCGCCGACTCGCACGCGATCGTCGACTGGGCCGCCGCCCACCCGGCCTAGCGTCTAGCGCTCCCAGGCGCCCGCGGCGACAGCCGCCACGCGAACAGGACCGCGGCCACCGAGGTCGCGAGGTTCAGACTCGACACGCCGGCGCGCATAGGGATGCTGATGCGCTCATCGGCCCGCGCGAGCAGCTCGTCGCTGAGGCCGTAGCGCTCGGTGCCGAACGCCAGCAGCGCGCGCGCGGGCAGCTCGGCCGGCGCAATCGGCTCGCCGCCAGGGTCGAGCGCCAGCAACGTCCGCCCACCGCCGTCGAGCTCGTCGAGCTGTGCGATGCGCGCGACCGGCACGGCGAAGTGCAGCCCCGCAGCGCCCCGCAGCGCGTCAGGGGACCACGGGTCGTGACTGCCGCTGCTCAGCACGCCGGCGATGTCCGCTGCGGCGGCCACGCGCACGCACGCGCCCATGTTGCCGAGGTCGCGCGGGTCCTCCAGCAGCACGACCGGCTCGGGCCGATCGGCGGCGAGCACGACCGCCGGGTCGACCGCCCGGCGCTCGGCGAGTGCGATCACGCCCGTGGTCGGCCTCAGCGGAGCGAGCTGCGCGAAGACGGCCGGCTCCACCTCGTGTGCGAGCCGGCGCAGCTGCTCGGCCAGGTCGGGGGCAAGCCGCGCGGCGAGCTGGTCGAGCTGAGCGGCGTCGTCGCAGACGACCTCGACGACGTTTGCGCCGAAGCGCAGCGCGTGCTTGAGCGGGTGAAAGCCTTCGAGCACCGCGAGCGACGGATCGCGCCGCGCGCGCCCGAAGCGCGGAATGAGCGATCCTTCTTGCACTCCGCGATAATGGCAGTTCGCAGATGAAGCTCGAGGGCATCCACCACATCACAGCGATCACCGGCGACGCCCCGGGCAACGTCGAGTTCTACACCGGCGTGCTCGGCCTGCGGATGGTCAAGCAGACCGTCAACCAGGACGACCCGACCGTCTATCACCTGTTCTACGGCGACGACGATGGATCGCCGGGAATGGACCTGACGTTCTTCGAGTATCCCGGCGCCGCGCCCGGAAGGCCCGGCGCCGGAATGGTCCACCGGATCGTCTGGCGCGTCGCCGACACGGCTGCGCTGCGGTTCTGGAACGAGCGCCTGGAGCAGAGCGGCGTCGTCGGGCAGCTGAGCGCGGACAGCCTCATATTCGCCGACCCCGAGGGCCTCGAGCACGAGCTGGTCGTCTCGTCTGTCCCCGACGCGCCGCTCCTGGCCACCGCCCCGGGCGTCCCCGCCGAGTACGCATTTCAGGGTTTCGATGGCGTGCGCGCATTCAGCGCCGATCCGAGCGCCAGCGCCGGCCTGCTGCTCGACGGGCTCGGGTTCGCGACCTCCGACGGGCAGAGTTGGGAGGCGCGCGGCGAGCAGCGCGGGAGCTTCTACGCCTATGACCCCGCGCCGCCCGAGGCGGTCGCCAGCCAGGGGGCGGGGACGGTTCACCACGTGGCGTTCGCGTCGCAGATGGAGGATCACGAGAGCTGGCGCACGCGCGCGGCCGAGGCCGGCGCGCACACGACTGCGGTGATCGACCGCTTCTACTTTCGCTCGGTGTACTTCCGCGAGCCCAGCGGCGTGCTGTTCGAGATCGCCACGGTCGGGCCCGGGTTCGCCGTCGACGAGGACGCCGAGCACCTCGGTGAGCGGCTGTCGTTGCCGCCGCGCTTCGAGCCTCTGCGCGAGCATCTGGAGGGCACGCTCACGCCGTTGCCCTATCCCCGCGACAAGTCGTCCTAGGCGCGCGCCGTTGGACGTCGTCGACGCCAACAAGGAGGTCGTGCGCAGCTTCTACTCGGAGGCGATCAACAGCCGCGACACCTACGCATGCGAGCGCTGGCTGTCGCGGGGTTTCGTGCACAACGGCGTCAAGCGCGGGCGCGAGGGCCAGCGTGAGGTCGTCGCCTCATTTCTCGCCGCCTTCGAGCCGCTGCGTCACGAGATCCTGCTGCTGCTCGGCGAGGACGACCTCGTCGCCGCGCATCAGCGCTGGACCGGCCGTCAGGTCGGCGAGTTCCTCGGCTGCGTCGCCAGCGGCCGGGAGATCTCCTTCACGTCGACCGCCGTGCTGAAGATCGCCGGCGGCGAGATCGTGCAGGCGTGGGACGAGATGGACAGCGCTGCGATCGTCGCGCAGATGGCGCCTGGCGCTACGGCTGAGGCTGGTTCCGGCCGCTGATCAATCGCGCGCCACGCCCGTGCGTGAGGAAGCTGAACGCCCAGCGCGTGAGCACGAGCAGGCGGTTCTGAAAGCCGATCAGGTACCACAGGTGAACCGCCAGCCAGGTAACCCAGGCCGGCGCGCCGCTGAGATGCATCCCTTTGAGGTCGGCGACGGCGCGGGCACGGCCGATCGTCGCGAGGTTGCCCTTGTCGCGATAGTGGAACGGCTGAGTCTTCCTGCCGCCGAGCCGGGCGAGCAGCATGCGGGCGGCGTGACGTCCCTGCTGCATGGCCACCGGGGCGAGTCCCGGAAGCGTCTGCAGCTCGTCGCCCCTGCGGATCGCAACCATATCGCCGAGGGCGAACACCTCCGGATGCCCACGCAGCGTCAGGTCTTCCTCCACGACCACGCGTCCCGCGCGATCGACCTCGCCTGCGTCGGCGTCGGCGTCGGCAAGCACCCGAGCGAGACCCGACGGCGCCACGCCGGCAGCCCATACGACCGTCCGCGCGCCGTAGCGCGTCTGCTCGCCCGACGGGCTGCTGGTCGTCACGGCGTCGCCGTCGATGTCGGTCACCGTGTGCTCGAGCAGCGGCGTCACGCCGAGCTTCCGCAGCGACCGTTCAGCGCTCGTCGAGAGCGAGGGCGGAAAGCCGGTCAGCACGCGATCGGCGACCTCGACGAGCAGCACGCGTGCGGCGGCGGTATCGGCGCGGCGGAAGTCGCGGACGCTGTCGCGCGCGATCTCGGCGATCTGCCCTGCCATCTCTACGCCGGTCGGACCCGCGCCGACGACGACGAACGTCAGCCACGCGCACCGGCGCTCGCGATCGGGCTCCCACTCCGCAGCCTCCAGCGCCGTCAGGATGCGGCTGCGGATGTCCAGCGCGCCCTCCAGCGACTTCAGCTCGGGGGCGTGGGCGTGCCAGCCGTCGTGCCCGAAATACGAGTAGCGCGATCCGCCGGCGACGATCAGGCTGTCGTACTCCAGCGTCGCCGGCGCGGGGACGCCCTCTGCCACCGGACGCAGCTCGACGCGCCGGGCGTCGAGGTCGAAGCCGGCGACCTCGGCGAGTACCACCTCGACGTTGCGCCGGCCACGGAAGATCGTGCGCAGCGGGTAACAGATCTCACTCGGCGACAGCGCGCCTGTGGCCACCTGGTAGGCGAGCGGCTGGAACAGATGGAAGTTGCGACGGTCGACCAGCGTCAGCTCGACCGGTCTCTTGGCGAGCTTCAGCGCGGCCTGCAGGCCGGCGAAGCCGCCGCCGACGACGACGATCCGGTGACGCGCGGGCTCGGGCATGTCGTTCAGGCTACGACGCGCGGGCTCGAAGTGGATGCCACAGGGCTCCCGTGACGACCTGTCGGCGAAAGGCCCGCACAGCGCGCTCGAGGTTCCAGGTGTCGCGCGCCGCGCGCCGGGCATGCGAGGATGGCGGCGTGAGGAAACGAGCACTCCTTGCGACGGTCGTGCTGACGACCTTGGCGCTGGCGGCCTGCGGCTCGGGCGGCGCGGCGCGCACGATCGCGGCAGGCCCAGGCGCCGTCAAGGGCCTGCGCCTCGCACGCATCGCGAGCTTCAGCGAACCGACCTATGTCACCGGCGCGCCCGGCGATGGCGCGAGGGTGTTCGTGCTGCAGCGCTCGGGCCAGGTGATGCTGCTGCTCAACGGCCGCAAGCAGTCACGCCCGTTTCTGAACATCGCCGGCTCGGTCAACGCGCAGGGAGGCGAGCAGGGACTGCTCGGAATCGCGTTCCCGGCCGACTATGCCAAGAGCGGTCTCTTCTACGTCGACTACACGATCCCCGGCAACGACATCAAGATCGTGCGGTTCCGGCGCTCGGCGGGGAACCCGAACGTCGCCGATCCGGGCAGCGCCCGCGCCGTACTGGCGATCGACCACCACGCCTTCAGCAACCACAACGGCGGCCAGCTCGCGTTCGGACGCGAAGGCGAGCTGTACATCGGCGTCGGCGACGGCGGCAGCGAGAACGACCCCAACGACAATGGGCAGAACACCGGCACGCTGCTCGCCAAGATCCTGCGAATCGCCCCGTCGCCGAACGGCGGCTACACGATCCCGTCGAGCAATCCGTTTGTCGGCCGCGCCGGCAAGCGCCCGGAGATCTGGTCCTACGGGCTGCGCAACCCGTGGCGCTTCTCCTTCGACCGAGCGACGGGCGACATGATCATCGGCGACGTCGGGCAGGATAGTTGGGAGGAGCTCGACTTCGTCGGGGCGGGCACCGGCGCGGGAGCGAACTTTGGCTGGAGCATCTGGGAGGGCAATCACCGCTTCCGTTCCGGGCAGGCGCCGCATGCGATCGCCCCGGTTCTCACCGCCTCGCACAGCAGCGGCTACTGCGCGATCATTGGCGGGTACGTGGTCCGCGACAAGTCTCTTCCGGGCATGTATGGCCGGTACGTGTTCGGCGACTACTGCCGGCCGAAGATCGAGTCGGTCAAGCTGGCGCGCGGGCGGGCGACTGGACTGCGCGAAACCGGGCTGGAAGTTCCCGCGATGTCCTCATTCGGGCAGGACGCGAGCGGGCACATCTACGTCACATCGCTGAAAGGCCCTGTGTACCGGCTGCTGCAGCGGTGACCGCGAGACGCTGACGCGACCGCCGTTCGGTCATTGGGCACGGGAAACGACCTATGCCCAATGACCGAGGACGAGCACCGCCGGCGGCTCACCGCTTGAACCCGCCGGCCGAGCCGCTGAGCGCCAGCGCAGGCGGCTGCGCAACGGCCTGCTCCGCGACGCGACGCGACGCGACGCTGTCGTCCTGGAACGGCAGCAAGCCGGCGACACCTGCCTGCTCGAACGCGCGGTGGATCATCCGTCCTCCCGGGATCAGCGCGAAGTCGTATCCGCGCCGCTGGCACAGCCGGCAGCGAAACGCGATCACGGCGACTCCGACTGGATCTATGTAGCTCAGCTCGCGAAGGTCGAGCATGATGCTGGTGACCCCCTCCTCGCAGAGGCGCTCTATCTCCGCTTCCAGCGCGTGGGCCGATCTGCGGTCCAGCCCGCCAGTGAGGATCAGCGTGTGCTCGCGCATGCTCACGCTCGCCGGCACGAAGCCGGCCTCGCTTGAAGCGGGCCCTATGTGTCTGGTCTTCTCGTACGCGGCTGTCTGCGCCTGAGTCTCGACGGCTCCAATCGGGCCATCGTCGTATGCACCGACGCTCGCAGCGATCGCCATCTGATGGCGTTTCATCTGATACAGCTCCTTCCAAAGGCCTCGTGTTGACTTGCAGCGGCGCGGATCGTCTGATCCAGCGCTAGGTGGAGCGGGCCGGGAGGAGCTAGCCGGGTCGCTCGGGAATCAACACGAAGCAGGCCGTCAGCCACGGCTGACATGAAAGCCGCAGCCGGCGCATCGCGCGCGGACCGCCCAAGAGCAGAAGTCCCGCGAGCGTGAGAAAGATCGACAGGGCGACACCACCGGGCGCCCCCCCGCCGACAGCCGCGCCCGAGGCGCCGCCCGGCGCCGGTCCGGGAGCCGGACTGACGGGCGTGTTTCCGCCGGAAGAGCCGCCATGATCGTCGCCGCCGGACAAGCCAGCCGCCGCAGCAGCAGCCAGCGAGCTGGCTTCGGGGATGAGGCCGACAGGCGATGCGGGGAAGCGCTTGCCGCCCAGCCAGCCGACGGTGCAGTTGTCGGTCGTGCGGCCACCCAGCGCCGTGAGCTGGCAGCTCAGTGCGCCCGCTCGCTGGGCCGCTGTCATCGCCGCTCGCGCGCCGGCGACGACGACGCCTGCGGCTGGGGTCGCGGAAGCCTGCCTCTGCGGGCCTCCGACCGTGGGCGGCAGGCCGAGCAGGGCAGCTGCCGATTCTTCGGTGGCAGCGCTGTGCGCGAGCGCAGGCTGAGCGAGCGTGGAGTCCGGGCTGACGAGCGTCCGAGAGGACGCCGATCCGCCTTCCGATCCTTGGCCGGTGTGCAGGCCTTCGGCAGCTTCTTCTGTGCCCTGGCCGGTGGCAGGCGGTGTTTCCGGGCTTTCGCCGAGGACGGTGACGGTTGGCGTGTTTTCCGGATGTTTTTCAACGATCGGCGGGACTTCCGGGTGTTCTTCGAGCACCGGCGGCGGGCTTTCCAGGTGTTCTCCGACCGGCGGCGGCGGGCTTTCCAGGTGTTCTCCGACCACCGGCGGGGATTCCTTGGGTTCTTCGACGATCGGCGGGGTTTCATGCTGTTCTTCGCCGCTCGGCGTGGCTCCGCCTTCGGGTGATTTTCCGGCGCCCGGCCCGCTCTGAGCTCCTTCAGGTTCCAGGACTTCGGGCGTCCCCAGGGGGTCGGCGCGAACGCCGGCGTATGCGCTCCCGGCGAAGGCAAGCGTGCCAAGCATCGCAAGAAGGACTGCTCCGAGGCGAAAAACGCGCATACCACCGATCCGCATCGACGAATTGTGACCTATCCAGAGCATGTTTACTCGTCGCATGCGTATCTCGTACGCGCACAATTATGACATGAGCGCCGACCGTGCGTCGCGATCCTTCGCACCGTGCGCAGATTCGATTAGCGGCCTACGAGGATCTCGACGCGAGCGGCGCTCGGGGTCCATTTGTTCAGCTTCCCGGCGTCGATTCGCGGTAGAGCTCAGCAACGTCCGCGCGACTTGGACGGTTGCGCGCGTGGCGCCCGCCGTCCGGGCAGCGCTGGGGCCGGCCTCCCTCTAGCCTTCCCAGCGCTCTGAGCAACGCGGGGGCACCGCCCGACGGTGTCCCCGTGTTGCAGCCCCAGTTCCCCTCGCAGATGCTCAACGCCCTGCGCGTGTGACTACAGGGCGAGCGCGCGCTCGACGATCGCCGCCCCGGCGACGCCGCGCGGAAGGTCGCCGAACGCCAGGCCGCGCTCGCCCAGACGTGCGGCGCAGAAGGCGTCGGAGAGCTCTGGTGGCGCATGCTGCAACAGGAGACTCGCCTGGAGTGCGAGCGCCATGTCCTCGACGACGCGCCGAGCACTCCATTGGGCCGTGGCCGGGTCTTCGCCCAATGCGCGCAGGCTCTCCCGCACGCGCTCGAGGTGCGCATCGAAGTGACCGTTCGCGCCAGCGGCGAGCTCGCACTGTTTGAGGAATGCCGGTGCCCCCTCCGGTTCGCGCCCCAGAGCGCGCAGCACGTCGAGAGCGATCACGTTGCCCGAGCCCTCCCACACCGTGCCGATCTGGATGTCGCGGTAGAACTGGGCCATTGGCGCCTCCTCGACGTATCCGTTGCCGCCGAGGCACTCCAGCGCCTCCGCGGCCAGCGGGGCACCGCGCTTGCACACCCAGTACTTCATCACCGCCAACGCGAGACGGCGGAACGCGGCCTCGCCGGGATCGTCGGAGTCGAACGCGCGCGCGATACGCAGTGTCGCGGCGGTCGCCGCCTCGGACTCCAGCGCCATGTCCGCTAGCACGTTGACCATCGCCGGCTGCTGCGCGAGGGTCGCGCCGAACGCCGCGCGGTGACGAGCGTGCCAGATCGCCTCGGCCAGGACGCGGCGCATCATGCCGGTGACGGCGATCAGCGTGTCCAGCCGCGTCCAGATCAGCTGCTCGACCACGAATGCCGTGCCGCGACCCTCCTCGCCGAGGATCTGCGCCGGCAGGTGGTCGTACTCGACCTCTGACGAGGCCAGGCAACGGCCGCCGAGCTTGTCCTTCAGCCGCTGGATGCGAAATCCCGGATGCGGCCGTTGCGCGACGAAGCAGGTGATGCCCGCAGCGGTCTGCGCGAGCGTGAAGAAGACATCGAAGACGGGGTGCGTGCAGAACCACTTGTGACCGGTCAGCTCGAACCAGCCATCGCCGATCGGCTCGGCGACTGTCGAGTTGGCGCGCAGATCCGATCCGCCCTGCTTCTCGGTCATCACCATTCCGGCCTGGGCAAAGGAGTCGTAGTCGGGCAGCGTCAGGCGCGACTCCCACTGCTGCGCCATCGCCGGCTCCTGGCGCATCGTCGGCACGGCCGCGTAGTTGATCGACATCGGGCAGCACGGCCCGGTGTCGAGCTGGTTGAAGAGGTGGAACATCGCAGCGCGAACGACGTGCGCGCCGGCCCGCGGCTCGCGCCAGGGGAGCGAGTTGAGTTCGCGCTCGACCCCCAGGCGCAGCATCCAGTGCATCGACGGGTCGTAGTCGATCTCATCGACGCGGTGGCCGTAGCGGTCGTGCGTCTTGAGCACCGGGATGTTGCGCTGTGCCCGCTTTGCGTGCTCGAGCGCCTCGGCCGAGGCGATCACGCCGCCGAAGTCGCGCACCCGGTCGAGTCCCCAGTCGCCGCCCTCGCGCACCAGCGCCTCGCGCAGCGCCGCGTCAGCCTCGAAGGCGTTGTAGTCGACCAGCGGAGGTGGCTGGTTGACCACCTCGTGCGTCGCGATACCGTGAGCGCGCTCGGTCGTTGACATCATCCGCTCCCTCCGTCGATTGACCTGCTCGTGACGATACCGCGCAGGCGATGCCCGCGACAGGCGCCGAGCGCCGCTGAGACCTCTGACCCGTCCCGCGCGGATAGGACCTGCGAGCCGGCGAGAAGCGCGCTCCATCTTTCGCTGCGACGAAACGCCACGACGTCCCTCCGGCGACCGCCGTCCAGGTCTTGCCGGCGTGGGCCGAGGTTTCCCACTTGATCGTCGGCGAAGGAGAACCTGAGGCAGTTGCTTCGAAGACCGCGTTCTGGCCTTCTTCAACGGTGACGCTCACCGGCTGTTTGGTGACCACTCGTTGCCGCGGCGACGAGCAGGAGGATCGAAAGGGTCACGAGCACGATCCGGCGTGCGCTGAAGTCGCGGCGCCAAACGATCCGGCGACCGGATGCGCGGTTATTCACGCCCGCCCGAGCACTGCTGGCCCCCCTGACATCCGTCCCCCTTCTTCGCTCCTCCACGATGCGCAGCAGCTAGACCCTGCAGCGTCCGGGAAGGCCCGGCCGCGCTACCCGTACACACCAAAGGCCGAGACCCAGTCGGCGGCGACGAGGCGCTGCGCGGTTGCGAGGGACATCCTTCGCGTACACACCAGGCGCTTGAGCGCTCCCTCCAACCGGTCCTTCGGGTTCAAGTAGAAGCCCGCTCGAACCGGATAGTCGGGCTCCGGCCAGAGGTTGCGCGGGTCGTTGACCGCGCCGCCCAACTCGAGTGGCACGAGATGGTCGTACTCGTAGGCCGACGGCGCAGCGTGGTCGCCGTAGGCAGCCATGCTTGCGCGCTTCTCGCGCGCCGTGATCGACTCAGGCGGCCGCACGGTCGACGTCCAGCCCGCCCGGCAGACCGTCGCGTCGATCGTCGCCCGCGTCACGGCGGGGTTGAGCGCTCCGGGCGTGCACTGCGCGTCGGGCCTGGAGTAGAGCCCGGACCCGCGCGCGTGACACGCGCCGGGCGCCGGCTGGGGCTGGACCGCGCGGGCGCTGGCAGTGGAGTATGGGATGGTCCTGGCTCCCGCCTGACTCGCCGGTGCGGCGAGAGCGACGGTGAGGGCGGAGGCGATGATCCATCGTCGGGGCCTGGCTGTCGAACCGAATTCGCTCATCAGGCGCTCGGCCGCGCAACCCCGGCGATCAGCGGCTGCACGATCGGCGGCGCCTTGCGTATCCGATCGTGCTCGAGCTCATCGATAAAGAAGCTTGCCCTCTCGATGTTCGCGAGCGTGCGACGGTTGCAATGACAGCCGTGTCCCACACGCAACTGCAGCCCTTGCAGCCGGTCCTGCCAGCGCGCCAGCCGCGGATCCTCAGAGCGAACGTGCTCGAGAAAGACGAGCTGTCCCGTTGGCTTGAGAACGCGCCGGACCTCATCGAGCGCGCGCACGGGATCGGCGACGGTGCACAGGACGAGCGTGGAGACGACGAAATCGAAGCTGCGCGACTCGAATGGGAGCTCCTCCGCAGGCGCGCGAACGACCCGCGCGGGCAGTGCGCAGTCGGCCAGCTTTGCCTCAAGGCGGCGCGCCATTGGCTCCTCGGGCTCGGTGAACACCAATTCCTGCACCGCCTCTCCGTAGAAAGGGAGGTTGGCGCCCGTGCCGCCGCCGATCTCCAGCACGGCTCCCTGCGCATGCTGGATCAGGCGCGCTCGATGGCGAGCCAGAACAGCCTTCTCGGGCGCAGCCATGACCCTGTCGTAGCCCGCTGCAAACACGCGGCCCCATACGCTCATGGCCTCAGGCTACGCTTTCGGCGCACCCCCGGTCACTGGGCGACTCACGCGACCGGCGTCGAAGGCGTCGCAGATCGCAGTGATCCGAGCGCCAAGAGCCGCCCGGTGCTAGGCCCTCCGGTCGAGTGTCAGCGCTCTAGGGGAAGGTGACGCCGTCCACATTCGATCGCTCCTCGGCCACCCTCTGCGCGCGTCGGCCGATCTCCGCATTGACCTCCGCTCCAAAGATCAGAGCGACATTGGTCAGCCAGAGCCAGACGAGCAGGATGATTGCCGCTGCGAACGAGCCGTACGTCACATTGAAGCTCTTGAAGTTGGCGAGGTAACTCGAGAACGCCGCCGACGCCGCCAGCCACAGTGCCACTGCGACCAGTGCCCCTGGCGTGATCGCGCGGAACCCGCGGCGAGGCACGTCTGGCGTCACGTAGTAGATGAAGCTGAAGACGAGCAGCGCGCAGAGAAACGCCCCGGGCCAGCGTACGATGCGCCAAACCGAGGCTGCTTCGGATCCGAGCACTTCGCTCACCACTCCTCCGCCGGCGAACATGAGGACAAGCGTGGTCACCACGAGCGTCATCAACACCAACGTCGAGGCGACGTCGATCAGCTTGCGACGGATGAAGCTACGCCCCCGGCGCGACCCGAACACCACGTTGAGCGCGCGCCGCGCAGCCTCCAGGTAACCGGTGGCCCCGTAGAGCGCGGTCACGATCGCGAGGGCGAGACCTGCCGCGGCCGTGCCCTTGCTCTTCAGCGCAGCCCGCAGCGCCGCGTCGAGCGGCGCCAACGTCGCCGCAGGCACAACCCCCCGCAGGTGGCCGATGATCGAGTCATACGTCTCCGGGAGCTCGCCGAGCAGTCCAAGGAGCGACACACCCAGCAGCAGCGTCGGGAACAGCGACATGAGCGCGTAATAGGTCAGGGCGGCTGCGTGGTGCGTGCCCTGGTCGTCGTAGAAGGACACGACCGATCGCTTCACGACCTGCCACCAAGGACCCACGGGCGGAGTATGGGTCATGGGAGGGCGTCGCGGACTCGATCTGCCGGCTTGGGAGGAGTCCGACCTCGCCCTTCAGTGCGCGGCCACGACCGCCTCGTGGCATCAGGCGTGGCGGTCGCCGACGCTCGTCACGCGCCGTGCCAGTGGCCGGCGCCCGCGCAGGCGCGCGCTCGCCGGCACTTGAGTTCGTCCGGGCAGGCTCTGATCGCCGGGCCTCTCGGCGAACGGTTCGGGGCGGCCGATGTAGAAGCCCTGCGCGTAGTCAGCACCGAGCTGCGACAGCAATTGCAGCGTCTCGGCGTCCTCAACCCCCTCGGCGATCGTCTTCAAGCCGCAGCGCGTCGCCGCGGCCACGGCAAGGGCGAACAGCAGAGCCAGCTCGAGACGGTGTGGACGGCTCCAGGTGAGGGCGACGTAGGCCTCGCCGAACCCTCCGATGCCGAACGTCAGCCAGATCCCAGCGGCGATCGTTACTGCGCGCATCCGCATCACGGACACGTCCATGACCTCGGCTTCTCTACTCCGCACGGGAGCGTATCGGTATGACGAGCGATCGCCTGAATGTCTCGAGCACGGTTGTGGACGCGTCGCAGAGCTCCGCGCCGCGTGTCGGGCGAGCGGATTCGCGGCGGGTAGTTCACCGCGCCGCGCGTGTGGCAAAGGACGATGGCGGCGGCTCGCACGCGTACGTAGGGTCGCCAGGTCACGCTGTTTTCGGCCGCGAAGCGACAACCCAAGGAGCACTCATGCCTGCCATCAAGAAGAAACCCGCCAAGTCCACCGCTCGGCCGCGAGCCGCCAAACCGACGCGTGCCCGCTTGGAGCAGAACGACCGTACGATCGGTCGCGTGGGAAAGTCGTTGGAAGACGCGCAGAAGGATCTGACCGCAATCGGTGCCAGCCTGGGAACCGGCGCAACGGACCTGAGCAAGGATGTGGTCAGGCTTCTGCGCGTGGCGCGCCGCGACGTCGCGAAGATGGGCAAGAGCGTCCGACGCGACCTCGAGCATCTTCAGAAGGACCTCGGCTCGGCGTCCAAGGCGAGGCCCCGCCGCGCGCGAGCGAGCAAGGCCAAGTAGCTGGCAGCGAGCGTGGGCCGCGCGGTCCAGTAGTCCAGCTGGTGCTACTGGACCTGCGCGGCTCAGTACGCCTCGGCCTCCACCACAGTCAGACGGGAGTTGTAGTCCGCGAAGACTACGACCTTGTAAACCGAGGACCCGGCTGCGTCAGTGCTTGGCGGCCTTGCGCGCCCGTTTCTTTGCCTTGGCAGCCGCGGTCTTGGCTCTGGCGACCGAGACAGCGGTGGCATAGGCGGACTTCAGGTTGGCCAGGGACTCGTGCGAGGTCTCGCCGACGCCGGGAAGATCCTGTGCGTCGGTCGCCCCGGCCGGCAGTATTCCGATCTCCAGATGGGGCGCGGAGGAGATGCCGACGGCTCCGCATCCGACCTCGGCGATCGGCTGGCCTGCGCTGACGTGCGTGCCGAGGGCAACCAGGGCCGGAGAGGCATGGCCGTAGTAGATGTAGCGGCCCGCGTCGGGACCGCTGTCGGCAAGCAGCACGGGCGCCGAGCTACCGAAGCCGGAGAGTCCCTCGCGCACGATCGTGCCGCTCGCGACCGCGAGCTCGATCAGCCGCGAGCCGCACTGGTCGGCGTTGCCGCCGACGTCGACGCCCTGGTCGAGAGACCACCAGCTCGTCGCGGCAATGCGCCCGAGGGGGTAGAGGGGGAAGACCCAGCCGCGCGGGCTGATCGGGTACGGACTAGCGCTGAAGACCGGCGCGGGCGCCGCGACCGGGGCGCCGCCAGATGGCGTCGTGCCTCCCGGCGACGGCGCGGTTGGCACGGGGACTGGCGCAGTCGTCGGCGTGGGCGCTACGCCTCCCGTGGCGTCCCCAAACGTGCCCTGAGCCGTGCCGAGCAGGCCGAGGAGTACGAGCAGCATGAGCGTGACCGTGTACGCCGCTGAGCGTCGATGCTTGCGCATTTGCCTCTCTTCGTCGGCCGGCGGGGTTAGCTGACGGGCTAGCGACTTGCGCCTCCCGCGGATTACCGCGGAACTCGCCCCAACAACTTGGTTCCCCCGCTCCCGGGCAACGACCCAGGATTAGGCGTGGCGCAGCTTAGCGAACGCCTCGGTCCCGTGCAAAGAAGGACTGGCGCCGAGCCCGGCTATGGGCTGAGCTTTACGCCGCGGATCAGCGTGAACGTGGTGGGTAGGTCTTGTTGCTGAGGCGATTTTGACGCACTCTGGTCTGCGCTTGCAGGTAGACTGCCGGCGCGCTCTGCAGGGACGCAGGCAGCTGAAGCGTCGTGCTGAAGGTGCCGCTACTGGTCAGGTGCGCGGTAGCCACGACGGCGCCCGCGCCGATTGCCGAGCAGGAGGCGGAGGCGCGAATCGTGACCGGTTCAGCCCGTCGTGCCAGAGGGCGCTTGACGATGCCGTTGAAGCTGATCGTACGCCCGGCGGCAGTGATCGAAGTCGTGTGCATGCGCCGTGCGAACTTCAGGGAGGCGCTTCGTGCAGATCCGAGCTTGGCGATGTAGGTCGCTCGGTTGGTAAAGCGCAGCGAACGCGGGGGGAACGGCACGGCGACACCGCCAGCAAGGTCGAGGCCGCGGCGAAGGCCAAGATCCCCGGCGCCAGGATCGAGCGTGTCGAGACGGACGCCGACACGGGCTCGCTGTATGAAGCGCACGTCAAGAAGACCGACGGGTCTGAGGTCATCGTCTATGTCGACGCGGGCTTCAACGTGACGGGCACCGGGACGATGGGCCCAGCCATTGCCGGCCACTGACGGTGCCTGAGCCTCCGCTACCGGCGGGGGCGCTTCGGGCTCGATGGAGCCAACCGGGATCGACCCGGTGACTGATCTGCATCGATGAGGCGCGATCGTGTCGTTTGCGCAGCGGAACCGACCTACGGGCCCCCGACGGACGAGACAGCTGGGGCGCGGCATCTTTGGCCGACCGGCCATATGGCCACGCGATTCCCGGAGGGACGATGCCCGTCATGGCTCTCAGGCCCTTTTCGGCGGAAGAACTGGCGGAAACGCCAACGCTGTTCGCCAGCTTTATGGGTCATGTCGATACGAGCTACAAGACGCTAGGTCAGTTGCGAGCGATATATCGGGAACGCAGTGAAGCGCTCCACGCAGCCGAAGACGAAGCGGAAGACCTGCGAGTCGACCGTTTCATAGACGATATGGAGAGCGGCAGGTGGAACGCCGACGTTGTGATGCGGATAGGCGTGTTTGATGCTGCAGTGCTCGTCATTGACGGAATACATCGCGGCATCGCATACCTGGCGTGCATAGAGAAAGGGATCAGCCCGGACAGGCTCCCTGCGCTGCACGTCGACTGCTGAGGAGCAGCTTCAGGAAGGGTGACCGGCCGCTCGCCCAGCTCCTCATAGCCGCGATCCAGAGCGCCCGGGTGACCCCCGCGATTGTCAGCGAGCAGTGTCAAGCAGCCACTTGCCTACAGAGCAAGGGTCACTGTCGAAGTGGGCAAGGCTGCTCGGCGCGCAAGCCGTTCGCTGATGACGGCGCCGGCGCTCGCGATCGGTCGAACGCCACATGCGCCCCAGGGTCTCCGGTGCGCGTCAGTCGCATTCGCGCTGGCGCGAGGGCAACGGACTCGCCAAGCTCACGAAGAGGACGCCGGTTACGATCGGTACGAGCTTCTCCTTCACGCTCAACGAGCAGAGCAGCGTCAGCCTGGCCTTCACGCAGAGGCTCAGCGGGCGCAAGGTCAACGGCACCTGCAGGGCCCAAGGCAAGAGCAACCGCCGCAAGCCCGCGTGCAAGCGCACGGTGACTGCCGGCACGCTCCTGTTGACCGGGCTGCCGGCGACGCTTCGCTTCACGATCGTCAAGCGGTGACGTGACCGACTCGCGCGCGGCTCCGTGCGACTGCTCGGACGGCTTTCGCAGGTTTCCCGAGGGACCGCTCGCATCCGGGGATTGTTCGGTCCTCCCGACTAGTCCCCGCTTGCGAAGGAGATCTTCACGACGGCGGGGCGAGCCCCTGAGCCTCCGTGCACCGGCCTGAAGGCCACACTCCCACTGCCGGAGCAGGGGAATGTGAGAGCGGTGGAGATGGGGGCAGCAAGGAAGTAGTTGCTGAACGTCGCCACAGGGATGGCCATCCGCGTCGGCGCGCGGAATGACAGCCTTGCCGTGATCCGGCGGGCGTTGCCGGTGAGCCCGCCGTCGGGGCCGCCAAAGTTGGCCGGGACTTCGACCGTCTGGCCGGCCATCGGATGCCCGGTCTGGATCCTGGATGGGACTGGCCAGCGCAGCTCCCGGGGCTGACCCCAGAGCGCCCGCACTTACGGGGATCCGCCATAGGTAGTTCTCACGCTGCGCGTGCGGCAAAAGACGCTGGCGGGCGCCCGCGCGTCGACCTAGCCTCGCCAGACGCGAGACACGCAACGCGAGTTTTCTCTAGGACGGCGTGACGAAGGAGAGATGATGGCTCAGAACGGTCCACGGGTTCCTCGCGTCCTCGCGATCGATGCCGGCGGCACGATGACCGACACGTTCATCGTGGACGAGCAAGGCTCGTTTGTCGTGGGTAAGGCGCAGACGACTCCCGAGGACGAGTCGATCGGCTTCATGGCCTCGGCGCGGGACGCGCTGGGCCAGTGGGGCTCAACGCCCGAGGAGGGCTTTCCCGCGATCGTCTCGGGCATCTACTCGGGCACCGCGATGCTCAATCGGCTGCTGCAGCGCCAGGGCCTGCGGATCGGCTGCATCGTCAACGCCGGCCACGAGGACTACCTGCGGCTCGAGCGCGGGATTCAGACCCACCTCGGCTATTCCTACTCCGACCGCCTTCACCTGGCGACCCATTTCCACAACGAGCCGTTGGTCGCGCGCGCGCAGATGAAGGGCGTGCGCGGGCGCATCGACGTCTTCGGGGACGAGGTCCTGCCGCTGCGCGAGCAGGATGCCAGCGAGGCCGCGAACGAACTGCTCGACGACGGCGTGGAGGGCATCGTCGTCTCGCTGCTGTTCTCCTACCGCAACGCCGAGCACGAGCAGCGCGTGGCCGAGATCATCGAGCGCGAGAAGGCCAAGCGCGGAATCGACGGTGCGGTCCCGGTGTTCCTCTCCTCCGAGCTGTACCCGATGCGCCGCGATCTGCCACGCCTGAACTCGACGGTCATCGAGGCCTACGCCGCGGAGCCCTCTCGCACCACCCTGAGGGCGGTGCGAGACGTGACCAAGGCAAACGGCGCCCCGTTCGAGCTGCGAGTCATGGCTGCGCACGGGGGCACGATCTCGATCGAGGCGAAGGAGCTGGGACGGACGCTGGTCTCGGGTCCCGTCGGCGGCGTCGTGGGCGGACAGGCGCTTGCGCAGCGGATGGGGTTGCGCAACGTCCTCTGCACCGACATCGGCGGCACCTCGTTCGATATCGCCTTGATCACCGACGGACGCTTCGAGATCACCCAGACGCCCGACATCGCGAAATTCGTCCTGAACATCCCGCTCGTCCGAATCGATTCGATCGGCGCCGGAACTGGATCCTTCGTACGGGTGAACCCGAACTCGAACAGGCCCGAGCTCGGGCCCGAGTCGGCGGGGTCCAGGATCGGGGTCTGCTGGCCGGAGGGCGGCACGGAGACCGTATCGGTCACCGACCTCAACCTCGTGCTCGGCCGCCTGAACCCCGACTACTTCCTCGGCGGCGAAGTGGACCTGGACGTCGAGCTCGCGCGGGCGGCCATCGAGCGCCAGATCGCGCGGCCGCTCGGCCTGGCGGTCGACGCGGCCGCGGCGGGGGTGATCGAGCTGTTCGAGCAGACGCTCAGGAACGAGGCGGTCGGTCGGATCCTCGGCAAGGGCTACTCGCCCGCCGACTACACGCTGCTCTGCTACGGCGGCGGTGGCCCGCTGCATGTCGCCGGCTACACCGACGGCGTCACCTACCGTGACGTGTTGGTGCCGGCGTGGGCCGCCGGCTTCTCGGCCTTCGGCTGCGCGTGCGCCGACTTCGACTATCGCTTCGACCAGACGGTGGACATGCCGCTGCTGCCGAGCTTCGGCGAGCCCGAACGGGCGGGGATCGGCGCGATGATCACCAGTGCCTGGCTCGGCTTGCAGGACCGCGTGGGCAAGGAGTTCGAGAAGTCGGGGATCGCCCGCGAGAGCATCCGCTTCACGCACGCAGTGCGCATGCAGTACTACGGCCAGCTCAACGACATCGAGTTCGTCTCTCCCCACGCCGCACTGCAGGACGCCTCCCACGTGGCCGCCCTCATAGACACCTTCGAGGACGCCTACGCGAAGATGTTCGCGTCCTCGGCCCGCTCCCCGGAGTTCGGCTACCTCGTCACCCACGTGATCGTCCACGGGACCGTGGACGTCGAGAAGCCGGCGCTGCCGCAGCTGCCAGAGGAGCCGGGCAAGCCACCGGTCAAGGCCAGCAGGCCGGTCCACTGGGGCCGCGCCAGCCGCGATCGCTTCGTCGAGACAGAGATCTTCCAACTCGAGTCCGTGGTGGCCGGCAACTCGATCCACGGCCCCGCGATCGTCGAGCACTCGGCCACCACCTTCGCGATTCCCCCGGGCCGCCAAGCGAGACTGGACGGACATCACATCTTCCACCTCACCCACATGGAGGGCTCAAGCAATGGCCACCGTTGAGAGCAACCCCGAGCTCGAGCGGGGCCGATCGAGCATCGGCTGGGATGGCAGGCGCCTGGACGAGATGCTCGCCGAGTCCGAGCGCCTGTTCGCCGACACCGGGCACTACGGCGGGCTCGATGAGCTCGCGATGATGGTCTCGGACCCGATCGGCTACGAGAAGCTGTTCTCGCGTATCCGTGGCGGACTCGTGTCCGCGCGAGAGACCGCGCTCAACATCTCGGCCTCGCCGATCGTCCGCGAGCTGGGCGAGCTGTGCTTCGCCCTGTACACGCCCGAGGGGGACTCGGTGGCGCTCTCCACGGGGATCATCGTGCATGTCCACACCATGTCCGATGCGATCAAGTGGATGGTTCGTAACGGTTATGAGGACAACCCGGGCATCAGGCCGGGAGACATATTCGCCAACAACGACCCCACCATCGGCGATGTTCACAACGCCGACGTCCAGACCTTCGTGCCGATCTTCTGGGAGGGCGAGCTCGTGGCCTGGGCGGGCGGCGTCACGCACGTCCTGGACATCGGAGCGAGCACGCCGGGCGGCGTTCCCGTCGGGCCGACCATGCGCTACGAGGACGGCATCGACCTGCCCTGCATGAAGATCGGCGAGCACGACGAGCTCGCCAGATGGCACCTCGAGCGCTGCAAGAAGCGCACCCGCGCGTCGGTCTACTACCTGCTCGACGAGCGCACCCGCCTGGCCGGATGCCACATGGTCCGCGCGTCGGTCGAGCGCATCCTCCGCGAAGAGGGCGTCGATCGGTTCAAGAGCTTCAGCCGCGAGGTGATCGAGGAGGGAAGGCGTTCGTTCAAGTCGCGCATCCGCGAGATGACCGTCCCGGGGCGCTACCGCTCCCCCGCCGGGTTCGATGCGGAGTTCGCCGACAAGCTGCAGCTTCCGGCGCGCGCCCGGCGCGACGTGATCATGCACTCCCCGTTCGAGGTGCGGATCGGCGGCGACGGCACCTACGAGCTCGACTACGACGGCTGCTCGGCCTGGGGCTGGCATTCGATGAACTGCACGCCGTCAGGCATGCAGGGCGCGATCTGGGTGATGTTCACCCAGACGCTGATCTGCAACGACAAGGTCAACGACGGCGCCTACTTCGCGATCGAGACCAACTTCCCGGAGGGCACGATTGCCAACCTCGGCGATGCCGAGGGCTCGACCGCGATCGCTTGGGCCTTTCTGCAGCCCTCGTTCACCGGCTTTCCGCGCACCATCTCCCGCGCGCTGCAGGCCCGGGGCTTCATTGAGGAGGTGCTGGCCGCGTACTCGGTGTCGGGCAATGTCCAGCAGGGCGGCGGCATCGACCAGTACGGCAGCTCCTCCGCGATCATGAACTTCGAGATCTCAGCGCAGGGCATGGGCGCCAAGTACGTCCTCGACGGGACCGACTACTGCGCCGCGATGTTCAACCCCGAGGGCGACATGGGTGACGTCGAGATGTGGGAGCTGATCTCGCCGTTTGTGTACCTCTCGCGGCGGGTCAAGGCGTCCTCCGGAGGAGCGGGTCGCCATCGTGGGGGGTCGAGCTTCGAGTCGCTGTTCATGGTCAACAAGACGCCGTTCTGGGAGCTACAGAACATCGGTACCGGGCGCGTGCTCTCCTCCTCGGGGCTGTTCGGCGGCTACCCGGGCGCGACCGCGTACATCCACAACATCCGCGGCGCCGACCTGATCGAGCGCGCCCACCGCGGCGAGGCCTACCCGGTCGCCGACGGCGACTTCGAGAGTCCCGCGCTGATG
>JADGPP010000075.1 GCA_017882375.1 Solirubrobacteraceae bacterium | reverse complement strand
TAGCGCTGGCGATAGCCATAGTATTTACATCGTATATACGATTGCTATCGCAGTTCGCGTAAAGAGGACACAGCCCACTGTCCCTCTGGCGATCTGCTCGCGAACAGATCAGAGACCCAGAGACTCCAACCCGCGTCAAGCCCCTAGGGATCGAGCTCACCGAAAGCGCGCGGCGGCTGTCCTGCGGGTCTTCGCGTCCGCGCTGCCGGTCTTCGTCCGCGCTAACGGTCGAGCAGCTGTTCGCGGTACTCCTGGTTCTGCTGGCGCTCGCCGCGTATCTGGATCGCGATGTACACGACGATCACGTTGACGACCACGCCGATCCCGCCGAACGTGGCGATCAGCCCGATGTCCGTGCTGAGCGCTTTGCTGATCGCAACGACCATTGCGCGGAGCCTAGCAACGGACCGGGCGCCCGTGTCGTAGCCTTCAGGCTGCCGCCCACCCGACCGCCCGGTCGGGTCATGGGGCCGCCGCGCCCGCCGGGCACGACGGCCACGCGCTGGAGAGGTGCCGGAGCGGTTGAACGGGCGCGACTGGAAATCGCGTAACGGGGGAAACCTCGTTCGAGGGTTCGAATCCCTCCCTCTCCGTGCAGGTCGATCGGCAACGCTCGGCGAGGTTTGGACACCCCCGCGCGCCGAAAGTCCCCAGCTACCTGATGCGTTCAGACGCTGGGGCTCTGTGCTGCGCGCTTTGGCGCCCTCGCCGCGTCGATCGGGGAAGGCCCTCAAGCCCCGCGTCGAGCTCCACCCCCGCCGAGTTCAGCGCGAAGGCGACCATGTGGTAGTGGCCGACGAGCATCGCGATCTCCAGCAGGCCTCGCTCGTCGTAGCTATCGGCGAGCAGCGCCCACGTGTCGTCTGCGATCTTCGCCCGCGCGTGCAACTCGTCGGCGGCGCGCAGCAGCGTCGCATCGGCCGCCGTCCATCCGGCTGCGTCGGGACCGTCGGCGATACGCAGGATCTCCTCGCGCGCGATGCCGAGCGCTTCTGCGATGCGCACGTGCTGACCCCACTCGTACTCCGAGGTGCAGTTGCAGCCGGTGCGCAGGATCAGCAGCTCGCGCTCACGCGCGGGGAGAACGCCGCGGCCGAGCAGAAAGCCGCCGAACGGAAGCCACGCGCGAAACAGGCCCTCGTGGCGGGCGAGCGTCGGGAAGATGTTGTTGTCGCCCAGGCGCACGTCGAAGCCCGGCGGCGTGGCCTGCAGGATCGCGCGCAGCTCCTCGCCCCATTCGGACTCCGCCAGCGGCGAGATGCGCGGCATCGAACGTCTATGCGCCGGCCGCGGCGAGCGGCGCGACCGTGTCGTCGGCGAGCGCGTGTACGCGAGTGAATCGCAGCTCGCCGTCATCGAGCTCGCCGCGCCGGAGGCTGAGCATGTCGCGCGCGTAGTTCTGGTGCACGCGCCACGGCACTCGCGATCCCTGTTTGGGGAACAGGTGGATCGAGCGCTGCACGTAGCCGGAGGAGAAGTCGATGAACGGCTCCTCCACGACCGACGGATCGTCGTTGATCGGCGTGCAATGGCTGTATCCGTGCGCGTCCATGTAGTTGAGCAGCCGGCACACGTAGCCGCAGGTGAGGTCGCACTTCAGCGTCCACGACGCGTTGGTGTAGCCGAACGACAGCGCCAGATTGGGAACGCCGCTGAGCATCATCCCCTTGTAGCTCATCGTCTCCGAGAGCTCGATCTCGCGGCCGTCGACGGCGATTTGCATTCCGCCAAGCGCCAGCAGGTTCAGACCGGTCGCCGTGACGATCAGGTCCGCCTGCAGCTCCTCGCCCGAGGCCAGACGCAGACCGCTCGGCGTGAACGTGTCGATGTGATCGGTGACGATCGACGCTCGGCCCGAGGAGAGCGCTCCAAACAGATCGCTGTCGGGCACCAGGCACATGCGCTGATCCCATGGGCTGTAGCGCGGGCTGAAGTGCGTGTCGACGTCGAAGTCGGGCGGCAGCTGGCGTTTGATCGCCCGTCGCACCAGTCGCTTGACCAGACCGGGCCGGCGGCGGCTGACCTGGTAGACGAGCATCGTGACGAGCACGTTCTTCCAGCGCACCACCGCGTAGGCCGCCTTCGACGGAAGCACGCGGCGGACGAGCTTGGCGATCGGATCTTCGGCGGGAAGCGAGACGACGTAGCTGGGCGAGCGCTGGAGCATCGTCACGTGCTCGGCGGTCTCGGCGAGCGCGGGCACGAGCGTCACGGCGGTGGCGCCGCTGCCGATCACCACGACGCGCTTACCCGCGTGGTCGACGTCCTGGCCCCAGTGCTGTGGGTGCACGATCTGCCCGGCGAAGCTCTCGCTGCCGTCGAACTGCGGGGTGTACCCCTCGTCGTAGCGGTAGTAGCCGGTGCACATGAACAGGAAGCCGCACGTCAGCTCGACCGTCTCCTGCGTGTCCTCGCGCGTTGCCTCGACGGTCCACCGGGCGTCGGCCGAAGACCACTCGGCGCGCACGACGCGGTGGCCGAAGCGGATGTGGCGGTCGATGCCGTTGTCGCTGGCGGTCTGGCGGACGTAGTTGAGGATCGACGCGCCGTCGGCGATCGACTTGGCCTCCTCCCACGGGCGGAAGGAGTAGCCGAGCGTGTACATGTCCGAGTCCGAGCGAATGCCCGGGTATCTGAAGAGATCCCAGGTGCCGCCGATGCTCTCGCGCGCCTCGAGGATCGCGAATGACTTCTGCGGGCAGTCGGCCTGCAGGTGACACCCCGCGCCGATGCCGGACAGGCCGGCGCCGACGATCAGCACGTCAACGTGTTCGAGCGACAAATCGCGCCTCCAGATCGAGATCGGCTGGCTCACCGAGCTTACCTGGCGCGATCGGCACGGCTGTGTGACGAACGTCCACCGGGCCGATGGCGCTGGACGGCGGCTGTCACGGCGCCGCAGTCGCACGGTATGGTCGCCGCGGGGAGCGCACGGCGAAGCCGCGCGCACAGAGCCAACCGAGGAGGTCGCGATGAGCTTCAAGCTCGCCCACCGCGCGGAGTGCGAGACGATCGGCAGCTGGCAACTCGTCCGCCGCACGCTCGAGCTGCAGGCGTTCGGCATCAACATCGTCGACATCGGCGCGGGGGAGCAGATACCCGAGCACGACGAGATCGGTCGCGACCAGGAGGAGATCTTCTTCGTGCTCGCCGGCGATCCGACGCTGGTGATCGACGGCGAGGATCACCCGGCGCCCGCCGGCACGTTTGCGCGCTTGGATCCCGAGCACAAGCGCACGATGCGCAACGACACCCGCGACCCGGCCGAGGTGCTGATCGTCTCGGCGCCGCGCTCGAGCGGGTACGAGCCGATGGAGTGGGCATGAGCACGTCGAGCGAGCAGCTGCAGCAGACGATCGACGCCTACAACGACGCGTGGAATGCGCACGACGTGCAGCGGATCGGCTCGATGCACGCGCCGGACATGGTGTTCGAGAACCACACGGCCGGTGAGCGCGCCGAGGGCGAGGATGCGCTGGCGCACATCGCGAAGATCTTCGAGTCGTGGCCGGACATCGAGTTCAAGACACGCAGGATGTACGTGCGCGAGGATCTCGTCGTGCAGGAGTGGACGGCGAGCGCGACGCACGTCAAGCCGCTGAGCCGTGGCGAGATCGTCGCCGAGCCCTCGGGCAGGCGCATCGAGTGGGACGGCATGGACGTGATCCCGTTCGAGCGCGGCAAGGTCAAGCGCAAGGACGTCTACTCCGACTCCGTGTCGATCCTGCGCCAGGTCGGGCTGCTGTAGCCGACGCGAGCGACTAGGGGCCGGCGATGCGTCCGGCGCTCGGCGGTCTGCTTGCGCGCAGCGAGACAGCGGTCCCGGCGCCGAGCACGGCGATGACCGCCGCGAGGCTTTCCAGCGGGCCGACGTGCACGACGTCGCTCGCAAGCAGCTTGACGCCGACCAGCGCCAGCAGCACGGCGATCGTCTGATCCATGTACCGCAGCCGCTCGCGGGCGACCGTCACGAGTGCGAACAGCGCGCGCAGGCCAAGCAGCGCGAGCAGGTTGCCGGTCAGCAGCAGCGTCGCGTCGTTTGAGATCGCCAGCGCTGCCGGAATCGAGTCGACGGCGAACGTGAGATCGGCAAAGACGATCGCGATCAGGCAGAGCAGCAGTGGCGTGACCTCTCTGCGCCCGTCGCGCATGACCAGCCAGCGGCGCGACACGTGCTCGCTAACCGGCAGGCGCCGCTGCAGCGATGCGACGACCCGGTTGGCGCCGGGGGCCTCCTCGCCACCCGATCGCGCGGTCCGCCATGCGAGCACGATCAGCACCCCGCCGAGCACGTAGCCGACGACGTGCGAGGCGTTGAACACGGCCACGCCGAGCAGGATCGCGGGGATGCGCAGCGCGAACGCCGACAGCGCGCCGTAGGACACGAGCCGGTCCTGCTCGCGGCCGGGGATCTCGAAGGTTGCGATCAGCACTGCGAAGACAAAGACGTTGTCCAGCGACAGCGCCCGCTCGATCAGGTAGACGGCGGCGTAGGAGCCCGCCGCGTGCGGGCTGTCGAACAGCCCGAACCAGAGGGTCGGCAGCAGCCCGAGCGCGAGCCAAGCGGCGCTCCAGGCCAGCGCGCCGCGCACCGCCGAGCGCCGTTGGTCGCTGCTCGTGCGAGTTTCCAGCCGGAAGGCGCCGGCGACGAGCACGAGCTGCCCGGCCAGCGCGACGTAGAGCATCGCCGGACTCTAGATGCTGGCCGGCGCCATGTCCGGCGGTCGCATCCCGTCGCCACCGCGGGCGGCTGGCGCTCGCGGGCTGCCGACGGCCTGGTGCTGTCGCGCTCGAAGGCGCCCAGGGGAGAGGGAGCGAAGCCGAATGCTCACGCCAACGTTGCTCGGCGTCTCCGCGGGCGTCTACTGGGTGGTTGTCGTGCTCGCCGGCCTGGGAGCCGTGCTGGCCGGATTCGAGCACCAGGACGGGTGGGGCGGAGCCGACAGGGGGTTGGTCGGCGGGGCTCTGTTCGGGCTCGCTGTGCTGCTCGCGCACGCGATCGCCGGGACCCACGCGAAGGTCTCGCTGGGCGGCTTCCCGCCGCTGTTGATCGTGATCGACGCGATCTTCGGCATGCTTCTCGGCGCGCTCGGTGGTCGCATCGCACGGGGAATCAGGGAGCGCCAGGCGATCGTCGGCAAACCGGCATGAGCCGGCGGACGCCTGTGGTTTGAGCTTGCGGTCGACCGCAACACCTGCGATCCTGCCCGTTCGTGCCGAACGGGACTTCGATCGCTGTCGCAGGCGTGACGGGACCGGAAAGAGAGAAGACCTTGCAGCGCCCTCCTGAGCAGCGCCCCGGCGGTCGGTTCGACGACTCGCGCGCCAGCCAAACTGCAAGCGCCTCTCTCGCCGCGGTTGCGGAGGCCCGCCCCGAGCGACCGTTCTGGCGCGAGGATCTCGCTCCCTACGCGCAGCCACACCTCGGCCGCAGCATGCGCGAACTGGCGACCTCGGTGCTGCCGTACCTGGCGCTGTCGGTTCTCATGTACCTGTCGTTGAAGATCTCCTACCTGCTCGTGCTCGCGATCGCGATCCCCGCGGCGGGCTTTCTCGTGCGCACGTTCATCCTCTTCCACGATTGCTCGCACGGCTCGCTGCTGCGCTCCAAGCGCGCGAACATGTGGCTCGGCGTCGTGCTCGGCCTGTTCGTCTACTCGCCGTTCTTGCGCTGGCGCCACGACCATGCGATCCACCACGCCACCTCGGGCGACCTCGACCGTCGTGGCGGCGGCGACGTTCGCACGCTGACGGTGAGCGAGTACCTCGAGCTGCCCTGGCGCTCGCGTCTGGCCTACCGGCTGTTTCGCAACCCGCTGGTGATGTTCGGGGTCGGGCCGATCGTCGCGCTGCTGGTCGGTCCGCGCATCGTCCCGCGCGACGCGCGCCCGCGCATGAAGCGCAGCGTGATCGGCACGAACGTCGCGCTCGCGGCGGTCGTGGCCGCGCTCTGCTGGCTGATCGGCTGGCGCGACTTCCTGCTCGTGCAGGCGCCGACGGTGATGCTCGCCGGCTCGGCCGGCATCTGGCTGTTCTACGTGCAGCACCAGTTCGAGGACGCCTACTGGCAGGAGTCGGGCGGCTGGAGCTACGCCGACGCGGCGCTGCGCGGCAGCTCCTACTTGAAGCTGCCGAAGGTCCTGCAGTTCTTCTCCGGCAACATCGGCCTGCACCACGTCCACCACCTCAATGCGCGCATCCCCAACTACAACCTGCAGCGCGCCCACGACGAGAACGAGATCTTCCACGGCGTGCCGACGCTGTCGTTCATGGACGGCATGCGCGCGGTGCGCCTGAAGCTGTGGGACGAGCGCACCGGGCGCATGGTCAGCTTCGCACAGGCGCGCGCGCCACGGGCCAGCGCCAGCGCGAGCGCCGGACGCTAAGGCAGCTGCGGCCGACTAGACTGGGCGGCTCTGCGCCCGTAGCTCAGCTGGATAGAGCGTCGGTCTACGGAACCGAAGGTCACAGGTTCGAATCCTGTCGGGCGCGCTAAAGAAAAGGCTGTAAATCAGTGGTTTCGGGACGATAGTAGGATAGGCCAGTAAAAGTTTTCTCCCGACTTTTTCTCCCGAGATGGTCACGCGAAATGTGTGGGACGGTGTGGCCGGACTGTCCATTGCATCCGCGATGCCATCGTCGAGGGCGCTCGGTGACGAGGAGGGCGTAGCCCGACGCCTCGGGTGCACGTAGCGGCGGCCACCCGGCCGCGACGCGTAGCGTCGTGTGAGGGTCTTGTGTGCAGCTCGGGCCGCCACGGCGCCGGGCCTACAGTTCAGCGATCCCCCACCCCTGAGTGCTGCTGTTAGGGCTTTGGCTGCCGGGGCGTTGAGCGTTGCCGAAGCCGGGCAAGGAAGCTGGACGGGCGTGTGCTGCGACGTGCCGTGCCGGGCTCAGGCCGCCGTCAGAGCCTCGGCGAGCGCGTCCGGGCTGACGGCGACGTGCTCGGGGATCGTGACGTTGATGACGTGGTCGCGTTGCAGCAGCCACTTTGCGTTGATGATCGTTAGGCCGATGACCTCGCCGCGATCGTTGAAGCGCAGTACATGGCCCTCGGGTGTGGCCTCGCTGCCGGTGGCCGCCTGGCGTTCGCCGGCGTGCAGGTAGAGGACGTCCCCGCGATCGTCATAGGTGGCGTGGTCGAAGGTCAGGCTGCCGATGGTGACGGTCATTGTGTTGTCCATCCCGGGGGGTCTTTGCGGTTGGCGTATGCGGTCACGATCCGCGCTGGCGTCTCGTTGAAGTCTACGACGGCGAACAACCAGCGGCTGGGCTCCGAAGTCGCCCTCTGCAAGCCTGCGCACGACGTCATCGACGCGCGCCCTGAACTCGCGCTGGGCCTCCTTGCCGAGGAGGGACCACTCGGGCAACACCTCACGACACAGCGCTTCGACATCCACGATCTCGTCCTGGCGGAGCCTGGGCGGCGACGAGACTCGGGACGACCAGCTCGCGGATCTCCTCGGCGGGACTGAGCTGATCAATCGGGAATCGTGCGGGCGCAAGCCCGCCCTGGTGGGCAAGCTCGAACGCGTCCAGGGTCGAGGAGGGCTCGACTCCCGTCAAACGTGCGCCGTCACGGCCTACGGTGAGCAGCGGAGCTTGGATCTGATGCTGGGTCATCGAAGCTTCCAGGTCGCTGCGATGGGTCTCGTTGCCGACGAACACCGCAATAACGCGGGTGCCATCGCGATCGCGCAGCGTCGAAGGAAGCGAGCCGGCTGCAAAGATGCCCTCGACGTTGGCGCTGAGGTAGCGACGTGCCTGCAGTGCGCTGACGTTACGCCCGCCCTTGCACTCGGCGAGCACGACGAGCGGGCTCTCAAGGCGATAGAGGACCGCATCCGCGGTGATATTGCCCACCTCGGTGAACACGGGAGCCTCAAAGAGATGGATCTGCAAGCCCTGGTCGCCCAACGGGCGAGGCCACAGACCATCTCCGCGAGCGAGCGCGATCAGGCCATTGCACGGTATCAGTGAGGGTCCATGACCAGCCGGGGGCACTACCGAGTCCATAGACGCTACATCCAGAGTCGGAGCTAAAGAACGCCGCGACAACCAGATGGCAGGCCACCGGTGCGATCTCATCGTCGAGAGAGCACTTTCGTGTCCCGAAATATGTCCCGAACTCCGCAAATCTGAGGTCATTTGAGCGCAGTTCGTGTCCCGAGATATGGCTTAGGAAAGCCAAAAACAGGGCATCTGGAGACACTACGGAACCGAAGGTCAGAGGTTCGAATCCTCTCGGGCGCGCTCGATCTAGGCCGTCTTGCCGGACCTGCGCTCGCTACGGCTGCAATTGCGTCGCGAGCACGTTGGCGATGGCGGGCGCTGCTCGCCGCGGACGACACGGCCGCAAAAGAACGCATCTCCGCGGCCGAATCGGACGTCGACTGGGCGCTGGAGAACTTCGTTCTGCTTGGTTACGGCCCCGCGCTCAGCGGCTCGACGGGCTCGCGACCTTGAGTTCGCTGGGGCTCTGACGGCGGCCGCTGATTCGACGCTTCTGCCCCGGAAAATATGGGGTTTACGTCCCCAGTTTCGTGGTAGGCTACGCAGTCACGCCCTTCGGGATGGCCGAAAGGGCTGGGGGGCAGGCCTCCCAGCGGGACGGACTGGCAGGGCCATGGAGCGGCTCTCATTGGGCAATGAGGCGACAAGGGAGACATTGGAGACATGAGACACGTCAAGATGGTCATCGGGATCGCGGCGGCAGCGGTGGCGCTTGCCGCCTCTGCGAGTCCCGCATTCGCGAAAGTCGAAGTAAAACACTTTTACGGCGAATTCACGGCGAGCATCACCGGGCAGACGATCTCGCCTGCAAGCCCGGCGGTCGCAAAGGGCATCGGAGAAGTCAGCGAACTCAAGATCGCGGGCGTCAACGTCGAATGCGGAGGGCTGACAGGGACCAGCGAAGTCACCGCAGAACGGTCGACCTCGTTGACGATGACGCTCACCTTCAAAAAGTGCAGCTACCCGGACAAACAGGGCAACGTCATCTCTCACCCCAAGGTCGTGTTCAAGAAACCGCTGGTGCTCAGGTTCCACGCCAACGGCTCGGCTCGAGTGGTGACCATCGAAGCAAACGAAGCCGAACTGAGGATCAAGCCGGCCAACTGCAAATACCACATTCCGGAACAGGAAATCCCGCTGGCCGCCGAAAAAAAACCGGAGAGCGAATTCGAAGCTGCTGAATACGCAACCGAAGAAGAAGTAATCACGAGCAAAGGCGGACTGAAGAAATTTCCCTCCGGCATTCGTGAACGGCTCAACGTCTCCATGATCTTCAAACGGATCCTGACGGAGTTCAAACCGACCGGCCCGCAGTGCGAATACGTCAAAGGCGAAGAAGCCGCTTTCAATCCGATAACCGGAGAAGTCGAAGCGCACAGCAAGCTGGAAGCGGAACTGGAAGAAATCACGCTGAAGGACGGCAGCATCGGCTTCGACACGACGCCGCCCGAAATCTAGTAGCGAAGTTCGCTTGAAATAGCAACGCGCATGCGGCGTGGGGGAGCATCACGGCCCCCACGCCGTTTGTCGTTCCAGGAAGGGACGCGAGGTACGGTCGGCGCCTGCGCGAGCGCCGGAGATCAGCGTGCGGCTGCCAGCTCGGCCATCTGCTGGAAGGCCACGAGCGGGTTCAGCGGCTCGGGGTCGCCGTCGAGCTCGGCGTAGATGTTCGCCAGGTTGACCACCAGGCGCTCGCCCTCGCCCCAGTCGGCCCAGCGGTCGACGCTGATCGAGCGCGCCGCCTGCAACGCTGTCATCCCTTCGCCGTGGCGCAGCCGCGCCTCGTCGTAGAGGTACTCGAAGTAGGCCTTGCACTCACGCACCGCGTCGGTGTCGCTCGGCGGCCCGTGGCCCGGGACGATCACGGCGGGGTCGAGCGCGAGGATCCGCTCGCACGCAGCGATCCAGTTCGACACGGGTCCCGCCCAGGCGATCGGGTGAGCGCCAGAGAAGAGGATGTCGCCCGTGAACAGCACGCGCTCGGCCGGGGCGTGTACGAGCGTGTCGCCGCGTGTGTGCGCCGGCCCGACCTCGATCAGCGCCAGCTCACGGTCGCCCACGCGCATCGCCCGCTGCCCGCTGAAGGTCTCCTGCGGCAGCACAAGCTCGATGCCGTCGAAGTCAAACGAGCCGAAGCAGCGCAAGAAGAACTCGCCGAGCTCGCCCATCTGCGGCGCCTGCGCCACCAGCGCGGCCATCGCCGCCGGCGGCAGCTCGGTCATCTCCGCGGCCGTTCGCTCCGACGCGACGATCACCGCGTCGCCGACGAGCTGGTTGCCATAGCAGTGGTCGCCGTTGGCATGCGTGTTCACCAGCGTGTCGATCTGTGCCGCCGCCGGCACCGCGCGACGCATCGCCTGCAGCATCTCCTCGGTCAGGTGCAGGTCGAAAAGCGTGTCGATCAGCAGCGTGCGCTCGCCGTCGACGACCAGGCCGGCGTTGCTCCAGCCCCAGCCTCCGTCCGGCTGCAGGTAGGCGTAGAAGCCGTCGCCGACCTCCTGCAGGCCCTTTGCGTAGCGCATCTAGCGTCGCTTGGCGTCGCGCCGGCTCATCGCCGGAAGACTACCTCCAGGCCGCCAGCCGACAGCCTCCTTGAAGAAGTGGATAAGCTTGATAAGCTTGATGAGCAATCAGGCCCGAGCCTGATGCTCGTCTCAACCTCCGATCTGCGGAGCGTGCGGATGCGCTCCTCAGACCTCTCCAGTGACTGGGTCGGCGTCCCTCGCCGGCCCAGTCACCCCCCTTTCTGCGCGCCGGCGCTCAGTCCTCGCCGAACGGCGCGATCGCGACGCCATGATCGCGCTCGCGCATGCCCAGCTCGTAGGCGCCGCCGTGCGCGCTCGTAAGCGAGCGTGCGGTGCGCTCGCCGGGCAGCGTGACCGTCAGCGCCAGCGCGGCGATCGAGCAGTTGACCACGTCGTGCCCAGCGCCGCCGTGTGGATCGGCGTAGTGCCAGCCGGCGGTCGTCCCCGCGGGGACCTCCACGCGCGCCTCGACCATCAGCCCGCGCTCGCCGGGCAGCTGCAGCGCGCACCCTTGCGGGCTCTCGGCGACGTGCAGCCCGCGCGCGCCCAGGCCGCCGATGCGCAGGCGCCGTCCGGCGATCGACAGCGCGCCGCTGGCCACCCACGGCGTCATCCGCCCGGCGATCTTCACGCGGCCGAGCGCGACGTCCAGCCACGCCTCCGGCGCCTGCTCAAAGCCCACGCCGTGCAGCCAGATCCAGCGCTCGGCGTGCTCGGCGCCCCAGTTGTGCCCGACCATCCCGCGCCAGTCGTCGAGCGCGATCTCCCTGTCCCCGGCCAGCCGCAGCTCGCCGTCGAAGCTCGCAGCCGGTGCCGGGCTCGTGAGCTTCGTGCGCGGCAGCGGTGCGCGGTACAGCCACTCGCGAGGCAGGTGGCGCAGCTCGCGCTCCTGCGCGGCCACCCGCAGCGACCACTGCGCCGCTCCGCACGCGCCGCTGGCCGAATCGGCGCCCATCGTCGCGCCCTGCGCAGGCTCGCCGGGATGGCCGACCTCGATCCAGCCCCCGCCCGGCACGCTCAGCGCATCGCTGGAGAGCTTGTGCATGAATGGCCGGCCGCGCGCGCCGTCGAACACCGTGCACCACACCGAGCCCCGCGCCCTCTCGCCCGGTGGCTTGTTCACCGTGTGGCGTATCCACACGCTCACCGGCTCGCGCGGCGAGACCGCGCGCAGGTAGAACGACTCGTACATGCCCTTGCGCGCAGGTGCGCTCGGAAACATCGGCTTCACGTCCATCGCACCGCGATCCTAGCCCGCCGCCGAAATCCTGGCAGGATCCGGTCGATGAAACGAGACTCGCTCGTGCAACTGCCCCCGGCGCTCCTCACCCCAGCGTCTGCAGTGGACGCGCGCTCGCAGGCGCGCTACGTCATGGGCATCGACGGCGGCGCCACCAAGACGCTCGCAGCGGTGTTCGATCTCGACGAGCGCGCCGTGCATCTCGCCGAAGGTGGACCCAGCAACGCGGACGCCGTCGGCGCCGCGTCGGCCGTCGACGCCCTGCTCGACGTCGCAGACCTTGCGCTGCAGCGTGCCGGCATCGCTCAGAGCGAGCTGGCCACCGCCGTGCTCGCCGTCGCCGGCACCGACACCGATGCGATCGCCGGCAACGTGCGATCGGCGCGAACGGACGACTGGATCGTCGTCAACGACGTCGTCGGCGCCTGGGCGGTCGCAACGGGCGGTCGGCCCGGCGTCGGCGCGATCTCGGGCACCGGCTCCAACGTGTTCGGCGTCGGTCCCGGCGGCCAGGCCTGGCGCGTGGGCGGTTGGGGACACCTGCTCGGCGACCAGGGCAGCGGCTACTGGCTCGGCAACGAGTCGATCCGCGCGGCGCTCGCCGATCGCGACGGCTCGGGACCGCAGACCGGCCTTTCCGACGCCGCCGCGGATTTCTTCGAAGTGCCCAGCGTCGAGGCGCTGGCGGCGCTCGTCTACGCAAAGCCGCTGACCAAGGGCGAGATCGCCGCGTTCGCCGTCGTCGCCTGCGAGCTCGCCCAGGGCGGCGACGCCGTCGCGCGCGAGCTCTACCGTCGCGGCGCCGCCGAGCTGGCCGCGCAGATCGTTGCCGTGATCGGCCACGCCGGCCTCGCAGGAGGCGGAGATGACCGCACGGATAGCCGTCGGGGAGGGGACGACAACGGCGACTTCCCCGTCGGGCTGATCGGCAGCGTGTTCAAGGCGGGGCCGATGTTCGTCGACCCGATCGCCGCAGCCGTCCATCAGGTCGCGCCGCGCGCGCGCGTCTCGGTCGTCGAGATGGCCCCTGTCGGCGGCAGCCTGCAGCTGGCCGCGCGCGCCTGCGGTCGCGGCGACGCGATCGACCACGACAGTCTCAAGCGGTCGATCGATGACGCGCTCGCGCGACAGCGGTGACTGAGCCGCGTCGCTAGGCGACCGCGTCAGCGCGCGCCTGGATCGCCGCCCGGTCACCGATCGCGCCCGCGCCGTGGCCGGCGATGCGCACGGCTGCGGCGGCGTTTGCCAGCGACGCTGCCTGCTCTGGCGCCGAGCCCTCGGCCAGCGCGACGAAGAACGCCGCGGCGAACACGTCTCCGGCGCCGATGTCGTCGCGCGGATGCGCGACCGCCGGCACGTGCACCCGCGCGCTCGTGCCGTCGGGCAGATACAGCTCAGTGGGCGCCGCGGCTCCGGTCACGGCGACCAGCGGACCGGCGGCCGGCCGGATGCCGTCCGCTTCGCCGAAGCCCGCCAGCAACGCCGCGCAGCTGTCGCGCTCGTCGGAGCTGATCACGATCGCGTCGCAGCGCTCGGGCAGCAGCGCCCGCTGCAGCGCGGCGGGCACGATCGGCGAGCCGAGCTGCGACCACGCTCGCACGAGCCCCTGCGGCGTCAGCCCGACGAAGCGCGCACGTCCACGCCAGCGAGCCCCCGTCTCGCGCGCGACCGGCGCCAGGTGCAGGATCTCCGTATCGACCGCCACGCCCTCACCGAGCTCGCCGGCCCACGCAAGAATCCGCTGCGAGCGAGCGCCACCCGCCACCGAGGTTGCAAGCGTCGTCGTGTAGGGCGCCTCGAGGACCTGCAGCTCCAGCTCCCCGCTGTAGGGGGCAAGCAACTGCTCGATCTCCGCGCGCACGCCGCGCGTGACGATCCGCGCCCGCCAACCCAGGCGCGCAGCCTGCAGGGCGCTGTAGAAGGCGCTCCCGCCCGGGCGGCGCGACCCGTCGACCATAACGTCGGCCGTCACGTGTCCCACCGTGGTGTAGTCCGAGGACACCCGGTCATGCGTATACCAAATCGAATGGCCTTCCCGTCTGTTGTGCTTGTGAGCCCATGAGATCGACGAACGTGCAAGAGCGTGCGCGCCGCCGCGCGCCCGGAGTTGGCGCTCGCAGCCGCGCGCTGGCGCTGTCCCTCGCGCTGTCCGCCCTCGCGTTGCACATCCTCGGCGCAAGCGCGCTCGCCGCGACTGCGGGTGGCGCTGCGCACCGCGTCGCTGCGCGCCACGCCGGCGCCGCTTCGGCCTATCCCGCGGGGGTGTCGCGTCCGTTCAGCCACCCCCGCCGCTCGCCGCTCGCCGCTCGCGCGGCCGCGAAGTCCAAGGTCAAGAAGCCGAGCAAGCCGGTCCTGCACGGCAACCCCGCGCGCGCCCTGCGCGCCTTCGAAGCGATGCAGCGCTACTACTACGTCCAGGGCTCCGGGCTGTACGCGGGCGAACCGTTCTCCTTTCTCTGGTCGTTCTCCCAGGCGCTCGCCGCCACCGTGACCATGGCCAACGTTCCCGGCCTGCCAGTCTCCTTCACCCCCGAGCTGCACTCCCGGCTGATCGGCCTGCGCAACTACCTCGACGCCAACAACTCCGGCGCGCCGGAAGGCACCTACACGAGCACGCTCGCGGCCTTCGACGGCACCGCCGCGCCGCCGACGGGGCCCGGCGGGGCGAAGTACTACGACGACAACGACTGGATCGGCATCGAGCTCGCGCGGGTCTACAAGAGGACGCGCAACCCCGGCGCGCTGGGCTACGCCGAGGGGATCATGGCCTTCGAGATGGCCGGCTTCTCCACCGACCAGAGCCTCGCCTGTCCCGGCGGCATTCCCTTCTCCAACGGCGCCGAAAACACCGATCGCAACACCATCACGACCGCCCCCGCGGCCGAGCTGGCGGCACAGCTGTACCGCATCACCGGCAACCTGCAGTACCTGCAGTTCGCCGAAGGCGCCTACAACTGGGTGCGCACCTGCCTGCTGCAGGCCAACGGCCTGTACGCCGATCACATCCGCCCGCACGGCGTCGTCGACCCGACCTTCTGGAGCTACAACCAGGGCGTGATGATCGGCGCCGGCACGCTGCTCTACCAGAGCACCGGCAACTCCGGCTATCTCTACCAGGCGCGCCAGACCGCGCAGCTCGCGAGCGCCTACTTCACGCCGCAGCGGCTCGGCGAAGAGAACCCCTTCTTCCCGTCCATCTACTTCCGCAACGTCCTCTACCTGGACTCCGTCACCCACGATCCCCCCGGGCCCAGGCTCGCGCAGGCCTACGTGGACTACGCCTGGCAGCACCTGCGCCTTGGCGACGACCTGTTCGTCGCCGGCTCGCCCGCCTCCGCGCAGCTGCTCTACCAGGCGGCGATCGTGCAGATCTATGCGCTTCTGGCCTCTTCGCCGAGCACGTACTTCTGAGCGAGCCGCCAAGCGATAGTCTCAGCGGGTGCCCGACGCCGCGAACATGATGACCGCCGAGGGCCTTCAGGAGCTTCACGGCGAGCTCACCGTGCTCGAGGGCGACGGTCGGCGCGAGATCGCCGAGCGAATCAAGACGGCGCGCGAATGGGGCGATCTGAAGGAGAACAGCGAGTACCACGACGCCAAGAACGAGCAGGCGCACCTGGAGACGAAGATCGCACGCCTGCGCGAGCGCATCGCCGCGGCGGTGATCGTCGAGGAGCGATCCTCGACCGCCGGCGGGCTCGTCGGCTTTGGCTCCTGCGTGCACGTGCGCGACCAGAACGGCGTCGAGCAGACCTGGCGCATCGTCAGCTCGCACGACGCGGCGCCCGCCGAGGGCAAGCTGTCGGCAGAATCGCCCGTCGCCGTCGCGCTGCTCGGTCGCGCCCCCGGCGACAAGGCGTCGGTCGCGCTGCCCAAAGGCACGCGCGAGCTGACGATCCTCAGCGTCGACTGACCGATCCGAGCGCCGCCGCCGCGCGGATCCGCCGTACGAAGCTCTTCGGCGACCGGCCGAACAGGCGCCTGCCGTCGCGCAGTGCGCGCTTGCGCAGGCGCTTGCGCCGTCGCGCGATCGACTTCAGCAGCGCCTTGCGCGTGCCCGGCCCCGGCGCCCCGGATGCGCGCGTGGCCTTCGCCTCGGTCCGCACGCGCTCGGCGAGCACCGCCAGGTCGTGCTCCTCGCCGAGCAGTTCGCCGAGGTCGTCGGCCCGTCGCGCGACCTTGCCGATGAACGTCGCCTTGGTGCTCGACCGCTTGCCCGCGCGCTTGCCCGGCTTGCCGCCGGTGCGCTTGTGCCAGGCCCGACCGTCGTCGTCGCTGCGCTCCAGCATTTCCGCCACGTAGCGGAGATCCTTGACGCGTTTGCGCCATTCGTGCAGCTTGCGCCCGCGAGCCCGGCCGGCGCGCTCGGCCCGGCGCATGCGCCGGCGGCCCTTGCCGTAGAGGCGCTGCAGCGCCGGTTCCACCGCTTCGACCCCGCCCGGATCCGCGAGCTGCCATCCGGCGACCCGCACCCGCAGCGCGCGCAGGTCGTCGAGCACGCCCGCCCGCGTGGCGCTGTCGGCCAGAGCGAGCTCCGCCGCGCCGTCGCGCTCGATCTGCAGCCGT